>NZ_JBEOYO010000008.1:0-309275 GCF_040297125.1 Streptomyces sp. NPDC001868 | reverse complement strand
GGGGCCCCCGGGGCGCGGCACCCCCCCGCCCCGGCCCCCCCCGCCCCCGCCTCCGCGCCGCCCCCGCCTCCGCGCCGGAGCCGCTCGCTACGCCGTGAACCGGCCGCCGTTGGCGAGCAGCACCGCGCCGACGAGGTTGGCGGCCTCGTCGCTCGCCAGGAACAGCGCGACGTCGGCGATCTCCTCCGGCGTGGCGTACGGGCGTACGCGGGGGTCGGCGAAGCCCTCGCGCAGCACCGCCGGGGTGTGGGCGGCCATTCCGGTCTCGGTGGGACCGGGGGCCACGGTGTTGACGCGTACGCCGAACGCGATGGCCTCCTTGGCCACGGACTGGCTCAACGCGTGCACGCCGGCCTTGGAGGCCGCGTAGTGCGGATAGCCGGTGAGCGCGTCGAAGGCCGCGGAGGAGCCGAAGGTGACGACGGCTCCCGAGCCGCCCGGCCGCATCGCCCGCAGGGCGGCGCGCAGGACGTGGAAGGTGCCGTCCAGGTTGATCCGCAGGACCCGGTGCCACGCCTCGACACCGAGGCGCGTCGTCACTTCGGGCGGCCGGCCGGCCAGTACCGCGTCGGCCAGCCACTGCTTCACGGTGGGATCGTCGACGCCGGCCGCGTGGACCACCACATCCAGCCGGCCGTGCGCCCGTACGACCTCGTCGACCACCCGGTCGACCTGGTCGGCGTCCGCCACGTCCAGCGCCGCCGCGTGCCCTCCGGCCAGTTCCTGCGCCACCGATGCGGCCGCCGGGCCGTCGATGTCAGCCGCGACGACGGCCTCGGCACCCTGGGCGGCCAGCCGGCGGGCGACCGCCCTGCCGATCCCGGAGCCCGCGCCGGTGACCAGCGCGACCCGCCCCGCGAAACGGCCGCGGCCCGCGTCTCTGTCGCCCATGGAGCCCCGCTTTCGCTCGCCTTCACCCATCTACTGAACTGACTTCATTTTTGCTAAGGTGGCGTGCATGGGCGTGCGTGTCAACAGGCTGTGCCGGGAGGGCGGATGAGAGCGGTCCGGCTGACGCACTGGGGCGGGCCTCCCGCGGTCACCGAAGTGGAACGCCCCGCACCCAGGGGCGAGGAAGTGCTGGTGCGGGTCGAGGCGGCCGGACTGTGCGGTTCCGACCTGCACGTCCTCGCCGCGCTGCCCGGCGCCCTGCCCTACCGACCGCCCTTCACCCTCGGGCACGAGGTCGCCGGCCGGGTGGCGGAGCTGGGCCCGGACGCCGTCGGGCCGAGGGCCGGGGAGCGGGTGGTCGTGTACGGCCCCTGGGGCTGCGGGCGGTGCGGGCACTGCGCGGCCGGCGCGGAGAACTACTGCGACCGGCGCGCCGCGCTCGACGCGGTCCGCACCGGGACCGGCGCCGGACTCGGACGCGACGGCGGCCTGGCCGACTACCTGCTCGTACCGTCCGGGCGCCTCCTGCTACCGGTCGGCGACCTCGACCCCACGCAGGCCGCCCCGCTCTCCGACGCGGGCCTCACCTCGTATCACGCCGTCGCCGGACTCCGGCCGACGCTCGGCGACACCGGGGGCGACAGCGAAAGGGGTACCGGGGGCGGCCACAGCGAGAGGGGTACCGGGGCCGGGGCGAGTGTGGCGGTGATCGGCGTCGGCGGTCTGGGGCATCTGGCGGTCCAGGTCCTCCGGGCCACCACCTCCGCCCGGGTGTTCGCGGTGGACGTACGGGAGGAGGCGATCACCCTGGCCCACGAGTGCGGCGCGCACTTCGGCACGGTCGTACGGGCCGACACGGCCGATGTTCTGCGGAAGCGGGCCGGTGACGTGGGCGTCGACGCCGTTCTCGACTTCGTCGGCACCGCCGCCACGCTGCGGCTGGGGCTGAGCGTTCTGCGGGCGGGCGGAGAGCTCGTTCTCGTCGGCAGCGGTGGCGGGGAACTGACGGTCCGCAAGCCCGGAGCTCTCCCTCCGGGCTTGCGGATCTCGCTGCCGTTCTGGGGCACCCGGCCCGATCTGGAGCGGGTCGTGGCGCTCGCCCGCTCCGGCGCCCTCAGGGTCACGACCGAGCGGTTCCCGCTGTCCCGCGCTTCGGAGGCGATCGACGCGCTCCGTTCGGGAGCGGTACGCGGGCGGGCCGTACTGGTCCCCGACTGACGCGGGTCGCGGCGCGGGGGAGACCAGAATTGAACTCAGGTTGCCCGCGTGAGGGGCCTGTCGATCAGGCCGTGGAGGCGGGGCCGGGCGGCAGATGGACCGTCATGATCAGGCTGCATGTCCCGGTGCCGGCGCCTCGATAGGTGTGCGAGGTGTCGCCGTCGAACGTGGCGGTCTGCCCGGCCTCCAGGGCGTGTTCGGTGCCGTCGACGATCAGGGTCATCCGGCCGGAGATGACACTGACGGTCTCCACCACTCCGGCCTGGTGGGGATGGCTGGGGTACTCCTCGTCCGGCTCCAGCCGCCAGCGCCAGACCTCGACCGGCGCCGGGCCCGAGGTCGTCAGCATCAGCCGGGCCTCACCGCCCCGCTCGCCGGTCCACAGGGGGGCCACGCCGTCGGCGGCCACGACACGGACACGTCCCTCGGCCGACCCCTGCATCAGGGCGGACACCGAGATGCCGAGGGTGTCGGCCAGCCGGACCAGGGTGGCCAGATTGGGGTTGCCCTGGGCTTTCTCCAGCGCCACCAGGGCGCCTTTGCTCACCTGGGAGCGCCGGCTGAGTTCCTCCAGCGACAGGCCCGCGCGGGTGCGGGCCGACCGGACGTTGTGGGCGACCGTCCGCAGGGCCGCCGCCGTCTCGACCATCAGATCTCCGCCCTCGTCCTCGTCCTCAGTTCCGGCCTCGACCTCAACCCCGACCTCAGGATTGACCACCACAGCGCACCGCGCGGTCGTTCGGTTGACACGGTCCGGTCGTTGCGTTGTACGGTGCGGTCGTTCCAGTGATAGTAGACGATAACGACAGTGAGGGACGAGGAGACCAGCATGTTCGTCCAGCCCTGGGATGCCGGCCTCGACGTGGCGGAATGGCGGGCCTGGATCGCCGATGGCCACGACTTCGGACAGTTGACCGTCAACGGCCCGCCCGGTCACCCGCCCGTCGCCGTGCCCACCCATTTCACCGGCGACTTCACCGACGGCGGCAGCGACCTGCTGATTCATCTCGCCCGCCCGAACCCGGTATGGAAGGCGATCGAGCACGATC
Source organism: Streptomyces sp. NPDC001868 (assembly GCF_040297125.1). Lineage (NCBI taxonomy): Bacteria > Bacillati > Actinomycetota > Actinomycetes > Kitasatosporales > Streptomycetaceae > Streptomyces > Streptomyces sp. NPDC001868. The sequence continues at coordinate 306,117 of NZ_JBEOYO010000008.1, read as the reverse complement.
CGAACGTCCTGTTCACCGTCTTCGGGGACTACGCCTTCGTCCCGGGCCCCTGGCGCGCGGGCGCCGGCACCCCGCCCGCCGACGGCGTCCCCACCAGCTACTACACGGCCGTCCAGTTCACCTGCCGGGCCCATCTCGTCGACGACCCCGAGGCCAAGGCCGAGCTGCTGCGCCGCCAGCTCGCCCACTTCCAGCCCGACGGCGACCACGCCCCGGTCGCCGTCGACCAGCCGCCCTACGGCCGGATGCTGCCCGGTATCCGCGGGCTGCGCCTGGAAGTCATCGACGTACAGGCCAAGTTCAAGTACGACGATCACAAGCCCGTCGAGCACCGCACGGCCGTCGCCGACCGGCTCACCGCGCGCGGCCAGGGCCTCGACGTGCCCACGGCACAGCAGCAGCGCCGCCGGCTGGACCGCATCGGCCCCTGGAAGCCGTGACGCCCGCTCCCGAGCGCGTGCCCGGCCGACCGCCGCCGACGCGCGGGCCCGGACCCGCCCACCGCCCGACCACCCTCGCCCAGACGCTGGAAACGGAAACCTGCTCATGCCCGCCCTGCGCATCACCCCGGCCGTCGCGGACGCCTTCCCCGACACCCTCATCGCCCTGGTCGCCGCCACCGGTCTGCGCGGCCGTGAACCCTGGCCGGACACGGTCACGGCCCTGGAGGAGTTGGAGCGGCAGCTCGCCGACGGCACCTGGCACCCGGCCGACGAGACCGACCCCCGTATCGAGGCCTGGCACACCGCCTACCGCTCCTTCGGCACGAACCCCCGCCGAATCCGCCCCAGCGTCGACGCGCTCGGCCGCCGCCTCGCCAAGAAGGGGACGCTGCCGCGCATCAACCCGGCCGTCGACTCCTACAACGCCGTCTCCGTACGGCACGGCCTGCCCGCCGGCGCCTTCGACCTCGACCACGTCACCGGCGACATCGACATCCGGTACGCGGACGGCACCGAGTCCTTCACCCCGCTCGGCGAACCCGACACCGTGGAGACCCCGAAGTCCGGCGAGATCATCTACACCGACACCACCGACGTCCTGACCCGCCACTGGAACCACCGCGACGCCCACCGCACCCGCGTCACCGAGGACTCCACGCACGTCGCCTTCGTCCTCGAAACCCTCCACGCCACCCGCGACGGCGACCTCCTCAAGGCCGCGGCGGAGGAGCTGCGGCGCCTGCTCGCCCCGCACTCCGCCCGGACGGCCGTGCATCACCTGAGCGCGGCCCAGCCCCTGGCCACGCTCTGAGCCACCCGCGCCCGGTGGACCGGGTGCCGTGTCGCGGGTGAGAGGTCGGTGTCCTCGACGTTCGGTGACGGCGGTGAGCGCCGCGGTGTGGTCGACGCCCGCTCGCGTGGGCCCGCATGTCCTCCGTGACCGAGCGGATACCGGATGCGTACGATGCCGAGCTGTCAATCTTGGCATGCACGCGAAATAGTGCGGGCACGGGTCGCTAAGGTGCGGAAACGGGGGCGCTGTGAGCCTGGAATACCGACTGCTCGGCCCGGTCGAGGTCTGGTCCGGCGGGCGCCGTCTCTCGCTCGGCGGGCCCAAACCCCGCGCCCTGCTGGCCGCGTTGCTGCTGCGGCCCGGGCGGGTGGTCTCCGCCGGGACACTCGTCGACACGGTCTGGGGCGACGAACCGCCTGACTCGGCACGCGCGTTGATCCAGACGTACGTCTCCGGACTGCGGCGCGCGCTGCCCGCCGGGGCCGACGGGATCGAGACCCGTCCGCCCGGCTATCTGCTGCGCGTAAACAGCGACCACGACCGGATCGACCTCGGGGACTTCGAGCGGCTCACGGCGGCGGGGCGGGATCGCGCGGCCTCCGGAGACCATCGCGGCGCCTCCCAACTCCTGTGCGAGGCACTGGAGTTGTGGCGGGGTGCGGCTCTCGGCGGGGTCGGTGACGCCCTGCGTGTCGAGGCCGAGCGGTTGGAGGAGGCACGGCAGGCCGCGCTGGAGGACCGTATCTCCGCCGACCTCGCCACACCCGGCCGGGAACAGGGCCTGGTCGCCGAGCTGACCGCCCTGGTCGGCACCCATCCCACCCGGGAGCGGCTGCGCGGGCATCTGATGCTCTCCCTCTACCGTCTGGGCCGGCAGGCCGACGCCCTGGCGGCGTACGCGGAAGGGCGTGCCGTACTCGCCGACGAGCTGGGCATCGACCCGGGCCCGGGGTTACGGCAGTTGCACGAGGCGATCCTGCGGTCGGACCCGGAGCTGATGCCGGCCACCGCACCAGGACCCGCCGCACCACGGTCCGCCGCGCCGGAGAAGAACCGACCGCTACCGCACCCGGGCGACCGCCCCCGTCCGGATGCGTCCCACCGGCCGCCGCCCGCCTCCGAGTCGGAGGGCGATGTCGACGCCCCGGACCGGGTACGACCACGGCCCGAGCCACTCCCCCGCGCCGCGCTTCTCCCGCCCGCCATCGGTGACTTCACCGGTCGCAAGGAGCAACTGGACGAGGTGTCCGCCCTGTTGGCCGGGGCCCGGGAGGCGATGCCGGTCGCGGTCGTGTCCGGGCCCGGCGGTATCGGTAAGTCCGCGTTCGCCGTACAGGTCGCGCACCGGGTCGCCGCCGACTACCCCGACGGCCAGCTCTACGCCGAACTGCACGGCTTCAGCGATCCGGTGCCGCCCACCGAGGTGCTCGCCCGGCTGCTGCGCGCGCTGGGCACCGAACCGCCCGACGGCCCCGCCGAACGCGGCGACCTGTTCCGCAGCCTGCTCGCCCGGCGCCGAGTACTGCTGGTCCTCGACGACGCGGGCAGCGAGGCGCAGGTACGGCCACTGCTGCCGGGGAGCGCGAGCTGCGGTGTGCTGATCACGTCCCGTGCCCGGCTGGCGGGCCTCGGCGGCGCGGCCCGTACCGGACTCGACGTGCTGGACGACGAGTTGGGGATCGACCTCCTCGCCCGGATCGCCGGGGACGGGCAGGTCCGGAGCGACCCCGGGGCGGCGCGCCGGATCGTCGCCCTGTGCGGCGGGCTGCCGCTGGCCCTGCGGATCGCCGGAGCCCGCCTGGCGACCCGCCGCCACTGGACGCCCCGGATGCTCGCCGACCGCCTCGACGACGAACGCCGCCGCCTCGACGAACTTGCCGTCGGCGATCTGGAGGTCCGCACCGGACTCGGCCTCAGCTACGACGCCCTCGACCCCCTCGGCCGCACCGCCCTGCGGCGCCTCGGTCTGCTCGGCGCGCCCGACGTGGCCGCCTGGACGGTGGCCGCGCTGCTGGACCTGCCGGAGACGGAGGACGCCGAGAACGTCGTGGACCGGCTCATCGACGCGCAGTTGCTGCACTTCACCGGCGTCGACCGTGCCAGGCAGCCGCGTTTCGGGCTGCACGACCTGGTCCGGGTGTACGCGGCCGAGCGCGCGGAGGCGGAGGAACCGCGCGCCGAGCGGGCCGCCGCTCTCGGGCGGGCGCTCGGCGGCTGGCTGTGGCTCACCGCGCGGGCGACCGCCGCGGGGCCCTCCGGGGAGGTGGTGCTCCAGGACCCGAGCACACTGTGGCCGGTCGGCGAACGGGCCGCCCGGCAGGTGCTGGCCGACCCGACCGCGTGGTTCGAGGCGGAGGCCGGCGCGATCGCCGCCGCCGTCGAGCGCGCCGCCGCCATGGACCTGCACGCGCTCGCCCGCGAGGCCGCCGTCACCCTGTGCTCGTCCGCCTACATCGTCGACAACCGCTTCGACTCGTGGTCACGCACCCATGAGGCCGCGCTCGCCGCCGTACGCCGGGCCGAGGACCGCGCCGGGGAGGCTCTGCTCCTCATCGGCCTCGGTCAACTCCGTTACGAACAGGACGTCTTCACCGAGTCCGTGGACCACTACCGGCAGGCGGTCCGGCTCTGCGCCGAGCTGGGCGACACCCGAGGGCACGCGGCGGCCCTCGCGGGCCTGGGCGGCACCTACCGCGAACAGGGCCGGCTACGGGACTCCGCCCGTGAACTCACCCGCGCCATCGACGACTTCAGACGGCTCGACGACACGGCGGGGCTCGGCCTCGCCTGCCGTCTCGCCGGGTCGGTCCACGTCGAACTCGGCGAGTACGCCACCGCCCGTGTCCTCCTCGACGAGTCCCTGGCCGCCTACCGCCGGCTCGGCAGCCGGCGAGGCGAGGCGCTCGCCCTGCGGTCGTACGGGCTGCTGCACCGCGCGCTCGGCGAGTACGCGGAGGCCGAGGAGCTCTCCGGCCGGTCCCTGGCGATTCTCCGGGAGTTCGGCGACCGCCTGATGAGCGCGTACGCCGCCCAGGCCCGCGCGAAGGCCCGGCTGCGGCTGGGGCGCACCCGCGAGGCGGCGGCCGACCTGGACGGTCTGCTCGATGTGTGCCGGACGTACGGCGACCGGTGGGGCGAGGCCCTGGTCCGGCGCACCCTCGGCGAATGCGCCCTGACGGACGGGCGGTTGACGGACGCGGAGACCCACCTCACCACGTCGGTCGCTCTCTGGGACATCCTGCGGCTCCCGCTGCCCCGGGCCCGCACCCTGCGCTCCCTAGCGGAACTGCGGGACCGCCTCGGCGACGAGAAGGGGGCTCTCGCTCTGCGGGAGGAGGCGCGCGAGGTGTTCACGGCGTACGAGGCGCACGAGGCACGGGAGTCGTGGTCGTAGCTTCAAGGGTGGCCGCGGGAAGTGAAGAGGACCTGAAGGGAAGTTGTAGGGGGCCCCGCGAAGCTTCTTGGTGTCGGAGGGGAACGGGAGCAGCCCGAACTCCCCCGGCGCCAACGGGGATTCAACGGGGAAAGGACTTCCGATGTCCAGCACGACCAAGTCCAGTACGACCAGGTCCGGTACGACCAAGGCGTCCGCGCGGCGCGCCGCCACCACTCTTCTGCTGATCTCGGCCCTCGCGGGCGGAGCACTCACCACGGGGGCGGCTTCGGCCTCGACCTCGTCGTCGGGGTCGGCCTCCGCCGCGGCGGTCTCGCTCCAGACGGCCATCAAGGACAGGGCTCAGCAGCAGGTGGGCCTGTCGCCGCGCAACCGCGAGAAGGCCGGCAACTGCAACTACTACAGCGCCGTCGCCACCGACCCGAAGAGCGGTGTCGTCGGCCGGTGCAAGAAGGTCGGCGGCCTGCAGTGGCGCACGAACAACTGGTGCGCCGACTTCGTCCGCTACGTCTGGAAGAACTCCGGCGCCCGCACGAAGAACACCGACGCCTTCGCCGGCTCGTTCTACCGGGCCCGCAACTCCATCGGCACCTGGCACGCCCGGGGCTCCTACGTCCCGAAGATCGGCGACGCGGTGCTCTACGACTGGGACGGCGGCACGCCCAGCCTCGGGACCAACGGCTGGGACGTCGACCACATCGGCATCGTCGTCGGCTACAACGCCAGGACGAAGACCCTGACCACCATCGAGGGCAACACCACCAAGTCCGGCAACGGCGGCACCGAGGGCGTGTACAAGCGCACCCGGTACAACACCAAGGCCGGCGACGTCGTCGGCTATGTGACGCCCAGGAAGTAGCGGCGGGCGGCGTTCGACGAGAGCCAGGCACTCACGGGGGAGCCCCCGGGACCGGTCGTCGGACCGGTCCCGGGGGCGTCTCGGTGCGTCGCGCCACCTCCCACAGGACTGAGATGTCAGAGATCATCCTCATGAACGACCCCCGGGTGGCCGGAATCCCGGTCCACGAGTCCCACGAACCCCTCGTGGATCTGCGGGAGTTGCCGTTCCTCCGCGTCGACACCCGGCTCGCCGACCCGGCGGGCGCCTACGCCCTTCTGCGCGAGGGTGTCGTCTGGCGGCTGGCCCGCGCCGCCCGGCTGCTGCCCGAGGGCCTGTGCCTGCTGGTCACGGAGGGCTACCGCCCGCTCGCCCCGCAGCAGCGGTACCTCGACCGGTACGAGGCCGAGCCGCGCGCCTGCCACCCGGACCGGCCGGAGTCGTGTGCGCGCACGGAGTCGTGTGCGTGCACGGAGTCGTATGCGCGCACTGAGTCGTATCCGCGCACCCGGACGAGCCGGTCGCTGTCTCCGCCGGAGATGGGCCCGCATGTCGCGGGCGCCGCCGTCGATCTGACCCTGTGCACCGCCGACGGCGTCGAACTGGACCTGGGCACCCCGGTGAACGCGAGCCCCGAGGAGAGCGAGGGCGCCTGCCGTACGGCGGCCCCGAACATCACGGCCACCGCCCGCCGCAACCGCCGTACCCTCTCCGCCGCCCTCACCACGGCCGGTCTCACCAACTACCCCGCCCAGTGGTGGCACTGGTCCTACGGCGACCGCTACTGGGCCCTGGCCACCGGCGCCGCGACCGCCCGCTACGGCCCCGCGAACGCCTGAGCCCGGTGAAGCCCGGGCCGCGTGCCGTGTATCGGTACCCCGGCCACATCTAGGACGCCGGCCACCGCTCCGACTGCTGACAGGGGCCCGGCACCCCGCTTCCGTCAGCCGAGTGACGGTTCCAGGGTCGCGGGGGTGGGGCCGTCGGGGCGGACGGTGATGCCGTGGACGGTTCTCGTGGGGGTGGAGCGGAACGCCGGGGTGTGGGCCGGCAGCAGGTGTTCGAGCAGGACGGTCGATTCGCGGAGCGCGAACTGAAGGCCGAGGCAGGCGCGGGGGCCGATGCCGAACGGGTAGTAGGCGCCCGGGTGGGTGGGACGGCCGTCCGGGGTGGTGAAGCGGCGGGGGTCGAAGCGGTCCGGGTCCGGCCACAGTTCGGGATCGCGGTGGGTGAGGTACGGGCAGACCAGGATGTCGGTGCCCGCCTCGATGGTGTGGCCGGCGAGGGTGTCGTCCTCCGCGGCGTGGCGGGGCAGGATCCAGGCGGACGGGTAGAACCGGAGCGTCTCGTGGACCAGGGCCTGGAGAGCCTGACGGCGTTCCGCCGAGCCGTCGGGACCGGCGGCGAGGGCCTGTTCGCGGGCCTCGGGGTGCCGGTCGATCAGCAGATGGAGCCAGGTCAGGGTGGTCGCGGTGGTCTCGTGTCCGGCCACGAGCAGGGTGACGAACTCGTCGCGGATCAACTGGTCGGTGTATTCGGGGCGCTCGGTGGCGGCGTCGGTGAGGACGTGCAGCAGGCCCGGCCCCTCGGGGCCCGCCGCCCCGCCGCGTGCGGCCTCGATGGCGTGCCGGGCCACCGCGTCGATCCGGGCGAGGTCGGCGGCGACGGCGTCCCGGGCCTCGACGGCGTCGGCGGGCAGGGTCGGCAGGGCGGCGGCCACGGCTTCCACGGCGGCCAGTTCGCGCCCGGTCTCGTCGTCGAGGGGGTGGCCGGTGAGGGAGCGCCAGATGGTGTCCAGGGCGAAGCGGCGCATCTCCTGGCCGACGTCGAAGGTCTGCCCGGTACGGGCGTACGCGTCCCAGCGGTCCGCGGTGGTCCGGGCGGCTGCGGTGATCCGCTGTTCGTATCGGCGCATCCCGGTGCCGGTGAACTGGGACTGCAGCAGCCGGCGTTGCCGCTTCCACGCCGTGCCGGTGGCGGCCAGGAGACCGTCGCCGATCAGCAGCCGGGCGCGGTGCGAACGCTTGACGTAGCGCTCCGGGCGCCGGGCGAGGACGTGCTGCACCGCCGTCGGGTCCGTGACGAGCACCGTGGGTGCCGGGCCGAGGCGGAACGCCGCGACACCGCCGAGCTGTTCGCGCACCTGCGTCAGCAGGGCGACCAGTTCGCCTCCCCCCGAACGCCACCGCTCCACCAGCCCCGGCTCGGCCTCGGGGACCGGCTTGCCCGCCTCGGTGTCCATATGGCCCATGTGTCTTCCCCCTGATCGACCGCTGAGTCGGCCGGCGAACCGTGCCCTTGCAGCACGGACTGTACGGGAACGGCGACAATCGGTGACAGCCGACCGGAGGCGGAGACCGGGGCGGGGCGGAGGCAGGGGCGGGGACGGAGGCAGGGGCGGGGGCGGCCTGAACGCGCAGTCTCGAAATCCGTTCGCCTACCGCGAGATGGGCCGCTAGCTTCCGCCTGAGCGCAGCAGTCGAGGGTTGAGACACGAGACACGACCGCGAAGGGAGCCAGGGGTGGAGACCGAGGACGCGGGGACCGGCCGTCTGGGCTTACTGCTCGATCAGTTCGACCAGGCCCGGGAGATGGCCCAGGTGCGGCTGACGGGGCTCGGCGACGAGGAGTATCTGTGGGAGCCGGTGCCCGGGTGCTGGTCGGTCCGGCGCCGGGGCGAGGCGACGACACCCCGGGCGTTCGGGCCGGGCGAGTGGGTGCTCGACCTGGGTGCCCCGGACATCCCGGCGAGCGAGTACGCCGAGGTCGCCCGCCAGGCCGCCGACGGCATGACCGTCGCGCGGATCGCCGACGACTGGAGTGTGAGCGTCGAGCGGGTCGAGCAGGTCCTCGCCCACACCGGCGCGCCGGAGCCCGACCGGACGCCGGTGACGACCATCGCGTGGCGACTGGCGCATCTGCACGTCCAGTTCGCGGGCGGCTGGGAGTGGACCTTCGGCGAACGGCGCCAGGATCCCAAGCTGGCGGTCGACTTCACCCCGTCCGCCGCCTCGGCACTCGACCGGTTCTGGCCGGCGGTCGACCGCTGGCGCGACAGCGTCGCCACCGTCACCGACGAGCAACTCGACACGGTCGGCTTCTCGCAGTACCCGTACGGCTCCGCACCCGACGACCCGTTCGTCGGCGTCCTGTCGGGGACCAATCTCGAATTCATCCATCACATGGCCGAGATCGCCGTGCTCCGCGACCTGTGGCAGGCCCGTCCCGCCGTCTGATCGCGATCGTGAACTACATCGCATCGCCGGGGTTCAGGTTGCGGTCGGGGGTGGTGCGCGTGTTCGGATGAGACGATGCGCTCCCCCCACCGCACAGATCCGCATCAACCGCCGTACGACCGCTCCGACATGCCCCGCAACCCCTACGAGGAACTCGGCACCCTCGACGACGGCCCACTGGAAGTGACCTCGCTGGAGGAGTTCTTCGACGAGGACGCGACCGGACGGGACGAGCCGGAGGAGGAGCCGGAGTGGACCCCGCCCGTCCACCGGCGGGGCGGCCGGCGCCGGCGTGGCCGTTTCGCCGGGCTGCCGCTCGCGGTGAAGGCGGTGGTGGGCCTGGTCGTCCTCGCCTCCTTCGTGGCCCTCGCCGACCGGTGGGCCCTGCTGTACGCGGAGCACAGGGCCGCGGACGCCCTGGAGGAGCGGCTGGACCTGGCCGCGGCGCCCGAGGTGGAGATCGGCGGGTTCCCCTTCCTCACCCAACTCGCCGGGAAGCGGCTGGACTCGGTACGGCTGACCGTGCCGGACGTGGCGGCGGACCGGGTGTCGCTGGCGAAGGTGTCGGCCACCGCCCATGACATACGGCTGGAGGCCGACGGCCTCACCTCCGTACGCGGTGCCCGTGTGCCACGGCTCGACGGCGACGTCCTGCTGTCGTTCGCCGATCTCAACCGCGAACTCGGCGCGTCCCAGGTGACGTTCACCGGTGACGGCCGTGACCGGGTCCGGGCGCGGGGCACGCTGCCGGTCGCCGGGCGCGATCTGCGGCTGCGCGCCGAGGCCACGATCCAGCGGCAGGGCGAGCGGGGCATCGCCACGGAGATCGGCGGGATGCGCCTGGACATCGGGGACCTGGCCACGTACCGGCCCGGTACGCGCCCCTCGGACGGTCTGCATCTGACGCCGAAGGCGTCCGCCGACCTCGCCCGGGAGACCCGTAAGGCGAAGGCGCTGCTGTCGGTCCCGGCGATCGTGCAGCGGCTGGGGATGTCCGACGCGACCGCCCGCGAGGCCCTGAGCGACGACGGCAGGCTCGCCGAACTGACCGGCTCCCCGCGCTTCGCCCGCCAGGCCCAGGGCCTCAACCTCATCGATCTGGCCCTCGACAACCCCGACCTGCTGCGCCGTCTGGGCCTGGACCCCGACCTCCTCGACGCCCTGTCCCGGCTCACCCATCCCGTCCTCGCCGACCGGCTGTCCCTGTCCTTCGAACTCCCCGAGCCCGAGCGGGGGAGCATCCGGCTGCGGGACGTCCGCGTGGAGGAGGACGGCATCCGGGTACGGCTCACGGGCTCGGAACTGGCCGTGGGCGGCTCGTAGTTCCGCTGGTTCCGCGTCTCGGTTCCGCCGGCTCTGTGTTCTTGATGAAATTTGGTGTGCAGATGTGTTGACCTCTGTTCGAGATCTCTTCTAGTTTGCGGGAGCCACAGAGCCGCCGGCCCGCACTTCGGGGTTTCGCGGACGCAACTGCCCAGAAAGGGATCCGGTGCCACTCACGAACCATCGCGGGAAGGCCTGCCTCGCGGCGTCGCTGGCCGGCGTCACGGCATTCGGCGGACTCCTCGCCGCCCCCGCGTCCGCCGCACCCTCGGCCGCCGTCTCCCGCCATGCCTCGCCGCCGCCCGTCAGCGACTTCCGCGGCGTCAACTGGGCCGATCCGCGCGACAACTACGCCGACGACGCGGTCGTGCCCTCCGGCCTGTCCACCTCCGACAGCTACGCCACGGCCTACGCCAAGTCCCGGGCGATCATCGGCGGGTTCGCCAAGCTCGGCGCCAACACGGTCCGGCTGCCGGTGAACCCCACGTCCGTGAACGGCCCGTTCTGGAAGTCGTACCGGGCCGCGATCGACGCCGCCTCCGACAAGGGCTTCAAGGTCATCCTGGGCTACTGGGAGGCCGACAACGCCAAGGACGGCAAGATCGACGACCAAGCCTCCTGGGACCGTATGTGGGCACGGATCACGTCCGCCTACGGCCGGGACTCCCAGGTGTACTTCGAGCCGATGAACGAGCCGTTCGGCTACACCTCCCAGGAGTGGCGGGACGTGGCCGCGCGCTGGCTGACCACGCACCGCTCCGTCCCACGCGACCGGGTCCTCGTCGGCGGCATCAAGTACAGCGAGGACGTCAAGCCGGTCTGCGCCGACAGCCGTCTCGACGGCACCCGGATCGCCCTGCACAACTACGGCTTCTGGCACACCGACTGGACCAGCGTCGACCAGTGGAAGGCGGACTTCAAGGAGCGCATCGGCAACTGCGCCTCGCGGACGATCCTCGACGAGTTCGGCGCCTCCATGACCACCGGCCTGGACTACAACGGCCCGGTCAACGGCTCCAACGAGGTCGCCTACATCCAGGCCGCGACCGACATCATCCGGGAGCTGCGCCTCGGCTCGGTCTACTGGCCCGGCCTGCGCAACGGTGACACCTACTCCCTCACCACCCTCCAGGGCACGGGCACCCGCCTCAGCCTGAAGGTCAACAACCAGAGCGGGCTCGACCGTCTGCACTGGGCCTGGAAGACGAAGAAGTAGGGGCGGCGGAAGAAGCGGCGGCCGCGCCGCGACAGCCGCGGTGACTCCCTCCCGGGTCCGGTGCCTCGGGGCAGCCGGACCCGGGAGGGAGTCGCAGGTCACGGCAGCAGCCCCGCCCGTCGTGCCGCGTTGACCGCTTCGAAGCGGGTGGTGGTGCCGAGTTTGCGCATGACCGAGCGCAGATAGCCCTTCACGGTCTCCAGGCCGATGTCGAGCCGGTCGGAGATGTCGAGGTTGGTGCAGCCCGCGGCGACGGCGGTGAGGACGTCGAGTTCGCGGGGGGACAGTCGCGCCGCCTGCTCCGGCGGCGGCCCCTCGGGCACGTCGGCGCAGCAGCCCTGTTCCAGCAGGCGGCACACCTCGTGGAAGCGTTCCCTGAGGTGGCTGTCGCCGAGTGTCGCGGTGAGGTCCAGCAGTTCGGCGTGGGCTTCGTGGACGCGTTCCAGGGCGGAGCCGTCGCGGGGCGCGGTGCCGTCGCGTACGGCGGCCCGGGCCTCCGACAGCAGCCGGTGGACCTGTTCGTGGGAGGCGAGGAACTGCTCCAGGTCGCGTGTCGCCTGCGTCACCGCGGTCAGCACACGGTCGCCGAGGCGTACCGCGTCCCGTGACGCCACGAAGAGAACGGCCCGGACGGTGGTGCCCACGATCACCGGCGCCGCAGCCATCGCCCGCACGCCCTCGGCCTCGACGAAGGAGTCGTGCTCGTGGCTGATCTGCCGTGCCGACAGGTAGTCGCTGACCGCCGCCGGCCGGCCGGTCGTCAGCACCTTGCCGATCAGTCCGGTGCCCGCCGGCACGGACATCCCCCGGCGGTCGCGTGACCTCACCCCGCTCGTCTCGCTGATGCGCAGCTTTCGCGGGCCGACGACCCAGGCCGCCCCGGCGACGGGCATCCCGCTCTCCCTGCGCAGAGCCAGGACCGCGGCGCGGGCGGCCGCGGCCTCTTCGCTGTCTTCCGCCGGTAACACGGCCGGGTCGACTCCTCACCTGACCGACAGTGGGGACACTTCGCTGTGGTCGACTCCCCCGTCGTCAGAAGAACAGTTATTCAAGGGTTCAAGTACGTCAAGGGCGCACAGCGGAAACATAATTGACGATCTGTCAGTTCTGTCGTGAGGTGACACGTGCACACGTCGCGCGGGCCTCCGAGCCCCCTTCCGGCCCCGCGGTCCGGTCCACGGTGTTCTGACCCGGCGTTCAGTAGCCGTCGCCCCGCGTCTCCCCCTCAGACGGGGGTAGCTGGGCGGACCGGTTTACCCCATGGTGGTGCCAGCGACAGGCCGCTCCCGGCTCCGGCCGGGCCGGGCGCGAGCCCCGCCTCCCCCTCCCCCGTCCGACCCAAGGCCCGCTGGACGCGAGGCCGTCGCGTGTCCACCGGCAGCACCGAGCTTGCGCGCACAGAGAGGCGCCCCATGGACTTCTCGCACTCTCCACGTCTCGCCGAACTCAGGGAAAGCGCTGTAGAACTCGCTCGCGGCAGCGCGGTCCACGAGGACGAACGCGAGGCCGACAACGGTCTGGGCCCGCAGAGCAGAGCCGCCCTGCGGCGGACCGCGCCGGCCAGTGGTCCGCAGGCGACGAACGCGCCGGTCGCCTGGGGAGGCGCGGGGCCGAGCCGGGTCGAGCAGGTCACCGTGGAGGAGGAGCTCGGGACACTCACCGACGCTCTGTGGGCCGCCGTGTGGCGGCCGACCGCCGCCGCCCCGCTCGCCTCCACCCCGGAGCAGCGCGAGCGGTATCTCCTGCCGGAGATCCGGGGTGAGCGCTTCGGGGCCGGGGCCCTCACCGAACCGGACGCCGGCTCCGCCCCCCGGCGTATCGCCACCGTCGCGGAGCGCACACCCGACGGCTACCGGATCCGGATGGGCACCACCGAGGCCCAACGGCTCATGGTCGCCGACGAGATCGACAAGCGGGGCCTGTCGTGACGATCACCGCGGCGGGCGGCGAGGTCCGCGAGAGCATCCGGGCACGCCGGGGCTGGACCGACGAGGAGTGGGCCGAGGGCGAGCGGCGGCTCCGCGCCCGGAGGCTGCTCGACTCCGCCGGGAACCTCCCCCCATGGGGCCGCGCGGCCGGGGACGCCGTCGAGGCCCTCACCGACCGCTTCGCCTCGGCACCCTGGACCGCCCTCGGCACACCGCGCGCGCACCGGCTGTACGCACTCCTCCAGCCGCTCGGCGAACGGATCATCCACGGCCTGGGCCTCCCCCTGCCCGTGGCCGCGAAGCCCCCGGACGGCTGACCCCGCACCACGGAAGACGACGACCCCCACTCCCGCCTGGCGGAACACGTGACCCATGCGAACGACCTCGGCGAACCCCACGCCCCCACCCCCACCCCCGGTCCTTCCCCTCTCTCCCCCTTCTCCCCTTTCTCTGCTTTCTCTCCCCTTTCCTCCCCTCTCTCCGCCGACCCGGTCGACGGCTGGCAGGACGTAAGGGACCGGCTGGACCTGCGCCTCCTCGTCGACACCTACGCCTCCGCCCTGGACCGGCGGAGCACGAGGCTGTTCGCGTCGCTCTTCGACGAGGACGCCGAGCTGATCATGAACCTCCCGCCCGGCACCGGCCGTAGGCCCCTCGTGTTCGACGGGCGCGACGGCTGGGCGAGCGCGCTGTCCGTGCTGGAGCCGTGCGTCGTGACCACGCACTTCGTCGGCAACCACACGGTGACGCTGTCCGGGGACAGCGCCACGGGCGAGACGTACTGTCTGGCGCACGAGATCCGCCCCGCCGAGGCCGGGCACAGGATGCGGGTGCGGTCCATCCGCTACCGGGACTCCTACCGGCGTACGGCGGGCAGATGGCGTTTCGCCCGCCGGGTAGTGACCGTCGACTGGACCGAGGACCGCGTCCTCGTGTCCCCCAGCGCCGGATAAGGACGGAACATGGTTGCAGAGAGCATGTTCACCGAGGACGGCCGGCGCGGGTACGGCGGGTCGGCGCCGCAGGACTGCGCATGGGGCTGGTACCGGGGGCTCGGCACACTGCCGCCGCCGTACCCCGAGCGGCTCGGCGCACCCCGAACTCCGCGTTCGGGAGAGTCGAAAACCCCTGGTTCACGTACTAATTCACGTACTCAGCAGACGCACAACAAGCACCACTCCCGCACGGAGCCCGGGTATGTACGGGCAGGGGGCGTATCCCTGCCCCGGGCAGATCGAGGTAGCCGCATGACAGTGAAATCACCCCCCACTCCGGACGACGACCGCCAGGTCAAGCGTGGCATCACCGCGTTACGGGACTCCGCCGACGTGGACCTCGCCTTCGGCGGCGTCGTGGTGAGGGGCCGGCACGCCCAGCTCACCGAGTTCACGGGCAACTCCACCAACGCCCTGTTCGGACTGACCCTCGGATTCGGCATGGGCCTCGGCGGCAAGGTGGTGGCCCTGCACCGCCCCATCGCTGTCAACGACTACGCCAACTCCAGACAGATCAGCCACCATTACGACCTCATGGTCGCCGCCGAGGGCATCCACGCCGTCGTGGCCGCACCCGTGGTGGTGAACCGGGCGGTACGGGCGGTCATGTACGGCGCTGTGCGCCGGTCCGTGGCCCTGGGCGACCGGACGGTCGACGCGGTCATGCAGGCCGCCCGGGGCCTGGAACAGAACCTGGCGGTACGGGACGAGGTGGTACGCCGCCTCGACGCCCTGAACGAGCCCACGGAGGCCGCCGGCCGGCCCGCGGGCCTCACGTCCCACCGGTGGGAGACCATTCGCGAGGCGTACGCGGAGCTGCGGATCCTCGCCCAACAGCTCACGGACGACGCGTTGCGCGACCGGGTCATCGGGGTGTGCGACAAGCTGGCCGACGCCGGAGCGCCCGCCTCCCACCCCCTCAGCAGCCTCTCGTCCCGCGAACTCGACGTACTGTCCTGCGTCGCGCTGGGGCGGACCAACGCCGACGTGGCCGACGAACTCGGCCTCCGGGCCGAGACCGTGAAGAGCTACCTCCGCAGCGCCATGCGCAGGCTCGGCTGTCACACACGGATGGAGACCGTCGTGACGGCCCGCCGTCTGGGCCTGCTGCCCTGAGCACCGGCATAGGGCACACGGCTGGGAGTGCCCCATGGACCCGGCGCGACCACGCGTCCGCGTCCGCGTTCGCCCTCATGGTGGCCTCGGCCTTCTTCGTGACAACGGTCCGACGCGGGCCCTGATTTCGCCGATCCGAAACGACGGAAGCCGCCCGGCAGTCACCGGGCGGCTTCGAACGCGCTTCAGGGGTTCAGGGGTTACAGAGGTTCAGGGGTTACAGCGGTTCAGGGTTCAGGAGGCGAGGGCTTCCTTGCGGAGCCGTTCGAGGACGGCGAGCCGGTCCTCGTTCTCTATGCGCGCGGTGGCGGTGCGGTCGGGGTAGCACCGCATGAACATGTTGGTGAAGTGCGTGCCGTAGTGGATGAACTCGTCCGGCCCGCCGCCTTCCAGAGGCCGTGCGACGGCCTGGAAGGACGGCTCGTGGAAGTACGCGATGGTGTACCGCTCGCGGTCGGCCAGGCGCACCTTGTGCGGGGTCGAGAGGAGGGTGCCGCCGGTGATGAACTGCATGATGTCACCGGGGAAGACGGTGAACACCGAGGGGACCGGGGTGACGAAGGTCCAGGGCTCCTCGTTCTCGTACCGCCCGGCCATGGACTCGCCCGGCAGCCAGTTGCGGCCGCGTGTCTCGCCCTCCACCGGGGGACGGATGTAGAGGCCGCCCACATCGTCCTGGACCGCGATGACCAGCAGACCGTAGTCGGTGTGGGAGCCGATGCCCCGCTCGGAGGTGGCGTCCGCCCGGGGGAAGCGCAGCACCCGCATATGGTGCCAGCCGTCCTCGGTGAGCTTCGTGAAGTGGTCCATGTCGTCCAGGCCGAGGCCCAGGGCGACCAGCCGGAGCAGTCGCTCGCCGATGTCGCCGACGGAGCCCATGTAGTCCTTCATGGCGTCGGCGTACTGCTCGGACGGCCAGGGCGCGGGACCGTGGCAGGGCCACTTGTCGACGACGCGGGTGTCGTCCTCGGGGATGTCGGGACAGACGGTGAAGATCTCCGAGCCGTCCTTCTCGCCGGCGGTCTCCTCCTCACCGGACGCGACGTACCCGCTGTAGGTGAGGTCGGACACGCGCCCGGCCTTCTCCTTGAACGGGCGCTCGAAGAAGCCCCGTGAGGCGCCGAGGGCCCGCTCGGTGACGGCTTCCTGCTCCGGCGTGGCCTGGACCTGGAAGATGCCGTCCGCCTGCCAGGCCGCGATGAGCGCCCGGCCGAGTTCCTTGTCCGTGTCACTGCCGTCAACCGTCGAGGGCAGTACGAAGGTCTGCAGTTCTGTCATGCCCTTCACCCTGAACCGGACGTACCCGATCCACTACCCCCGTCTGAGGGGAACGCCGGGTCACGATCTCCCGAATCGGCTGCCTGAGCGGGGAGTTCGGGACGCGCGACAAGTGGCGGGCGAGACCGTGCGCGGGCCGGCCGGGCGCCCACTACGTTGGGCGCATGACGAGCCTCGATCATCCACAGCTGTCCGGGCTGGGGCGGAACCCGGCGGCGTCCGAAGACGTCCTCGTACGCCTGGCCGCACACCGGGCCGGCAGGCATGGGATGTCGAGGCGTCGCGGGCGGCTGCCGGACCCGGTCGCCGAGGCCCTGCTGACGCACGCGGACGACGACACGACGGTGTGGCTTCGTGGGCACCGGCTCTCCCCGGCGATGCGCCGCAGGGTCGCCGGGCATCCTGACCCGGCGGTCCGTGAGGCGTACGCGGACTTCGTTCGCGCCATGGTGGACGTCGGGGTGTCGATCGGCATCGACGGTCTGGAGGAGGCCTACGGCCGGCCCCGGACGGCCCTTGTCGAGGACCGGGACCCGAGACTGCGCGCCGTGGTGGCGCAGGCCTGGCAGGACCGCCCGGTGGCGGCGCAGCTACGGCTGCTCGCCGACCCCGACCCGGGGGTCCGGGCGGCCGCCGTCTTTCACAGGCGACCGGGTGTCCCGCCGGAATGGAGGGACCGCTGTCTCGCCGACCCGGCCACACGCGTCAACTTGGCGGGCCGTGTCCCGCTCACCTGGGACCAGTTCGCGCAGCTCATGCTCTCCGAGGAGGAGGATGTCCGCAGCGCGGTCGCCTCGAACCCGCACCTGACCGCCGATATGGTCGCCCGGCTCCTGGATGTGGCCGACCCGCCGGTGCGGGTCGCGGTGGCGCGGAGTCGCCACGTCGACGGAGAGACCCGCGACCGCCTGTACGCGCTCGTGGAGGCCGACCGCGCCGCCGGGAGCATCGCGGCGGAGGTGGCCCTGAACTGGAGCTCCGCAGAACCGGGTTGGCTGCGCGACGCGCCCCTCGACGAACGGCTGACCTACCTGGACTGCCCGCACACGGTCTTCCGCCGGGTACTGGCCTCCTGCCCCGACCTGCCCGAGGAGGCCTGGCGCCGCCTGGACGACGACCCGGATCCCGCGGTCCGGCGCACCGCCGCCCGCCGACCGGACACACCGCCGCACGTCCTCGAACGGCTGGTGCGCGCCCACGGCGACCCGGACGACACCCGACAGCCGCTCGTCGAGCACCCCAATTTCCCCCGTCACACCCTGCGCACCTTCATCGACGAGCCGGACCCGCACATCCGCTACGTCGCCCTGCGGGACCCCGGCCTGCCCGAGTCGGCCCTCCACCGGCTCGCCACCGCCCCGGAGCCCTTTCTGCGCGGCGGCGCCGCCCGCCACCCCGCCGTCACGGAACCCCTGCTAGAACGACTCCTCGCGGACCCCGACCCCAAGGTCACCGACGAGGCCGCCGCCAACCCCGCCCTGCACCCCACCCGGATGCACCGCGTCCTCACCGACGCCGGTCTGTGATCCCCGGGGTCAGGGTCCGTGAGGGGCAGGCGGGTGATCCGGTCCGCCGGGCCGGAGGTGACGTGCGCGTGTCCGCCGGGCAGCGGCCCGGGCCTTCACCGCTCGACGAGCCGGGCCAGGTTCTCCAGTGCCATGCGTGTGCCCGTCTCGTTGTCGGCGGCCGGCACGGCGTCGGGAATCCCTTCGTGCACGACGAGGACATCGGTGCCGCCGTCCGCCTCGGTGAGGATGGTGGTCATCGTCATCGTGCCGCGCAGCGCGGGGTCGTCGGTCTCGAACTCCAGGACCTCGACCACCACTTCGTCCGGTACGAGCTTCGCGAAGTGGCCGTGGTAAGTGTCTGTGTGGGACGCCGACTTGCCGGTGCCGGTCGGCGCGTCGTAGGTGAGCGAGACGCGGAACCTGCCTCCCTCACGGGCGTCGAACTCGTGCACCTGGCTGCTCATCCCGGACGGGACCCGCCATCGCGCGATCGCGTCCGCGTCCAGGAGCGCCCGGTACACGTCCGCGCGTGATGCCTTCACATGTCTGGAGACCCGCGTCGAGTACATGGAACCAACCTAGCCTCCGGACCCGCCGCCGTCCGGACAGCGCCCGCAGCCACCGCCGGAAGAGACGAAGGGGCAGGTCCGGGGGCATCGACCCGTGCGGCCCGTGCCTCGGCGTGCCCTCTACGATCGGCGCATGAGCGCGTGGAAGCAGAGCCTGGACGCCGCGGGTGTGCGGGACCCGGAGTCGCGGAGGGACTACGACCGGCAGCGGCACCTGGTGGCGGGCGCCCGGCGCACCTCGTACCTCGCGGCCCGACTGCTGTTGCCGCGACCGATGTTGCCCCACGTGGTGGCGGCGACGGCGGTGATGCACCACGGGGACGACCTCCTGGACACCGGCCCCAAGCCGCAACGGGTCGCGGCGTGGGCGGCGTGGGAACAGTCGGTGCGCAAGGCGCTGGACACGGGGGTGAGCGACGATCCGCTGATCCGCGCGCTGCTGCGCACCATGGGGGCGTATCCGCGGCTGCGGGTGGCGGTGGAGGAGTATCTGTCCACCGCGACCGCCGAGTTGGAGTTCACCGGTTTCGCCACCGAGGCCGACTACCAGGCCTACGTGGACGCCTATTCGCTGCCCGCGTTCATGCTGGTCGCCTCGCTGCTGGGCCCGGAGGGCGACGACACGCGGTTCCGTGCCGCCTGCCGGACACTCATCGACGGCAGCCAGCGCCTGGACTTCGTCAACGACCTGGCGGAGGACCTGCCGGAAGGACGCCTGGGCATCCCGACGGAGACACTGGAACGCTTCTCGGTCACGGCGGAGGACCTCGCCGAGGGCCGGGAGACAGCGGGCGTACGGGAGTTGGTGGAGGAGCAGGTCGAGGCGGCCCGCGTCTCCCTGCGCGCGGCGCGCGGGCTCCCCGCCCTCACGGAGGGCCCCGGCGGGGTGCTGGTGGACTCCGTCATCAGGATCGAACTGCTGACGGCGGACGCGGCGTTCACACGCGGCGCCCGGCTGCTGCGCGGCTCCGCGTCCCCGCCGCTGCCGGGCACCCTGCGGGTACTGCTGGGCGCCCGGCGCAGGGCTCGCGGAGAACAGCGCGGAGCCTAGCGGACGGCGTCGAGGGCGTCGGTCCGTACGGGCGCGGCCGTGCGCATGCGGACGTCCTCGGCGGTGACGCCGGGGGCGGTCTCGACGAGGGTGAGGCCCTCGGGGGTGATGTCGAGGACGCCGAGGTCGGTGATGATCCGGTGGACGCAGGCCTCGCCGGTGAGGGGCAGGGTGCACTCGCGCACGATCTTCGGGGTGCCGTCCTTGGCGGTGTGGTCCATGAGGACGATGACGCGGCGGGCGCCGTGGACGAGGTCCATGGCGCCGCCCATGCCCTTGACCATCTTGCCGGGGATCATCCAGTTGGCCAGGTCGCCCCTCTCCGACACCTGCATGGCGCCGAGGACGGCGGTGTCGATGTGGCCGCCGCGGATCATGCCGAAGGAGAGCGCGGAGTCGAAGAAGGAGGCGCCGGGCAGGACGGTGACGGTCTCCTTGCCCGCGTTGATCAGGTCGGGGTCGACCTCGTCGGCGGTCGGGTAGGGCCCTGTGCCGAGGATGCCGTTCTCCGAGTGCAGGACGACGTGCACGCCGGGCGGGAGGTGGCCGGGGATGAGCGTGGGCAGGCCGATGCCGAGGTTGACGTAGGAGCCGTCGGTGAGTTCGGCGGCGGCGCGGGCGGCCATCCGGTCGCGGGTCCAGGGCATCAGGAACGCACCGTCCCTCGTGTCGGAGACGCGGCAGTCACAAGGCGTTCGATCCGCTTGTCGGCGGCCTGGGCGGGCGTCAGCTCCACCACCCGCTGGACGAAGACACCCGGCAGATGCACCTGGTCCGGCGCCAACTCGCCCGGTTCCACCAGCTCTTCGACCTCGGCGACCGTGACACGGCCGGCCATGGCGGCGAGGGGGTTGAAGTTGGCGGCGGCCCGGCGGAAGACGAGGTTGCCGTGCCGGTCGCCGCGCCAGGCCCGTACGAGGGCGAAGTCGGTGGTGATGCCGTGCTCCAGGAGGTGCGGGCGGCCGTGGAAGTCGCGGGTCTCCTTGGGCGGGGAGGCGAGGGCGACCGAGCCGTCCGGCGCGTACCGCCAGGGCAGGCCCCCTCGGGCGACCTGGGTGCCGACACCGGCCGGGGTGTAGAAGGCGGGGATGCCCGCGCCGCCCGCGCGCAGCCGCTCGGCGAGCGTGCCCTGCGGGACGAGTTCGACCTCCAGCTCACCCGAGAGGTACTGGCGGGCGAACTCCTTGTTCTCCCCGACGTACGAGCCGGTCACCCGGGCGATCCGGCCCGCCGCCAGCAGCACGCCCAGACCACGGCCGTCGACACCGCAGTTGTTCGACACGACGGACAGGCCCGTGGCGCCCTGCTCGTACAGGGCCCGGATCAGGATCTCCGGTACGCCGCTGAGACCGAAGCCGCCGACCGCCAGCGACGCGCCGTCGGAGATGTCCGCGACCGCCTCGACGGCGCTCGCGCTGACCTTGTTCACGTGCGGGATCCTTTCCCGGCGCCCTTCATGGCGCCTGTGTGCGCAGCGTGTCCGAGATGGACTTGGTGCCGCCGTGGGCGGTCAGACCGCCGTCGACCGGGATCTCGGCGCCGGTGACGAAGGAGGCGTCGCCGGAGAGGAGGAAGACCACGACCGGGGCGACCTCCTCGACGCCGGCCGTCCGGCCGAGCGGGGTCTCGCGCACGGTCGCCTCACGGAATGCCGGGGGCGCCGAGGTGGTCATCTCCGTCTCGATGAAGCCCGGATGGATGATGTTGACACGGATGCCGCGCGGCCCGAGTTCCGTCGCGGCCGTCTTCGTCAGGCCGCGCAGCGCCCATTTGCTGGCCGTGTACGCGACCGGATAGTGGCCGGTGAGGGCTGCGGGCGAGCCGACGTTGACGATGGACGAGCCGGATGGCATCAGCGGCGCCAGGTGCTGGATGCCGAGGAGCGCGCCGGTGACGTTGACAGCGTGGACACGGGCGAAGTCCTCGGGGTCCACTTCGCCGAGGCGGGCCCGCCAGGTGATGCCGGCATTGTTGACCAGGCCGTGCACGTGCCCGTACGACTCCCGCAGTTCGGCGGCGAGTTCGGCCCACTCCGCGTCGCTCGTCACGTCGAGGCGGCGGCAGTCGCCCTCCGGCTTCACATCGGTGGCGATGACGCGGGCGCCCTCCCGGGTGAGCGCTTCGACCTCGGCGGCACCCTGGCCGCGAGCTGCGCCGGTGACGACCACGACCCTGCCGTGCAGCCGCCGGGGGTACGGGCCGGTCACGGCCGTTCCCGGGTGCGGCGGCGTGCGGTGGGCAGCGGCACCGGATCGGCGCCCGCGACCACGGTGTTGGAGAGGCTGCCGATGCCCTCGACGGTGAGGGTGACGGTGTCGCCGGGCCCCAGCGGCGGCGGGGTGCGCTCGCCCCGTACACCCCACAGCTCGGCAAGACAGCCGCCGTTGCCGCAGGTGCCCGACCCGAGGACGTCGCCGGGGCGCACCCGGGTGCCGCGGGAGGCGTAGGCGGCCATCTCCTCGAAGGTCCAGCTCATGTGGGACAGCAGGTCCTCGCCGACGACCTCGCCGTTCACGGCGGCGGTCAGCGCCAGCCGGAGGAAGCCGTCCGCGTCCCGGTAGGGCTCCAGTTCGTCGGCGGTGACCAGGTACGGCCCCAGCGTGGCGGCGGTGTCCTTGCCCTTGCAGGGGCCCAGGTTGACCTGCATCTCGCGGCCCTGGAGGTCGCGGGCCGACCAGTCGTTGAGGATGGTGTAGCCGACGATGTGGTCGCGGGCCCGCTCGGGGGTGAGGTCGCGGCCCTCGCGTCCGATGACGGCGGCGACCTCCAGTTCGAAGTCGAGGACCCGCGAGCCCGGGGGCACGGGGACGTCGTCGTGGGGGCCGATGACGGCGTACGGGTTGGTGAAGTAGAAGGTCGGCGCGTCGTACCAGGCGTCCGGCACCCCGCCCACCCCGTCCACGGACCGCCGTACGCCTTCGACGTGTTCCTCGAAGGTGACGAAGTCCCGGAGGGTGGGCGGCTCCAGCGGTGCCAGCAGCCGTACGTCGGACAGCTGGGGGCCGGCGGGTCCGTCGAGGGCGGCGGCTCCGGCCGCGAGGAGGGCGTCGAGGCCCGCGTGACGGCGGATCAGCTCGGTCAGCGAGTCCGTTCCGGACACCGGGAAGAGGGTGCCGTCCGGTGCGAGGACCGCGACCCGGCGTCGGTGCCGGTGTTCGTAGGAGGCGAAACGCATGGACCCAATGTGGCGCCCCACCCCGTAATCTGGGAAATCGATCCTCTGGATGACGATCATTCGTCCAGCGAATACCGAGGGTGCGACAGAAGTATGACGCCCCGCTGGTACCGAGGTACCAGCGGGGCGCCGAAGAGTCCCCCGGGGTCCCAGGGCGGCGGGTGGCCCGGCTCGTAGTTTCGAAGGCGGAGGTCGCGGGGGAATCGCGGCCCGGTCCGAGGCGAGGAAAGGCCCACTGCCATGATCGAAGCGCGTGAGCTGACGAAGCGGTACGGGGACAAGACGGTCGTCGACCACCTGAGTTTCACCGTCAAGGCCGGTGAGGTGACCGGCTTCCTGGGACCCAACGGCGCGGGCAAGTCCACGACCATGCGCATGATCATCGGGCTGGACTCCCCCACCGGGGGCTCGGTCACCGTCAACGGGCGGAACTACGCCCGGCACGCGGCGCCGCTGCACGAGATCGGCTCGCTGCTGGAGGCCAAGTCGGTCCACCCCGGGCGGACCGCGTTCAACCATCTGATGGCGCTCGCGCACACCCACGGCATCGCGCGCGGCCGGGTGGACGAGGTGATCGAACTGGCCGGACTGACCAGTGTGGCCGGCAAGCGGGTGGGCGCCTTCTCGCTCGGTATGGGACAGCGGCTCGGGATCGCCGCCGCCCTGCTCGGCGACCCGGCGGTCGTGATGCTCGACGAACCTGTCAACGGCCTCGACCCGGAGGGTGTGCTCTGGGTGCGCAACCTCCTGCGCCGGCTGGCCGACGAGGGCCGGGCCGTGATGCTCTCCTCGCACCTGATGAGCGAGACCGCGCTGATCGCCGACCATCTGGTGATCATCGGGCGGGGGCGGCTGCTCGCGGACACCACCGTCGACGACTTCGTCCGGGACGCGGGCGGCGGTGGCGTGAAGGTGGCCACCACCGAGCCGTTGAAGCTGCGCTCGCTGCTTGCCGGTCCGGACGTCTCGATCAGCTCCTCCGCCACCGAGGAACTGATCGTCGCCGGCCGTGACGCCCGGGAGATCGGGGCCATCGCCGCCGAGCACGGGGTGCCGCTGTACGAACTCACCCCGCAGGCCGTCTCCCTGGAGGAGGCCTTCATGCAACTCACCCAGGACGCCGTCGAATACCAGAGCGCTCCCGCCGAGCCCGCGCGAAAGGCCGCCTGATGACCGCCACCGATCTCTCCGTGGTCCCCGCCCGCACCACAGTGCACAAGGTGACCGGCCGCCGGGTGCTGCGCTCGGAGTGGGCCAAGTTCTGGTCGCTGCGCTCCAGTTGGATCACCCTCGGGGTGGCCCTGGTGCTGCTGGTCCTCTTCGGGGCCATCGCCAGCTACACCTACAGCCCCGATGTCGTCGCCGACGGGCCGCCCGGACAGGGGTCCGGCAGCAGCGACGCGGTCAGCCTGGCACTGACCGGCGTGACCTTCGCGTCCCTGGCGGTCGGCGTCCTCGGGGTGCTGCTGTCGGCGGGCGAGTACAGCACCGGCATGATCCGGTCCACGCTGGCGGCGGTGCCGCGACGGCTGCCGGTGCTGTGGTCCAAGAGCGCCGTGATCGGGGTGATCGCGCTGGTCCTCACCACGGTCGGCGCGCTGGCCGCGTTCCAGCTGGGCGTGCCCGGTCTGGACGGGGAGAAGATCTCGCTGTCGCTGGGCGACGACGGGGTGCTGCGCGGTCTGGCCGGCGCCGGGGTCTACCTCGGTCTGGTCGCCGTGTTCGGAGTGGCCCTCGGCGTACTGCTGCGCTCCTCCGCCGGAGCCATCGCCGCGCTGGTCGGCATCCTGCTCATCCTCCCCGGGCTCGCCACGCTGCTGCCGGACTCCTGGTACGACACGATCACCCCCTACTTCCCCAGCAACGCGGGGTCGGCGATCTACGCCCTCACCGAGTCCGCGGACTCCCTCTCCCCCGGACAGGGACTCGCGGTCTTCGCCGGCTGGGTCGCCCTGGCCCTCGCGGGAGCGGCGTACCGCCTGCGCCGCACGGACGCCTGACCCGCCGCACCACGGACGCCCCGAATCTCCGGGCCACGGACACCCGACCTGCTGAAACACGGACACCCGACCCGCCGGGCAACGGACCCCGTACCTCCCGGATCGCAGACGTCCGACCCGCGAGGCGTCGGCCGCCCGGCCTCCGACACACCGAGGACAATGAGGACCATGAGTCCGCACCGCGCGACACCCGCCGCGGAGACCGCCCCGGGGACGGCACTTCCGCCGTCCCCGGGGTTCGACGCCGCCTGGCACCCGGTCCTGGGCCGGATGCTGCACGGGCAGCACCGGCGCCAGCTGCTGGACCGGCGGCACCCCTGGCTGCTCGACACCGCGGTGGTGCTGGTCGTGGCCCTGGTGAGCCTGCCCGACCTCCTCACCCACGGCGGTGACGGCGGCCCCTTCGGGGAGACGGAGTACCGCACCGACCTGCCCGCCGCCGTCCCGTTCCTGTTCGCGGCCGCGCTGATCATCCCGCTGTGGTGGCGGCGCCGGGCCCCGGCCGTCACCTACTTCGTGATCGCGGCGGTCTCCCTCGTCCAGTGGTCGATGGACGTGTGGCAGCAGGCCGGGATCAGCATGCTCGTCGCCCTGTACAGCCTGGCCCTGCACGGCTCCCTGCGGGTGCTGGGCTGGGCCGTCGCGGTGACCGTCTGCGAACTGGCCCTCGCGGTCTGGCTCCTGGGGCAGGTCGAGCATCCGCTGCTCGGTCTGTTCTTCCTGCTGGGCACGGCCACGGCGTCCGTCACCCTCGGCCTCACCCTCCGTATCCGCCGGATGTATCTGGCGACCCTGGAGGACCGCGCCACCCGCCTGGAGGTCGAACGCGACCAGCGCGTCCGGCTGACCGCCGCCGCCGAACGCTCCCGGGTGGCCCGCGAGATGCACGACATCCTCGGCCACAACCTCTCCGTCATGGTCGGCCTCGCCGACGGCGCCGCCACCCTGGCCGCCCACAACAACGAGAGGTCCGCCGAGGCCCTGCGCCTCCTCGGCGACACCGGCCGGCAGGCCATGGGCGAACTCCGCCGCGTCCTGGGCGTCCTGCGCGAGGACCAGGACGACGAACGGCTCCTCGGCCCGCAGCCGGGCATCCGCGACCTCGACCCGCTGCTGGCGCGGGTCCGCGCGGCCGGTCTGCCCGTGACCTACCGGACCGTGGGCGATCTCGACACGCTGGGCAGCGGTGTCCAGCTCACCGTGTACCGCATCGTCCAGGAGGCCCTGACCAACACCCTCAAACACGCCGGTTCGGGCTCCGCCGCCGAGGTCGGGGTGACCGCCGAGGCCGGAACCGTACGCGTCCGGGTCGCCGACACCGGCGTACCGGCGGGGACACCCGGCCGCGCGGAGCCGGGATCCGGGCCCGGGGCCGACGACCCGGGGCACGGTCTGGTGGGCATCCGGCAGCGGGCCGCCATGTACGGCGGCACCGTCACCATCGGCCCCCGCGACACCGGACACGGCTGGATCGTGGACGTCGTGCTGGACGCACCCCCCGCGCCGCCCGCCCTGCCGGCATCAGGAGATCATCTGCCATGACCACCGTGCTGATCGCCGACGACCAGCCCCTGCAACGCCTCGGCTTCCGCATGCTCCTCCAGGGCACCCCCGGCCTCACCCCGGTGGGAGAGGCCGAGCACGGCGCCGAGGCCGTCCGGCTGGCCGCGCAACTGCGCCCCGACGTCGTCCTCATGGACATCCGTATGCCCGGTATGGACGGTCTGGAGGCGACCCGCCGGATCGTCGCCGCCGGCGGCCGGACCCGCGTCCTCATCGTGACCACCTTCGACCTCGACGAGTACGCGTACGAAGGGCTGCGGGCGGGCGCCAGCGGCTTCCTCCTCAAGGACGCGCGCCCCGAGGAACTCGTCGCCGGTATCCACGCGGTCGCCACCGGCGACGCCGTCGTGGCCCCCAGCCTCACCCGGCGGCTCCTCGACGCCTACGCCCACCAGGTACTCGCCCCGACCGGCACCCCGCCGCCGGCCGACCCCCGGCTGGGAACCCTCAGCGACCGCGAGCACGAGGTGCTGGTCGCCATCGGCCACGGCTGGACCAACGCGGAGATCGCCGAACGGCTCGTCCTCACCGAGTCCACCGTGAAGAAGCACGTCGGCCGTGTCCTCGCCAAGATCGGCGCCCGCGACCGCATCCAGGCCGTGATCATGGCGTACGACGCCGGGCTGGTCAGGGCGAAGCCGTAGCGGTGGCACGCCTTGCCCGCGTGTCCTCGGCGGCGGCTGTGCGAGGCTGACGGCCATGACCGATCATCAAGTCCCGGAGTTGCTGCAGTTGACCAGCCCCGAGGAGGTCACCCCGGGGCTCAGACAGGAGATCGCCGGCTGCTGGGAGGTCGTGGCGAACGCCGGGGGCGCGGTCCTGGCCACCGAGTTCCCTCCCCTGCCGGTGGGCGCGCACGATGTCGCTCCCGTGGTGGACGGGCTCGTCGAGAGCCTGCATCCGGGGCGCGGCAGACTGCTCGTCGCCACCGTCGGCGGCGCGCTCGCCGGCTGGCTGATCGTCCGCCGGGAGCCGCATCGGCTGGGCGCGCACTGCGGCACGGTCAACCACGTCCAGACGCATCCACGCTTTCGCGGCCGGGGGATCGGCGCCGCGCTGATGCACCGCGTCCACGCGGTGGCCCGGGACGAGATTGGCCTGGAGCGGCTCATGCTCTCCACCCGGGGCGGTGTGGGCCTGGAGGATTTCTACCGCAAGGTGGGCTGGGTCGAAGTCGGCCGCTGGCCCGGCGCGTTGCGGATCGCCCCCGGCGACGACCGGGACGCGATCCTGATGAGCCTCGCCCTGCGCGCCGCCTGACCCGCCGAACCGCTGCCCCACCGAACCGCTCGGCCCTGCGAACCGGCTGACCCAGTGAACCGGTTGACCCACCGAACCCCGCCCGGTTCCTCGCCCCGTACGCCCCGGCGACCGTCCTGTTCCAGCCGTCGGACGTCGGGAAACGGCCCCTCCCTCACCTGGCCCGATTCGGAAGGCCCGGTGGGGGGAGGGTTACGGTCGTTATGACCGTTTGCCGACACCGGAACGTCTTCCTCGGTGGGGAGGAACATCTGGGATGAGCGACGACCCGTTGTACCTGGCACCACGGCTGGAACCGCGCACAGCGGCCCTCCTGGACTCGGCACCGCTCCTGCACACCCTCGTGGACGCCCTCGGCTCCCCGTTGAACGTCCTGCTGCCGGAGCAGATCGCCGACAACGTACGGCGCTTCCGTTCGGTCCTCGACCGCCACCGACTGGCCGGGCGGATCTTCTTCGCCCACAAGGCGAACCGCTCCAGCTCGCTCGTCCGCCGGCTGACCACGACGGACGCGGCCCTCGACGCCGCGTCGCTCGGCGAACTGCGGCACGCTCTCGGGTCCGGGTTCACGGGATCCCGGATCATGGCCACCGGCCCCAAGGACCCGGAGTTCCTCTGGCTCGCCGCGCGCAGCGGAGCGTGTCTCAACGCCGACGGTCCGGCCGAGCTGGAGGATGCGGCGCGCCTCGTCCGCGCCCATGGACTCCCGCGCGTCCGTGTCCTGTTGCGGCTGTCCGGCTTCGAGACGTCCGGGGCCAGAAGGCTCTCGCGCAGGAGCCGCTTCGGTACGCCGGTGAAGTCCCTGCACCACCTTCTCGACGTCCTGGAACGGCACCGGGAGGAACTGGAGCCGATCGGTGTCGGCTACCACCTCGACACCACGAGCCTCGACGAGAAGGCGGCGGCGCTCGAAGGCTGCCTCCAGGCCATGGAGGAGTTACGGATCCGTGGGTTCCAGCCGCGCGCCATCGACGTCGGCGGCGGCTTCGGCGTCAACTACCTGGCGCACGCGGCCCAGTGGGAGCGTTACACCACCGAACTCACCGGAGCCGTCATGGGCAGCCGCCCACCCATGACCTGGGGCGGCCACGGCTACGGCCTCCGCACCGAGAACGGCACACTGAAGGGCGCCCTGAGCCTCTACCCGGCCCATCGGCACACGGCAGGCGCCGCCTACCTCGACGACCTGCTCTCCCGCCCGGCCCCGAGCCTGGGCCGCCCCCTGGGCACCCTGCTGCTGGAGAGCCTCTACGACCTCTACGTCGAGCCCGGCCGGGCCCTGGCCGACAGTTGCGGGCTCACCCTCGGCCGGGTCCTGGAGGTGCGGCCCACGGACACGGGAGAGCCCATGGTGCGCCTGGCGATGAACGCGGGTGACGTCGGCCTGGAGGACCACGGGGTGCTGATGGACCCCGTGGTCGTACCCCGCGACCCGGGCCCACCCGACCCGGCGGGCCCGGTGGCGGTCCATCTCATGGGCAACCTCTGTCTGGAGGCCGATCTCATCACCCGCCGCACCGTGTTCCTGCCCCGGCTGCCGCGCTCCGGCGATCTCCTCGCCTTCGCCAACACGGCCGGCTACTGCATGGACTTCGGCGCCACCCACGCCCAACAGCAGTCCATGGCACGGAAGGTGGCCGTCCACGAGGAGGCGGGACAGTGGCGGTGGTGTCTGGACGAGGAGTACTGGCCGTTCGACCGTACGGGGGAACCGCAGGGATGAGGTACGACAACATCACCGACGCCATCGGCGACACACCACTGGTCCGGATCGACCCGGCCGTGCACGGGCTGCGCAACATCGACCTCTACGCCAAGCTGGAGATGCTGAACCCCTTCGGCTCGCTGAAGGACCGGGCCGCGTGGAGCATGACCCGGCAGGACATCGCCGGCGCCAAGGAGCGCGGCGAGACGATCGTGGAGCTGTCCAGCGGGAACACCGCCAAGGCCCTGGCCCTCATCGCCGGCCTGCACGGACTGCCGTTCAAGAGTGTCACCAACCGGATGCGCATACCCGAGATCAAGGATCTGCTCCTGCTGCTCGGCGCCGAGATCGAGGAACTGCCCGGCCAGACCGAGTGCCTCGACCCGACCGACACCGACGACCCGCTGACCCTCTTCCACCAGCGGCTGAACCGCCCCGGCGGGGCCCACCTCCACACGGACCAGTACTTCAACGCCCTCAACACCGAGGCCCACGCCATCGGGACGGGCCCGGAGATCATCGCCGACCTGGACGGCCGGGCCCCCGACTGGTTCATCGCCTGCGTGGGCACCGCCGGGTCCTCCACCGGCGTGGCCCGCGCCCTGCGCGCGCACGACCCGGCGGTGCGCGTCATCGGACTGGTCGGCCGGAAGGCGGACTTCATCCCCGGCATCCGTACCGTCGACGAGGTGCAGGAGGTCGGCATCTTCGACCCGGCCACCTACGACACGCTGGAGGCGGTGAGCGCCGACGAGGCCATCGACGGGATGGTCACCCTGCTGCGCCGCTGCGGTCTGCTCGCCGGACCCACCGGTGGGGCGGCCTACTACGGCGGAGTCCGTCATCTCCGTTCACTGGACGCCGAGTTGACGGAGCGGAAGACGGCGGTCTTCATCGTCTGCGACCGGGTGGAGAGCTATCTCGACTACGTCCGCCGGCGCCGCCCGGAGCTGCTGGGCAGGCCTCCCGCGAAGAACTCTGTCACCACCCTCACCGACACCGAGATCCGCACGGCGACGGTCATCGACGTCGAGGACGCCCAGAAGTGGATCGCCGCCCAGCGCCCCCTCGTGGTCGACCTGCGCGGCCCCTTCGCCTACGCGGCACTCCACATCGACGGTTCGGTGAACATCGTCGACGAGCTCTTCGACGAACTCCTGCGGGGCGGGCTGCCCTTCGGCAAACGGCAGCCCGTGCTGCTCGCGTGCCCGGTCGGCGAGAAGTCGGCCCGGTACGCGGCCCTGCTCACCCGTATGGGTCATCCCGATGTGCGCAGCCTGGCCGGGGGCATCATCGCCTGGCGGGACGCCGGTGCGCCGTTGGTGCGTGACTGACATGGCCGAGCCCCGTACGCGGTCGGAGAGGCCGGTGGAAGCGGAGGAGTCGGCCGGATGGCAGCGGGCGTTGCGCGCCCAGTTCCCGATCGTCGTCGCGCACCCGGAGCTGGCCTACCTCGACAGCGCGGCCACCAGCCAGAAGCCGCAGCCCGTCCTGGACGCCGTGCAGAGGTATCTGACCACCTCGAACGCCAACGCCGGGCGCGGCTCGTATCCCTGGGCCAACACCACGACGGCGCTGGTGGACGGCGCCCGGGACCGGATCAGGGCGTTCCTGGACGACCCGGACCCGGAGCGGTCGTCGGTCCACTTCACCAGCGGGACCACCGAGGGGCTGCGGAGCATCGCCCGGGACTGGCTGCCCGGCGTCCTCGCCGACGGGGACGAGATCGTGGTCCCGTTCGCCGACCATCAGGCGAACCTGTCGCCGTGGCTGGAGGCGGAGGAGCTGCTCGCCCGCCGGGGGGTGCGTGTCCGCGTCCGGCGCCTGCCGTACCAGGAGAGTTCGGGCGACTACGATCCGGCGGCGCTCGCCGAGGCCGTCGGCCCCCGCACCCGCTGCGTGGCCGCCACCCATGTCCACCACGTCTACGGCGTCGACATGAACGTGCGCCGGATCCGGCGGGTGGTCGGGCCGGAGGTGCCGATCTGTCTGGACGCCGCGCAGAGCGTGGGCCATCTGCCGCTGTCGACGGCCGCGCTCGACGTCGACTTCGTGGTGTTCTCCGGGCACAAGGCGATGGCGCTGCCCGGTACCGGCGCGGTCTGGTCCAGGAACCTGCGGGGGCCGGCGTTCCGGCCCGGCGGCTGGAGCGGCACCCCCAACACGGTCGGCATCGTCTCGCTGACGGCGGCGCTCGACTGGCTGGACGCCGCCGGAACCGACCGGATCGAGCGCTGGACGGTGGCGCTGACCTCCCTGCTCACGGACGGGCTGGCCCGGATGGACGCCTACGAGGTGCTCGGCTGCCGGTCGAGCCTGACGGCCGACAGCGAGGTGCAGCGGCGGCGGAGCCTCGTCACCTTCCGGCACCGTGAGATCGGTTCACGGGACCTCGGGTTCATCCTCTTCAGCCATGGGTTCATGGTGCGGACGGACGGCCACTGCCAGGCGGGGCGCGAGGCGGAGGACGGTTCGGTGCGGGTCAGTCTGCACGTGCACAACACCCCCCGGGAGATCGAGGAGTTGCTCTCCGTTCTCGCCACTCTGCAATGATTTCCATTAGCAGTGGCGAGACGAGACGGAGGCAGTGCGACCGGCATGGATCTGAGTACGGCGACGGCGGCGCGATGGGTGGAGCGCTGGGAACGTCAGCAGCAGCGGTACGCGGTCGACCGCGAGGAGCGGTTCGAGGTCATCGCGGACCTGGTCGAGCATGTGACGCGCGACTGCCCCGCGCCGCTCGTCCTCGACCTGGGCAGCGGCCCCGGCTGTCTGGCGGCGCGGCTCGCCGGCCGGCTGCCGACGGCCGAGGTGATCGCCGTGGACGCGGACCCGCTCCTCCTGGAACTCGGCAGCGCGCACTACGGCAGCGCCCTGCGGTACGTCAGGACCCTGATCGGCGAGCCCGGCTGGCTCGACACGCTCGCCCTGGCCCGCCCCGTGGACGCGGTGGTGTCGACCACGGCCCTGCACTACCTGGGCGTGGAAACCCTGCGGCGCGTCTACCGGGAGCTCGCCGGGCTGCTGCGCCCCGGCGGCATCCTCATCAACGGCGACCACATCAGCCCGGACTCGACGAAGGTGTCCGAACTAGCGATCGACATCGGCCGCCGCCGGGCCGCCCGGAGCGCCGCGTCCCTCACCGAGGACTGGGACTCCTGGTGGTCGAGCGCGGCCACCGACCCGGAGCTGGCCCCTCTCCTCTCCCGGGGCGACGACGCCGGCCGCCCCCAC
The DNA here is from genome assembly GCF_040297125.1 of Streptomyces sp. NPDC001868. Classification (NCBI taxonomy): domain Bacteria; kingdom Bacillati; phylum Actinomycetota; class Actinomycetes; order Kitasatosporales; family Streptomycetaceae; genus Streptomyces; species Streptomyces sp. NPDC001868. Next base: position 273,492 of record NZ_JBEOYO010000008.1, on the reverse strand, counting down.
TGCGAGGGCAACGACCTGACCCTGTCCGGCCATGTGACCCTGCTGCGCGACGCGGGCTTCGAACATGTCGGGGCGGTCTGGCAGGTGGGACCCAGCCATGTCCTGGCCGCCGTGCGGTGAACTCCTGTCAGGGTCGGCCGGGGAGGCTGGGAGACTCCCGGGATGGGATCTTGGGGCGTATCGGGGCCGGCGGTGCTGTCCCTGGTGGGTGTGGCGCCGGGAGCCGTCGGCTCGCTCTTCGGGCAGTACCTGGTGTCGCGCGTGAGCGCACGGCAGTCGGAGGCGCAGGAGGCGGCCGCGCATCGGGCCGAGCTGAAGGGTGTGATCCCCGCCTACCGCTTCGCGGCCCGACTGACCGAGGCGGCACGAGGAGGCGGCGCCGACGCGGCCGTCCTGCACCGGGCGCAAGGTCGAGTTCATGGACGCCGCCCATGACGATCTGTGGCCCGGCAGAGAGCGGTCGGCGGTGACTTCGCGTCCCTGATCCGCCGGGTCGGTCGCCCTCGTGCGGGGCCGAGGACAGCGGGTTCCGGTCGTCACCGCCTCTGATGCGCGGCGAGTCACTTCTCCTTCGTCGTGCGCCCCAGGTAGGTCACCGGCCCGGGATCCTGGACGGCTATCTCGTGGAAGCCCAGCCGGTCGTAGAAGGCACGGGCCGGTGTGTTGGTGGTGAGCATGGAGAGGTGGACGGCCGGGATCCCTCCGGTGTGCAGGGTCTGGAGGAAGGTGTGCATCAGGGCTCGGCCGTGGCCCCGGCCCTGCCAGGCGGGGAGGAGGTCGATGTGCAAGTGGGCCGGATACGGGGCGAGTTCGGGGAGGATCATGCGTTCGGGGTCGTGCAGGAGCTGGACGATCGCCTCGTCGGGGGTGGCCGGTGGGCCGACGGGCGCCGGGAAACGGCCTTCGACCAGGGGGAGCCACTTCTCGCGGAAGTCCTTCACGAAGGCGGGGGTGTTCGCGGTGCCTAGGATGTAGCCGACCGCTCGTCCGTGACCGTCGTCCAGGACGAAGGTCAGCTCCGGTTCCAGGTGGGCGTACGGGGTGGCGAAGGTCGCCGGGAAGACGTCGGGGTCCGTGTAGACGGGCCGGCTGTCGCCGCCGTTGTGGGCGGTGCGGACGCAGATCTCGTGCAGGGCGTCGTGGTCCTCGGGACGGTACGGGCGTACTGCGGGAGGCGAGGTCATCGCAGCATCCTGCGCGGGGCGGGGTCGGCCCCACAACCATCCGGGCGACCACGCCTCCCGAGACGACCCGCACCCCTCCGACCCGCACCTCCCCAAGACGTCGCGCCCCCGCACCTCCCCGACGCGGGCCGCCACTCCCCGGTACGACCACACCCGCCCCGTACGACCAGACCCGCCCGTACGACCGCGCTCAGCCCGTGGCCGCGCCGAACCACCGCGGGAGTTGTTCGAGCAGTTCCCCCTGGTCCTCGCCGGCCCATGCGACATGGCCGTCGGGGCGCAGCAGTACCGCGGGGGCGGCCAGGTCCTCGGCGGTGTCGATGACGTGGTCGACGCGGTCGTGCCAGCCCGTCACCGAGAGCCGGCCGGTCTGGTCGAGCAGCAGGCCTCGGCCTCCGTGGGTCAGCTCGTAGAGGCGCCCCCGCTTCAGCCGTACGTCCCGCATGCGCCGGCCGAGCAGGTCGTGGCCCTCGCCGAGGTCGTAGCGGACGTCGACCGCGGTGATCATCCCGGTCACGTACCGGTTCACGTCCTCGAAGTCCATCAGCTTCGAGAACAGCTCCCGCAGCGCGGTGGCGCCCGGGTCGGCCCCCAGCAGCGTGATCTGCGCCCGGGTGTTGTCCAGCACGCGGGCGCCCACCGGGTGCCGCTCGGTGTGGTAGCTGTCGAGCAGCCCCTCGGGTGCCCAGCCGTTGACCTCGGCGGCCAGTTTCCAGCCGAGGTTGAACGCGTCCTGCACGCCGAGGTTGAGGCCCTGCCCGCCGGTCGGCGGGTGGATGTGGGCCGCGTCGCCGGCCAGCAGCACCCGGCCGACCCGGTAGCGCTCGGCCTGCCGCGTCGCGTCGCCGAACCGGGACAGCCAACGCGGTGAGTGCACCCCGAAGTCGGTGCCGGCGAAGGCCCGCAGCCGCTGCTTGAACTCGTCGAGGGTCGGAGGGGTCGTACGGTCCTCGGAGACGCCCTCGGCGGGGACGACGACGCGGTAGTTCCCGTCCCCGAGAGGGGCGAGGCCGAACCGCAGCTGCGTCTTGCGGACCTCCTCGACGACGGCGGCGATCGTCGCCGGGTCCTCGGTCGCCCCCATGTCGCCGAGCAGTGTCTCGACCGTGGCGGGCTCGCCGGGGAAGCCCACGCCGAGCAGCTTGCGCACCGTACTGCGGCCGCCGTCGCAGCCGACGAGGTAGCGGGCGCGCAGCCGCGTACCGTCCGCCAGGTCGGCGCTCACACCCTCCTCGTCGCTCTGGCTCAGTCCGACCAGTTCGCCGCCGCGCCGGATGTCGGCGCCCAGCTCGACGGCGCGCTCGTGGAGCAGGCGCTCGGTGACCGGCTGCGGGGTGGCCACGCCGTACGCGTGAGCGGTGTCCAGGCTGTCGGGCCACGCCTTCACGATGCCGCCGAAGAGCCCGCCGACCTGGAACTTCTCGCTGACCGCGAGGAACCGGTCCAGCAGACCGCGCTGGTCCATCACCTCGACACTGCGTGCGTGCAGGCCCTGCCCCCGGGACTCCCCCGTCGGCTCGGTCAGCCTCTCCAGGACGACCGTCTCCACCCCGGCCAGCCGCAGCTCGCTCGCCAGCATCAGTCCGGTCGGCCCGCCGCCGACGACGATCACGTCGATCATCTCAACCCCCAGAACATCTCGACCCCCGTGTGCGCGGATGCGCGCTTCGGTCGGCGATTCTGCGGCACGGGCGGGGTCTTGCCGCAAGCCCCCCGGTGCGCTATACGTTGAGAGTGGCAAGGAGCGGTCGACCTCCTTGCCTTTGTCGTGTCCGGTGTCCGGGTGCCGCCTCCCCGGCCGGTTCGCACGACGCCCTCGGCCGTGCCCACAATGACGCTGTGGCGGGAGCGAGTGCCCGACGTCGTCCCGAACCCGAACCCGAACCACGCGCCGTCCGGTGAGGTGTCCCGGCGTCGTCCGAGGGCACACGGCTGTCACCATCGAGCGCTCAGAAGGGCGGATGACGTGCGTACCGTCGGAGTGGAAGAGGAACTTCTGCTGGTCGATCCCGAGTCCGGCGAGCCGCAGGCGCGGGCCGCGGCGGTGCTCGCGCGGGCCGCCAAGGAGGGGACGGGGCAGGATGTGTTCGAGAAGGAGCTCCACGACGAGCAGGTGGAGTTCGCCACGCATCCGCAGTCGGACATGGCCGACCTGGGGGCCGAGATCATCCGCTGCCGCAAGGACGCGGCGCGCCACGCGGAGGGGCTCGGCAGCGCGGTCGTGGCGCTGGCCACGTCGCCGTTGCCGGTGAGCCCGACGATCACCGTGAACAGCAGGTATCTGTGGATGGCGCGGGAGTTCGGTCTGTCCACGCAGGTGCAGCTGGTCTGCGGCTGCCATGTGCATGTGTCCGTCGAGTCCGACGAGGAGGGTGTCGCCGTCCTGGACCGGATGCGGCCGTGGCTGTCCGTGCTGCGGGCCCTGAGCGCGAACTCCCCCTTCTGGCAGGGCCATGACAGCAAGTACGCCAGCTATCGCAGCCAGGTGTGGGACATGTGGCCGATGGCCGGGCCCACGGATGTCTTCGGGTCGGCGGAGCGGTACCACGCCAACGTCGCGGACCTGATCGCCACGGGCGTCGTCCGCGACGAGGGCATGATCTACTTCGACGCGCGGCTGTCCCAGCGGTATCCGACCGTGGAGGTCCGGGTCGCGGACGTCTGTCTGCACCCCGACACCGCCGTCCTCATCGCGGCCCTCACCCGGGGGCTCGTGGAGACCGCCGCGCGTGAGTGGCGGGCCGGTGTCGAGCCGCTCGGGCACAGTGCGGGACTGCTGCGGCTGGCCACCTGGCGGGCCGCCCGTTCCGGTATGTCGGAGAACCTCCTGGACCCCACGACGATGCGGCCCCGGCCCGCCGCCGAGGTGATCCGCTCGCTGCTCGACCATGTCGGGGAGGCCCTCGACGACCACGGTGACACCGGCCGCGTCCGGGACGCCATCGCCGCGCTGACGGGGCGCGGCAACGGGGCCCGGGTGCAGCGCGAGGTGATGGAGCGCACCGGGAGCCTGCGCGAGGTGGTCGCCGCGTGCGTGGGGCACACCCAGGCCTGACTCCGGCAGCACGCCCCGGCGCGAACGGTGCCCGGGGCGTCGCTGTGCGTGCCCGGCCCCCGGCAGATCACCGCCCCTGGGAACAGGCTCCCACCTGCGGTGGAGCGCTTCCCGCGCGTAGGTCGTCCGGGACGGGGTAATGCGTGCAGCACGTACGGCGGACCCGTCCGCCGGCCCGCCACAGTCCCGTCAGCGACCGGAGCCGAGGAGCCCGAACCATGAGCGCGTGGAGTCCGGATCACATCGGACGGCAGCCGCCGCCCGGCGCGGCTGTGCGGTCCCCGGACGGACTGCCCGACCTCCTGCACGCCGGTATGTACGTGGTGGACGACAACGGCGCCATCGTCGCGGTGAACGCCCGGGCGGAGGCCCTGCTCGGCCGCACGGCCGGCGAACTCGTCGGGCACGACGGCCACGACCTGCTGCACCGCGACCGCCTCGGGCAGACGGTGCCCCGGGCGTCGTGCTCGATGATGCGCGCGTTTCTCAGCGGCCGTACGGGCGGCGGGGACCGCGCGTGGTTCCGGCGCGGCGACACCACGCTGCTGCCGGTGACCTGGCTGGTCACACCGTGCCGGCTCGACGACGGCGCGACCGGCGCCGCCGTCCTCTTCTACGAGTGCGAACCGGAGAAGGACGAGGCCCCGGCCGCCGCGCCGACGACACTGTCGCAGCTGGACCGGCTGGCGCTGCTCGCCGAGACGACGACCCGGCTGACGTCCACGCTGGACGCCGACGAGGCGGTCGCGCGCCTGGTGCGGCTGGTGGTGCCGCGGCTGGCGGACTGGGCGGTCGTGGACCTGATCACCGAGAGCGACGACGTCTGGCGGACCACGGTGGCGACCCACCGCGACGGTGTCGTGGTGCGGCGCGAGGAGCTGGAGGGGCCGCTGCCGCCGGTGCACGAGGAGTCGTTCATGCCGCTGTCCCGGGCGCTGCGCGGGGCGGCGTCGACCCTGGCCGGGCCCGAGACCTACCAGGGGCCGCCCGATTCGGGGATCGCGGTCGCGCAGCAGAAGCTGTTCCGGGAGACGGGTCTGCGTTCGGCGGCGATCGCTCCCATCCGGGGGCCGCGCGCGGTGCTCGGCGCCCTCACGCTGGGCCTCAGCGACCGGCCGGGGGCCTTCGCCGACGCCGAGCTGTCGCTGCTGGAGGACATCGCCCGCCGGGCCGGACTGGCGCTGGAGAACGCGCGTCTGTACCAGCGTCAGCGGCACATCGCGGAGACCATGCAGCGCCATCTGCTGCCGCAGATGCCGGAGGTGCCGGGGCTGCGGATGGCGGCGCGCTACGAGTCGGCGTCGGAGTCCTCGCAGGTCGGCGGCGACTGGTACGACGTGTTCTCGCTGGCCGACGGGTCCACGGCGGTGGCCATCGGGGACGTCGTCGGGCACAACATCGACGCGGCGGCGGGGATGGCGCAGGTCCGCAACATGCTCCGGGCCTACGCCTGGGCGTTGGAGGAGCCGCCGAGCGCGATCGTGGAGCGGCTGGACCAGGCCGTGGTGAACGTGGCCGAGGCGTCCATGGCGACCCTGATCTTCGGCCGGGTCGAGCGGAACGACGACGGGTGGGCGCTGCGGTGGACCAACGCCGGGCATCCGCCGCCGCTGCTGATCACCCATGACGGCCGGTCCCGGTTCCTGGACGAGGAGCACGACCATCTGCTGGGCACGGGCCTGATACGGGCGCGCACCGACACGCTCACCCCGCTCCCGCCGCGGTCCACGCTCGTGCTGTACACGGACGGTCTGGTCGAGTCGCCGGGGCACATCCTCGACCGGGGTCTGGCCCGGCTGCGCCAGCACGCGGCGGCGCTCGTGCACCGGCCGCTGCACGTGTTCTGCGATTTGCTCCTGGAGCGCGCCCGTCCCGTCGACAACGACGACGACGTCGCCCTGCTGGTCTTCCGGACCCCGGCCGAGGGCGGTGAGGAGGATGCCTGGTAGAGCGCCGGCGCCGGGCGGGGGCCCCGGAGGAACACTCTCTTCTCCAAGGCCCCACACTTCCCCACGCTTTCGCACGCGTAGCCACTCTCCGCACGGGAAACACGAGCGTCGGAGGAGAACGCGGCACCGCGTCCGCCTCAAGCAGCCGAGCCGGGGAACACGAGATGGCAACCGAGCCACGTAGGGACGACAAACTGCCTGCCGAGGAGATCTACGACAGCCACGCCGCCTTCGACGGAGCCCTCGGCGACGTGACGGGAGCCCGTACGGCCGCCGAGGGGTTCCTGGGCATCCTCGCGCGCACCTCGCCGCCGGCCGCCGTCGAGCACTGGGACGACATCCTGCTGGTGGTCACGGAGCTGGCCGCAAACGCGGTGCAGTACGCTCCGGGGCGCTTCGAGCTGACGATGCGCCGCACCCTCGACGGGGTGCATGTGACGCTGGGGGACACGAGCACGGCGTCGCCCGCGCCGCGTCCCTTCAGTCCCAGCAAGGGCGGCGGCGGTATCGGCTGGTATCTGATCCACACGCTGTGCGACCAGGTGAGCGTGGTGGTGCACGACCACGGCAAGGACGTCCACGTCTTTCTGCCCTGGTGAGACTTCCTGCCCTGGTGAGGTGTCAGGCCAGCGGCACCAGGACGCTGATCGTCTTGCCGCCGGCCGTGCGGCGTTCCACGTCGACCTCGCTGGACAGGCGGTTGATCAGCGGCCATCCGTAGCCGTTGCCCTCGTGGGCGCGGGGCAGCACGCCGGGCCCGTGGAGACCCACGGGCACGGCGGGGCTGTGGTCCCGCACGCTCAGCCGGACGCCCTCGGGGGTGAGGTCGACGTGGAATCCGGCGATGCCGCCGCCGTGCCGGATCGCGTTGGTGACCAGTTCGGAGACGACGAGGATCAGGTCGATCATCGACTGCTCGGTCGGCGGTCCGGCCGGGGAACGCCACCGCTCTCCCACGAACGCCCGCACATGGCGGCGGGCCGCCGCGGCGGTGGTGATCGCGACCGGCGGCCGCGCCGCACGGCCGGACGGTGCTTCCACGGGAGCGGTGTCGTGGTTCATCAGCAGGTGGCGTTCCATCGATGTCATGGCGTGTGCGGGGTCGACGGCTCGGGACAGCTCGACTCATCACTGTTCATGGAGCGCCGCATACCCGCTCGCGCCCGGACCATGACTGCCGAGATCTCCGGGAAGTACCAGCCGCTGCCCGCACAGCTCGGCGGTCGCGGTCGCCTGCGCTGCGGCGAGCTGCCGGTGTGCGGTGTCCAGGGCCCGCTGGACGTCACGGGTGCCGGTGGACACGCACAGCGTGTACGCCAGGTCCTGGGCGCGGCGCACGGTCCGGGGGTCGCTCGGCTCGCCCTCGTGGGGCACGAGTGACTCGTACTCCTCGACGAGCCCGCGCAGGGTCGCGGGATGGGGCGTCAGCATCGGTATCTCTCCTGGGCGTTCGGACGGCGGCGTCCGGCGGCCGGGCAGAGCGGCCGGCCGGACCACGGCGTACGGCGGTCGGGTCAGGCGGCGGGCGTGGTGCCGCCGAGGGCCTCGTCGCGGACGCGGGCGCAGCTGCGGCTGATGAGGCGGGAGACATGCATCTGGGAGATGCCGAGGCGGTCGGCGATACGGTTCTGCGTCATGTCCTCGAAGAAGCGCATGTAGAGGATGGCTCGTTCGCGTTCGGGCAGCCGCCGCAGCCCTTCCTTGACCGCCTCGCGGTCCACGACGACGTCGTACGCCGAGTCGGGCGAGCCGAGAGTGTCGGCGAGGCTGTAGCCGTCGTCCCCGGAGGACATCTCGGCGTCCAGCGACAGGGCGCTGAAGCTGTCGAGCGCCTCCATCCCGGCGTTGACCTCTTCCTCGGTGAGTCCGGCGCGGGCGGCGATGTCGGCGACCGACGGCTCGGTGGCGCCGCCGGAGGTCTGGCTGAGTTCGCGGCGCGCCACGCGCACCTTGTTGCGCAGGTCCTGGACGCGCCGGGGGACGCGGAGTGTCCACATCCGGTCGCGGAAGTGCCTCTTGATCTCTCCGGTGATGGTGGGCACGGCGTAGCTCTCGAACGCCCCCCGGTCCGGCTCGTAGCGGTCCACCGCCTTGACCAGGCCCATGGCCGCGACCTGGCGCAGATCCTCCAGGGACTCGCCGCGGTTGCGGAAGCGGCCGGCTATGCGGTGCGCCATGGGCAACCAGGCCCGCACGAGTTCGTCCCGTACGGCGTCGCGTTCGGGGCCTTCGTCCATCGCCGCGAGCCGGGCGAAGGCGGCGGCGGTCTGGGGGGCGTCGTCGTGCGTCCTCCTGTCGGGCGTGCCGGGACGTGCGGAGGTACCGGAACCGTTTGCGGACACATTGACCAGCATGGGAAATCGCTCCTGAACGACGCTTTCAGGGAAGGGCGGCGGAGAGCGGTGGGCGGGCGACCAGGGCCCGTACGCGAAACACCGCTTCCGCCGGTGTGCCTCCGATCCGGAGGCGTGGAACTCCGCTTGCCCCACGGCTCCGTGGACAAACAACGGGATGCGTGTTCGTCGTGCCGGACCGTCGGCTCCGCGGGTCCCCGCCGCCGGGAGCGGCGGCGACTTCAGGCCAGAGTGGGGAGCGACACGGTCCCTTTCGGGTCCGGGTGGGACTGAGACGCGGAGAGCGGGGCAGGCGTGGGATGGCAGCAAGGGTTCGGGCGAGAGGGGTGGACAGCATGGCAGCCGTGACGGCGCGCACGACAACAGCCACGGCACACAGGACGGTCATGGCGGACGGGGTGGGCCTGCCCCTGATCGAGGACCCGTCGCAGGTCAGGCCGAAGGACGCGCGGGAGATGTCGCGGCAGTTCTTCGACCGGCTCGCCATGCTGGACGAGGGCACGCACACCTATCAGTACGTGCGCAACACGCTGATCGAGATGAATCTCTCGCTCGTGCGGTACGCGGCCTCGCGCTTCCGCGGCCGGGAGGACTCCCTGGAGGACATCGTCCAGGTGGGGACCATCGGGCTGATCAAGGCCATCGACCGGTTCGAGCTGTCCCGGGAGGTGGAGTTCACCACGTTCGCCGTGCCGTACATCGTCGGCGAGATCAAGCGGTTCTTCCGGGACACCAGCTGGGCGGTGCATGTGCCGCGGCGGCTGCAGGAGGCGCGGGTGGAGCTGGCCCGGGCGACGGACGAGCTGCAGTCCCGGCTGGGCCGGATGCCGACGACGCGTGAACTGTCGGAGCTGATGTCCCTGTCCGAGGAGGAGGTCATCGAGGCGCGCAAGGCGTCCAACGGCTACAACACCTCCTCCCTCGACGCGGCGCTCACCTCCGACGGCGGCGAGGACGGCGACACCGTGCTGGGCGATCTGATCGGCGAGGAGGACCCGTCCCTGCAACTCGTCGAGGACTTCCACTCATTGGCGCCGCTGATCACCGAACTCGACGACCGTGAGCGGCGCATCCTTCATCTGCGGTTCGTGGAGGAGCAGACCCAGTCACAGATCGCCGAGCAGCTCGGGGTGTCCCAGATGCATGTGTCCCGGCTGATCAGCCGCATCATCAAGCGGCTGCGCAAGGGGCTCCTGGAGCCCGGAGTCGCCTGATCGGGGCCCGTGTGTCCGGACGATTCGCGGGTATGCGCACGGGCGCATCGCCGGTCGATGCGTCGAATCCGTGAATCGGGGCACCCGTCCCGATCGGTAGCGCCTTGGGAGGCTCTTGTGTCCGTTGCCCAGAATCCCCTGTCGATCAAGGTCGATCTGCCTCGGGACGACGCCGTGCTGTTCACGATCGAGGGGGAACTGGACATCGACACGGCGACCGAACTGCAACATCATCTGGCGAACCAACTGCGCCACGGCCGACGGCACTTCCTGCTGGACGTGTCGGCGGTCCCCTTCATGGACTCGTCCGGCATGAACATCATCCTGCGGACGTATCAGGAGGTGCGCCGGATCCCGGGCGGCGTGTATGTGATCGCCCCGGCGCCGGCCGTGCGGCGAATACTCGATCTCACCGGTGTCAGCCTCACCGTGACGACGGTGGACAGCGTGGACGAGGCGCTGGCGGCCGTGGACTCCGGGCAGACGGCGCCGCGTCCGGACGAGCCGCGGGCGGAGGAGTAGCGGCTGCCGACGCGCCGACGGGCGGCGCCTTCAGGCGTGGTCCGTCGGCGCTGCGGCGCCTACACGCGACCAACAGTTGTCGTTTGACAACTATGGCCGGAAGGCAACAGAGTGAGCCGGGCCGAGCATGTGGAAAGGGTTGGGATGAGGCTGTCGGACCGGGGTCGGGTCGGCGGCGGTCAGGCGCTCCGGGCGTCGGTGGCGTCGCCCTCGTGGATCTCCGCCGCCGCGGCGCCGCAGAACGCCTCCAGCCCCTCCACCAGCGCGGTCCGCTTCCCGGCGGGCATCTGCTCCAGCACGGACCGCAGGGCGCGTTCACGACGGGCCCGCAGGTCCGCCAGGAAGGACCGTCCGCGCCGGCTCAGCCGCAGACACAGCTCGCGCCTGTCGGCCGTGCTGGCGTGGCGCTCGACGAAGCCCACCGCTTCCAGGCGGTCGCACAGCCGGCTGGTGGAGGGCGGTGTGGAGCCGAGGGCGTCGGCGAGCATCCGCAGGTTGATGCCGTCGTTGTGCTCCAGGACGAAGAGCACGCGGATCTGGGAAGCGGACACCGGTGCCGTCGAGGCGCGGGCCCACAGGACCTCCAGCAGCTCGGCCGCCTCGGAGGTCACCCGCGCCACCTCGTCCGGCCGGGGGTGGGAGGAGGAAGTCACGGACCCACTCTTCCAGGCATTTCGAACACTGTCAGCTGTGGAAAGAATGGCGTATCCGACATCGTGAACAGATTCGTGGCAGCCGAACGAGCACTGCGCTCCGCTGCTCCGCACCAGCTGGTGGACGCGCTCCGCGCCGTACTGCGCGACGAATGGTCGGCGCGGGACGTCGAGGTCTACCTGGCCGACTACTCGCTCACCACCCTGCGGCCCGTGTCCACGCGGCCCGACGCGCCGGAGCCCCTTCCGATGCACATCGGGCCCGCCGGCCGGGCGTTCGGGGCACAGGAACCGTATGTGGATCACCGCGCCGACGGCCGGGTGCGGGCGCATCTGCCGGTGACCGTGCGCGGTGACCGGCTGGGTGTGCTGTGCCTGACACTGCCGTCCGCCGCGCACGCCGAGGAGTGCCTCGCCGAACTGGCGGAGCTGGCCCGCGTGCTGGGGCACGAGCTGGTCGTCGCGGAGCGGGACACCGATCTGTACCTCCGAGCGCGTCGCTCCAGCCGGCTGACCCTGGCGGCGGAGATGCAGTGGCAGTTGCTGCCGGGCCTTTCCTCCACCCGTCCCGAATACGCGCTCGGCGGCCGGCTGGAGCCCGCCTACGCCATCTTCGGCGACAACTTCGACTGGTCGGCGGGCGCCGACCATCTGATGCTGTACGTCACCAACGGCATGGGCGAGGGCATCGACGCCTCCCTGCTGACCCATCTGGGGATCAACGCGCTGCGCAACGCCCGCCGGGCCGGCCTGTCCATCGCCGACCAGGCGGCCCTGGCCGACCAGGCCGTCCACGCCCAGTACGGCGGAGCCCTCCACCTGTCGGTGCTGCTGCTCGATCTGGACCTGGCCACGGGACGCCTGGAGGTCGTCGACGCGGGCTCCCCGCGGATGCTTCTCCTGCGCGACGGGAACGTCACCTCGGTCGCCCTGGAGGCGCAGCTGCCGCTGGGCATGTTCGAGGAGACGGACTACGCCGTCCAGGAGCTCACGATCGAACCGGGCGACCGGCTCGTCCTCGTCAGCGACGGGGTGTACTCCGTCGCCACCCCCGGCGGGGAGACGTACGGGGAACGGGCACTGGCCCGGGCGGTCAACGCCACCCGTCTGCTGCCCGCCGCCGACGTACCCGGCGCGGTGCTCAGGGAGCTGAGCGGTCACCGGGGCACCCCCGAGGCGGACGACGACGCGCTCGTGGTCTGTCTCGACTGGTTCGGCCGCGAGGAGACCGGCCGGACCCACCGATGAATTCGCCCATCAGTCGTTTCCCGAAGCGGGGAGGCGCGTCAGCATGTGAGGAGAGACCCGTGCCGGAACAGGACACGGCAGGCAGGCAGTTGACACCGGCGCAGGAGGTGGCGGGCTTCCTGCGGACGCGGCAGGAACAGATCGCCCAGCGCTGGGCCGACGCGGCGCTGTTCCGTACCGTCTTCACCCACTCCCGGGACGAGGCGGTGGAGGCGGGCCGGGCCGTCGTGGACGCGCTCGCCGCCGTGGCCGCCGCGGACACTGTCGAGGACGCGGAGTCCGGCGGCTTCCACGTCGTACGCGAGCAGCTCGCGCGCACGGCCGCCTCCCGGGCGCGGGCCGGTTCCACCGTCACGCAGATCTCCGCCGAGGTGGACGCCCTGCGGCCACCCGTAACCGAGCTGCTGATCGCCGAGTTCGCCGCCGCGCCGGCCACGCACCTGCGGGAGTGCACCACGACACTGACGGTCCTGATGGGCACCCTGCGCCTGGTGGTGCTGGAGACGGCGCTCAGCGAGGGCGAGGAGCTGATCCACCGGCAGCGGCTGCAGTTGATGGAGGTCGCCACACCGGTGATCAAGCTGTGGGACGGCATCGTCGCCGTCCCCCTGATCGGCACGCTGGACAGCGCCCGCAGCCAGGTGGTGATGGAGCGGCTCCTCGACTCGATCGTCGAGCAGCACGCCCGGTTCGCCATCCTGGACATCACCGGCGTCCCGACCGTCGACTCCCTGGTGGCCCAGCACCTCATGAAGACGGTCGCGGCGGCACGGCTGATGGGCGCCGAGTGCATCGTCTCCGGCATCCGGCCGCCGATCGCGCAGACCATCGTCCATCTGGGCATCGACCTCAGCTCGGTACTGACCCGCACGAGCCTCGCGGACGCCCTGGCCTACGCGTTGCGGAAACTGGGCACGGACATCGTGCCCCGCGACGACGCCCGTTCGGGGCACAGGTGAGCGACGATCTCTTCGCCGCGTACGGCGGACCGTCCTCGTACGGGGCACCCGTCCCCGTGCTCAAGCTCGGCAGCGTGCTCCTGGTGTCGCTCCAGGGCGATCTGCACGACGGCGCGGCGGAGCAGCTCCAGCAGGACATCAGCGACACGGTCGCGCGCAGCGGCGCCACGGGCGTGGTCATCGACCTCTCCGGCGTGGAGATGGTCGACTCGTTTCTCGGCCGGGTACTGGGCGACATCGCCGCCCAGACGAGCCTGCTGGCCGCCGGGACGGTGGTGGCGGGCATGCGCCCGGCGGTGGCCATCACGCTGGTGGAGCTGGGGCTGACGCTGCCGGGACTGCGCACCGCGCTCACCACCGAGGACGCGATGCGCCTCCTCGGTGAATCGGACCCGACCTTCGCCCGCCGAGGGCACGCCCGCCAGGAGAGTCCGTGATGCAGACCGCCGGCGGCATCTCCGCCTGCCTGCCGATCCACTCGGATCTCGATCTGGTGTGGGTACGTCAGCATGTGCGGCAGGCGGCCGCCCAGCTCGGCTTCGGTCTGGTCGAGCAGACCAAACTCGTCACCGCGGCCAGTGAGCTGGCCCGCAACACCCTGGTCCACGGCGGCGGCGGGCAGATGGAGTGCGCGCCGGTGGACCGGGGCGGCGCACGGGGTCTGCGGCTGACGTTCAGCGACGAGGGGCCCGGCATCCCGGACCTCGACCAGGCCCTCCTCGACGGCTACACCTCCGGCGAGGGGCTGGGGATGGGGCTGGGCGGCGCCCGGCGCCTGGTCCACGAGTTCGCGATCGACAGCCGCCCCGGCTCGGGCACCACGGTCACGGTGACGTCCTGGATGTCGGGCGCCCCGCGTCCGCGCGAGGAGCGCTGATGCCGCGCGTCTGGGAGGTTCCGGTGCACGACTCGACCCGGGTGCGCGACGCCCGGGTGGCCGCCGAGGCCGCGGCGGCGCGCGCCGGGCTGGACGAGGGCCGTACCGCCGGCTGCGCGCTGGTGGCCACCGAGCTGGCGACCAATCTGCTCAAGCACGCCGGGGGCGGGCTGATACTGCTCGATGTCGTGTCCCGTCCCACCCCGGGCCGGGCGGACGGCGCGGCGCCCCTGGTGCAGATCGTGGCGATCGACCACGGGCCGGGGGTGCGCGATGTGGCGGGCGCGCTGCGCGACGGCTTCTCGACGACGTCCTCGCTCGGCGCGGGCCTCGGCACCTGCCGCCGGGTCGCCGACGACTTCGACCTGCACAGCACGGTCGGCCGGGGCACCATCGCCCTGGCCCGGCTCGGCGCCCGCTCCGAACGCCGCGCACGCCCGGCCCCCTCCCCCGCCGCGGCCGTGCGCGCCGGAGGCGTCAACGTCCCCTTCGCCGGCGCGGAGTTCTCCGGCGACGCCTGGGCCTGGGTCCGGGAGGGCGACCTCACCACACTGATGCTCGCCGACGGCCTGGGCCACGGTCTGGCGGCGGCCCGTGCCTCCTCGGCGGCCGTGGAGCAGCTGTACCGCGCGCCGGAACTGCCCCCCGCACAGCTGCTGCGGCGGATGGAGGGCGCGCTGCGCGACACCCGGGGCGCGGCCGTGGCCGTCGCCCAGCTCGACGTCGCGGCGGGGCGGTTGCTGTTCGCCGGCATCGGCAACATCGGGGCGCGGCTGCGGACCGGCGCGGACTGGCAGCCGTTGCTGTCGCGGCCCGGCATAGTCGGCGCCCACCGGGCCGCCCATCTCCCGCAGCACGAGGCGGCCTGGGGCGACGACTGTCTGCTCGTGCTGCACAGCGACGGCCTGCCCAGCCGCTGGAGTCCGGGCCCCGCCGCGCACAGTCCCATCCTCGACCCCGCTGTGATCGCCGCCGTGATCGTGCGCGACGCGAGCAGCCCCGCCCGGCCGGTACGCGACGACACCACCGTCGCCGTACTGAGCCCCTCCCCGCCGGACCACCGCCCATGACCCGTACCTGGCATGTCAGTTCCGTCACCGACGCCGCCCGGGCGCGTATCGCGACCGCGCGGCTGGCCACCGCGCACGGGGTCACCCCGACCGAGCGGGCCCGGCTGGTGTCCGTGCTCACCGCGCAGTTGCGGCAGTGCCTCACCAAGGGGGGTACGTGGCTGCTGACGGCGCGGGCCACCACGGCGCGGCCCGGTGGCTGCCGGTTCCTGGTCGAGGTGACGTCGGCGAACCGGCGGCCGGGAGAGTTCCGGCAGCCCTGGCGGCTGACGGTCGCCTGCTCGCAGGAGGGGCGGGTGCCGGACAGCGAACATGTGGCCGGTGATCCGGCGACGCTCGCGGAGGCGCTGTTCGGGGCCGACGAGGACGCCGCGCTGCTGCTGGAGAAACTCGACGAGCAGGAGGCGCTGGTCGCGTTCCACCGTGAGGAGCTGCACCAGACCAACCAGGGTGTGCTGGCCCTGCACGCCGAGCTGGACGCGGCCGGGCGGGCGCAGCGCGACCTCTTCGACGCCGAGCAGAAGGCCCGCAGGGAGGCCGAGAACGCGCGCGGCCGGCTCACCTTCCTGGCCGACGCCAGCGCCGCCCTGACCGCGTCCCTCAACCCGGACGCGATCGTGCGGCTGCTGCCCACCCTCCTGGTGCCCCGGTACGCGCGCACCGCCGACGTCTGGCTGTTCGACGGGGAGGACGACGTGGCCCGCGGCGGTCCGCGTCCGGCCGCCGCCGTCGTCGCGGCCCGCCGGGGGCGCCCCCAGTACGCCGCCGACCACCCCGGCGGGCTGCCCGGGGTCGACGACCAGCCGCCGTCCGCGCTCGACCCCGCCCGGCCGCTGCTGTGCGTGCCCCTGATGACCCGGGGCGCGCCTCTGGGCGTCCTGACGCTGTCCCCGCCCCACGACGAGCGCTGGGACGCCGACGACGCCTTCATGCTGATCGAGCTGGCCCGGCGGGCGGGTGTCGCCCTGGAGAACGCCCGCCGCTTCGAGCACAACCGCGACATCGCCGAGACCCTGCAACGCGCCCTGCTCACCGAACTGCCCACCACCCCGGGGCTACGGCTGGCCGCGCGTTATCTGCCGGCCACGCGGGGCCTGAACATCGGCGGGGACTGGTACGACGCCTTCCGCCAGCCCGACGGCAGTCTGATCACCGTCATCGGCGATGTCACCGGGCACGGTCTGCGCGCCGCGGTGATGATGAGCCAGCTGCGGACCGCGCTGCGCGCCTACGCCGTCGACGGCAAGACACCCGGCCAGCTCCTCACCCATCTCCATCTGTTCCTGCACCATCTGCAGCCCGACCTGTACGCCACCGCCGTCATCGCCCGGTTCCATCCGCGCGAGCCCACCCTCACCTGGGCGGCCGCGGGACATCCGCCGCCGGTGCTGCGCTCGCCCGACGGGCGGGTGCGGATCCTGGACGCCAAGCCCGGCGCGATGCTCGGCATCCCCCTCCACCAGGAGATCGCCGACCACACCGAGCCGCTGGCGCCCGGTTCGACGCTGGCCCTCTACACGGACGGGCTGGTGGAACGCCGGGCGCAGGGCATCGACCCCGGCATCGAGCAGCTGGCCTCGTCCCTCGAAGCGCTCCCCGCCGCCACCCTCGACGACGACCTCGAAGAGTCCGCCGACCGGCTCCTCCAGCCCCTGCTGGACGACGAGCACGAGGACGACGTGTGTCTGCTGATCTCCCATGTGCACAGCGACGCGGGACATGTCTCGGCGCGGCTCGGCTGACAGGCTCAACCGGCGGGTCCCCCCAGGGCCCGCAGCAACTGCTCGACCCGCGCGCGCTCGGCCGACGGCATGGCCGCCAGGACGTCACCGAGAAGCGCCGACAGGCGCTCGGTGACGTCCGCGAGGAACCCGTGTCCGCGTTCGGTGAGCACCAGGCGCACCTCGCGCCGGTCGTCGAGCCGGACGAACCGCTGGAGCAGGCCCGCCGCTTCGAGCCGGTCGCAGAGCCGGCTGGCCGTGGGCAGACCGACCCCGAGCCGCTCCGCCAGGGCGGTCAGGTTCGGCTCGGGCCGCCGGCGCACCGCTCGCAGTGCCAGGATCTGTCTCGGGGACAGCCGAGGGGTGACGTCCTCGACTGCCGAGAACCAGAGCGGCACCAGGTTCTCCACAGCCTCGAGAACCTGCCGGTCGAAGTCGGCGGGGCCGGTCATGCGGGGGGCCTACCCGAAGTGCCCAGGAGTACACGGCTGTTCCCAGCATCCTCCCGCGCCACCCGGGTCGCCCGTACCGGACGTGCGGTGCTAGGCCTTGCGGGCGACTCCCCCGTACACGTCCGTGGGCTCCGGGTTCGTGCCCGGTTCCGGGCGCCACAGGGGGCAGGACACGATGCCGGGCTCCAGCAGTTCCAGGCCCTCGTAGTAGGCGTGCAGCTGGCGGGGGCTGCGCAGGACGTAGGGGACGGCGCCGGTGTCGTCGTAGCCGTCCTGGGCGCGCTTGAGTTCGGCGTCGGTGTCCGTGCTGTCGTAGTGGACGAAGTAACTGCCCGGCGGCAGGGCGGCCTGGAGGCGGCGGACGATGTCCTTGGCCTCCTCGTAGTCCTGGATGTGGCCGAGGATGCCCATCAGCATCAGGGCCACCGGCTTGCCGAAGTCCAGGATCTTCCCGGCGGCTTCGAGGATGGTGTCCGGGTCGCGCAGATCGGCGTCGACGTAGTCGGTGACCCCTTCCGGGGTGCTGGTGAGCAGCGCCTGCGCGTGCCGCAGGACCAGCGGGTCGTTGTCGACGTAGACGATGCGGGACTCCGGGGCGACCTTCTGGGCGACCTGGTGGGTGTTGTCGTACGTCGGAAGGCCGGTGCCGATGTCCAGGAACTGGCGGATGCCGAGCTCGCGGGCCACGAAGGTGACCGTGCGGATGAGGTAGACGCGGGAGGCGCGGGCCATCGTCTCGATGTTGGGGGCGATCTCGCGGTAGGCGTCGCCCGCCTCACGGTCGACCTCGTAGTTGTCCTTGCCGCCCATCCAGTAGTTCCAGATGCGGGCCGAGTGCGGAACCGTGGTGTCGATCTTCGACAGGGCTTCCTGATCGGGAGTGGGGTGGCCGTCTGCCATGGGAACTCTCCTGCCTCACATCGCGTGGTCGTCGCTAACCTATCGTCAACTGCCGTGCGTTTCGCCAGAGTTGGTACGGACGAGCTGCGGGTCCACGGATGGGGCCGCCCGGTTCGCCGACATCGAGGGTGACCACGGGGACGTGCTGGGCGAGGGTGCGGAAGACGCGGGCGTAGGCGGTGGCGGCCTCCGTGGTCTCGGACGTGGTCAGGTGGAGCATGGCTCCGTCGCGTTCGGCCACGGCGTCGGCGAGGTCCAGGGCCTGCAGCCAGGTGACCCGGGAGCGGCCCCGGCGCAGCGGCCCGTGGACGAGTTCCGCGAGGAGATGTCCGTCGACGGCCAGCCGGCCGGGCCCGGCGAGGAGTTCGCGGTAGGGCAGGGCCGGGTCCAGGTGGTGAAGGGCGGGCGGCATGTGCCGCACCTCGAAGCCGAGGTGGGCCAGCTCGGCCACCAGACGGGTCCGGCCGGGACCTTCGTGCCCCTCGACGATCAAGGTCCGGTACGGGGTCAGCGCGGGCAGCGGAGGCGGGGTCATCCCCGCCCCTCGGCAGCGGCCCGGACAGCGTCGTCGCCGGGCGGCATGTCCCGGCCCGGGCCACGAGGCGGCGTACGCATACCGCTCCCTTCGGGTGGTACGCGGCGGTCGACCCCCTCCCGACCCCGTGCGCGGCCCGAAGGATGCCCCCAGTCTGGCCGCACCCGGCAGCCGACGGCAGCGCGCGCACGGGTTGTCCGGTTGTGCGGGCGTAGTGATCCGCGAAGGCATGGTGCTCCGCGGGGGCGTAGTGATCCGCGGGGCTGCGGGTTTGAAAGGCACGGGGCGCAGCCCCTGCCTTTCAGGGGCGCGGGGAACTGCGCGAGAAGCCCCACCGGACCCACACCCGACAACACACCCCAAGCGGCTCAGGCGATCAGGAAGTCGGCCTCCCCCGCCTTCGCACCCGCCAGAAACGCCACCATCTCCTCCCGGGAGTACACAAGGGCGGGCCCCTCCGGATCGGTGGACTGACGCAACGCGACGCTCCCGTCGGGCAGCCGCTTGGCCTCCACACAGGACCCACCGTTCGTGCCGCTCCAGGGCTTGCGCCAGCCCTCCGCACCCAGTTCGGGAGCGGGCATACCGCTGTGGACGGAGCGCTCGGATGTGCTTGCCATGTTCACAACTCCTTGCGTAGTGCCGCCAGGATGTCCCTGGTCCGGGCCACCGGTTCCGCCTGAACGGACATCCGGTCCAGCACCTCCAGGTAGGTCACGACGTCCACGGGCTGGTCGACGTACTGGGCGCCCGCGAGACCCTCGGTGTAGACGATGTCGGGGAGTTCGGAGAAACCGAACCGGAAGTAGTGGAAGGGGCCGTACGCCCCCGGGTGCGGCCCGGCCGCGAACCGCATGATCTGGATTCTGACCTTGGGCCGTTCCGTCGCCTCGGCGAGCCGGTCGATCTGGGCCCGCATCACCTCCGGGCCGCCCACCGGCCGACGCAGCACGGTCTCGTCGAGGATGGCCCAGACCGCCGGCGCCTCGGGTTTGACCAGCAGGTCCTGGCGTCTGAGACGCAGGGCGACATGACGCTCGACCTCCTCGGCGCTCGCGTTGGGGAAGCCGACCCGGATGAGGGCGGCGGCGTAGTCGTGGGTCTGCAACAGGCCGGGTACGTACTGGGGTTCGTAGAGCCGGATGACGGCGGCCTCGCTCTCCAGGCTCACGTACGCGCTGAACCACTCGGGCAGCACATCGCGGAACTTGTGCCACCAGCCGGGCTGGTTGGCCTCACGGGCGAGGGCGAGGAAGTCCTCGATCTCGGTGCCGGAGACCCCGTAGGTGCGCAGCAACTCCTTCACGTAGGGGATGCGGAGGCCGACCTCGGCCTTCTCCATACGGCGGACCGTCAGGGCGGTGACCTCGATGGCGCGGGCGGCGTCGTCGAAGGAGACTCCGGCCCGCTCCCGCAGCTGGCGGAGCCGCTTGCCGAGAACCATGCGCAGGACCGTGGGCGCCGAGGGAGCGCTCCCTCCGACGCGGGTCTCACTCACGTGCAACCTCCCCGGGCGGGATTCACAGCGTGCAGTGTGCCACGCGATCCATTGACACGGACAGCTCCTCGCAGTTCATTTTGAAATTATCAGAACGCCGGTTGCGGGCTGAGTTGTTCGGCCACCATAGTGATCGAGTGACCTGCCGCACACTGCGCGCAGCGTCCCTCGAACTCCTCCGGCCCGCCCCGGAGTTGGCGCCACGGCGGGCAGGGGTCAAGCCGCGCGCCGACACGATGCGACACCTGGATGGCCGCCGTGACGAACGGATTACCGAGGAGCCCGGTCAAGGGGACCGGTGGGCCCAACAAGCCGCTGGCGACAGCCCTGAAGGAGGCGGGCTGCTCGTACGCGTCGCTCGCCCTCCGGGTCAATGACCTGGGCCGCTGCCAGGGCGCGGAGACCAACTACGACAAGGCCTCCGTCACCCGCTGGCTCCAGGGCCAGCAACCACGCGGAAACACACCGGAGTTGATCGCCGCGGTCCTCGGTGAACGACTGGGCCGCGCCCTCACTCCGGCCGATCTCGGTTTCCCGCTCGATCGCGGACGACCGGTGACGGGACGGGCGTTGATGTACGTCGAGAACGTGGCGGAGACCCTGCACACCCTGGCCGAACTGGGCTCCACCGACATCTCCCGGCGCAGTCTGCTCGGTTCGGTGCCGTTCGTGCCCGGCGCCCTGACGAACCCTCAGCGGGCCTGGCTGCTCTGGCTGGTGGAGAGCCGTGACGCCCCCAGACTCGCCCCGGTGTCGGGCGGCGGGCCGGTGGAGCAGGTCCACGCGATGCTCCGCATGTTCGACGAGATGGACAACCAGTACGGCGGCGGCGGTATCCGCACGAGCATCGTGCAGTACCTCACCACCGAGGCCATCCCACTGCTCCAGCAGCGCGGCATACCGCCGCACCACCGCCGCGAGCTGTTCGCCGCCGCCGCCCGGCTCGCCGCCATGGCGGGCTGGAGTTCGTACGACGCCGGGGAGTACGGCTTGGCCCAGCGGTACATGACGCAGGGGCTCAGGCTCTGCGCGGAGGGCCGTGACCATGTGCTGGGCGGGCAGATCCTGGCCGGTCTCTCCCATCTGGCGACCAGCCTGGGCCGCCCGGACGAGGGCGTGGCGCTGGCCCGGGCCGGGGTCGCCACCGCCAAGGACGCGGGCAGCCCGCTCGGTCTGATGCGGCTGCACGCCATGTCCGCGCGCGGCCACGCGGCGCTGGGCCGGCCCCGTGAGACCGCCGAGGCGTTGCGCGCCGCCGAGAAGCAGCTCGACGCGAGCCGGGGGGCGGCCCAGGAGTCGCCGTGGGTGCGGTTCCTCGACCACCACTACCTCCAGGCCGAGTCCGCCCTCTGCTTCCGCGACCTGGGCCTCGCCGCGCAGGCCGAGCACACGGCGGGCGAGTCGGTGCGCGCCCACGCCGACCGCCGCCGGCGCCAGGCCATCAGCCGGTCCGTCCTGGCCACGGCCCACCTCCAGCAGAACCGCCTCGACGAGGCCATCGCCACGGCCACCGACGCCCTCGAAGCGCTCAGCGGTGTGCACAGCGAACGGTCCATCCAGGCCCTCCGCGACTTCCGTGGCCGACTGGCGTCCCGCCGCCACGAACCCCTCGTCCAGGACTTCGAACACCGGTCGCGGGTGGTACTGGGGGCGGCCGCCTGACGGCGGGCCCACCTCCACGCCGGGAGTGTCTCAGTAGCCGTACGGCGAGGGCGCGTTCTGGGCCCGGTCCACGGGCAGGTGGGCCCCGGAGACACCCGTCGCCCAGTCGGAGAGCAGGAACACCACCGTTCGCGCCACCTCGTGCGGGGTGACCGGGGCACCGGTCGGCAACTCCGCCCCGACGAAGGCGTCGTACGCCGGTGGGTCCTCTCGGCGCATACGGTCCCAGCGGCGGCCCGGGATCAGCATCGAGCCCGGCGAGACGGCGTTGACGCGGACACGGTCCGGGCCCAGTTCGCGGGCCAGGGAGGCGGCCAGCTGGATCAGGGCGCTCTTCGTCACCCCGTACTGGGCGGGCGGTCCCGGTTTCCAGCCCGAGATCGAGCCGATCAGCACGACCGAGCCACCGCCGGCCGCCCGCAGACGCGGCAGCGCGGCACGGACGAGACGCGCGGTGTGCCCGACGTTCAGCTCCCAGGTCGCCGCCCAGTCGGCACCGTCCGCCTGCTCGAAGGTGCCGCCCCGGGAGCCGCCGACACAGGCCACGACGCCGTCGAGACCGTCGACCCCGTCGAGACCGCCCGGGCTCACCCTGCCCCCAGTCGCACGGGCACCGGCACCGGCACCGGCACCGGCACCGGCACCGAAACGTTTCGCCGAAGCCGTGACGAAGTCCTCCAGCCGTCCGGGCTCGGTGACGTCCAGCCGCTCGGTGAACAGCCGGGCCCGCTCCTCCCCCGCCAAGGAGTCGGCCAACGCCGTAAGTCCCGCCGCCTCCCGCGCGCAGGTCGCCACCTGGGCGCCCTCGGCGAGCAGCAGCCGTACGACATCGGCGCCCAGACCGCGGCTGCCCCCGGTAACCACCACCCTCTTGCCGCGCATACCGGGCCAGCCGGCGGGGACGTGCCGCTCGCGAAGGAGCGGGTTCTCGTCGACGTTCACCATGGTCGGGAACATATACAGCGCGCGTCACTACCCGCCCGCAACTGCACAACCCCTCCACCACCTGGTGTTTTGTGTGCCCGGTGCTGTTGTCTGCGACAACAGCACCCTCAAGGACCAGGAGGACCCGATGACGGTGGTCAGTGTCGACGCGCCCGGCCGACGGCCCCCTGCCGCAGCGGCGCACGACCCCGGGTGGAGCGTCCACGACGCGCCGTCCGACGGGGTGGACCGATCCCCGGGCACGGTGAGGCTGCCTTGAACTCACTCCACCGGTCCCGCCCCTGCGAGATGGCGCCACCGGCGCCACCGGTGCGCGCCGCCGCACGCGAGAAGACGCGGTTCCCGCTCGCCGCCCGGGAGCCGAGGTGAAGGGCGCCCCGGCCATGGATCCCACGTCGGAACGCACGTCCGGCACCGAGCCGCCCCGCAAGCGGGCCCTGGCCGCCGAGTTGATCCGCAGGGCCGAGGACGAACGGCGGCTGGCGCACGAGGTCCGCTCCGCTCCCACGGCGCGGGCCCGCGACCGGATCGCCGAGTGCCACGCCGGCAACGGGGACGCCCTGCACGCGATCGTCGCCCGCCACGGCTGGCCCACCGCCGAGTCGGTCGGCGAACCCGCCTC
Source organism: Streptomyces sp. NPDC001868 (assembly GCF_040297125.1). NCBI lineage: Bacteria > Bacillati > Actinomycetota > Actinomycetes > Kitasatosporales > Streptomycetaceae > Streptomyces > Streptomyces sp. NPDC001868. Next base: position 250,072 of record NZ_JBEOYO010000008.1, on the reverse strand, counting down.
CACGGCGGCCCTGATGATCCTCCTGCACTCCCCCGACCTCGGCTTCCAGCTCACCTGCCGCGACCTGATCGCCGAGGCCGTCGCGGACGGCCGCTGCCCCGCCGTGCACCACGCCTATATCGCCGACCACTGCGCGGTGGCCCTGAGCCAGCCCCAGTTCTACGGCACCCGCATCAACCCCGGCACCCTCTTCCCGTACCCCATCCGCCACCCCGAGACGGTCGACGAACGCCGCCACGACGTGGGCCTCGGCCCACTCACCGAACACCTCCGGGCGGTGCGCTGCGGACTGGGGGCGAGCGGTGGCCTCTAGCGGTGGCCTCTAGGCGAGGGGCAGGCCCGCCGCGGGTGGTTATTCGATCGCTCCCGGACCATGATCGCGTTACGTTGGCGCGATGTCCGAACTACGCACCGACCGTCTTCTCCTGCGCGACTGGCGGGAATCCGACCTCGCCCCCTGGGCGGCGCTGAACGCCGATCCGGAGGTGCGGGAGTACTTTCCGGGCGTCCTCACGAGCGAACAGAGCGAGGCGTCCGCCGCCCGCTTCCAGGCCGACCTCGACGCACGAGGCTGGGGCTGGTGGGCCGTGGAGGTGTGCGCCACGGGCGAGTTCATCGGTTTCACCGGGCTGGATCCGGTGGACGAGCACCTGCCGTTCTCCGGGGTGGAAGCGGGCTGGCGACTGGCCCGTACGGCGTGGGGCCACGGTTATGCCACCGAGGCCGCGCGAGCGGTCCTGGACTTCGGCTTCGGCCGGCTCCGTCTCCCCGAGATCCTCGCGGTGACCACCGCCACCAACCTCCGCTCCCAGGCGGTGATGCGCCGCCTCGGCATGACCCGGAACCCGGCCGACGACTTCGACGATCCGGACGTACCGGAGGGGCCACTGCGGCGGAGCGTGGTGTTCCGGCTGGCGGCGGGCGCCTCGTAGCGCCGAGGGCGCGCCGGTGGGCCGGTGGGCCGGTGGGCCCGGCGTGGTCCGTGCGGGCTCGGCCGAGGGCGCCCGCGCGTGGCGGCGATGAGTTTCCGCCGGGGCGTGGGTCTGTTCTGGTGAGGGTCGTAGGACGCCGTACGACGCTGCCCGGCAGAAGCCGCCTCGCACCACCACGCCCGAGACACCACGGAGGACACCATGACGACCACGCCGAGTGACCCGGCCGGCGCGCTGCCCGGCCTTCCGCCCGTCGTCGACCTGGCCACCTGGCAGGCCGCGCGTGACGAGTTGCTGGTCCGCGAGAAGGCGCACACCCGCGAGGGCGACGCCATCGCGGCGGCCCGCCGCCGGCTGCCGATGGTGGAGTTCGACGGGACGGTCCAGGTCGTCGGACCCGACGGCCCGGTCCCGTTCCTGGACCTGTTCCAGGGCCGCGACGAGCTCGTGGTCTATCAGCACATGTGGTACGACGGTGCGCCGCACCAGGGACAGTGCGAGGGCTGCACCACGACGGCCTGGCATCTGAAGGACGCCGTCTACCTCAACGCCCGAGGCGTGTCGTTCGCCGTCCTGACCACGGGCCCGTGGGACGAGGTGGCCGACTTCGTCGCGTTCATGGGCTACACCCAGCCCTGGTACTCGGTGCGCGGCCTGGCCGCGCCGGTCGGCGGCGAGATGGGGTACCTCGCGTGCTTCCTGCGCGAAGGCGACCGCGTGTTCCTCACCTACTCCACGACGGGCCGCGGCAACGAGCGGGTCAACGGGTCCTTGGGCCTGCTCGACATGACGCCCCACGGCCGCGGCGAGGCCTGGGAGGACAACCCCGAGGGCCGACCCGAGGGCCGCGTCCCGTGCTGGTCCTGGCGCTCGGACGCGGACGGGAACGCCACCTGGGGCCCCACCAGCCGCCCCGTACCGCAGTGGACCCGCCCCGGCGCGACCCCCGTGGAGACCCTCGGCCGGCACGGCGCCCACCACTGACGCGACGTGGTCCGGCGGCGTCGACGGAGCGTCGACGCCGTCGGCGGGAGGCGCCCGGAAGAGGCGGGGCTCAGCTCGCGGCCCACCCCGCGTAGAACAGCCCGAGGCCGGCGATCACACAGATGCCCTGGATGGTCCAGAAGCGGACCACGACGAGGACCTCGGACCAGCCCTTGAGTTCGAAGTGGTGCTGGAGCGGGGCCATGCGGAAGACCCGCTTGCCGGTCAGTTTGAACGAGCCGACCTGGATGACCACCGACAGGGTGATCAGGACGAAGAGTCCGCCGAGGATGGCGAGGAGCAGTTCGGTGCGGGAGCAGATGGCGAGTCCGGCGAGGGCGCCGCCGAGAGCCAGGGACCCGGTGTCGCCCATGAAGATCTTGGCGGGCGAGGTGTTCCACCACAGGAACCCGAAGCAGGCGCCCATCAGCGCGGCGGCGACGACGGCGAGGTCGAGTGGATCGCGTACCTCTATGCAGGAGGCGGGGTCGGTGAGTTCCATGGCGTTGGCGCACGAGTTCTGGAACTGCCAGAGCCCGATGAAGGTGTAGCCGCCGAAGACCATGACCGACGCGCCGGTGGCGAGGCCGTCCAGACCGTCGGTCAGGTTCACCCCGTTCGACATGGCCAGGATCATGAACAGGGCCCAGACGACGAACAGCACCGGCCCGATGGTCCAGCCGAAGTCGGTGACGAACGACAGCTTCAGGGAGGCCGGTGTCTGGCCCCGGTCGTCCGCGAACCGGATGGCGAGCAGGGCGAACACGATGCCGACGATCAGCTGGCCGGCCATCTTCGCCCCGGCCCGCAGCCCCAGCGAACGCCGCTTCACGATCTTGATGTAGTCGTCGAGGAACCCGACGACCCCCATGCCCGCCATCAGGAACAGCACCAGGACGCCGGGGAAGGTCGGGCTCTCCCCTGTGATGATCTTGGTTGTCGCGTACGCGACGAGGGTGGCCAGGATGAAGGCGATGCCGCCCATGGTGGGGGTGCCGCGCTTGCCGGCGTGGCCGCGTGGGCCGTCGTCACGGATGTACTGCCCATAACCCTTCCGGGCCAGCAGCTTGATCAGCAACGGTGTGCCGATCAGTGTCAGGAACAGGCCGATGGCCCCGGCGTACAGGATCTGGTTCATCGGACGGCGGTCTCCCCCTCGGTCGCGCTCTGGTACGCGACGGCCTCACCGGTGTCGCTGGTTCTCACAGGCCCCACCCTATGCAGACACCTGATCTTCGTACGGCGGCGGGTAGTTGGCGACGAGACGGGAGAGGGCGACCCTCCCCGCCCGGCGCCGCGCGCGGCACAATGACCGGCCATGGCCACCCGCCCCGATCCAGCCGTCCTGTATCCCGACGTCGCCCCTCACGGCAGCCTCGCCGCCGCGCTCCGAGTCGCCGCTGGCGAGGGCTTCTTGACCGCACCCGTCGAGTCGTCGGCCTCCGATCCCTTGATGCGTGCCGCCGTCGCGAGCACGCTCCCGCACCGCGACGCGCTGTACGTCAGCTCATGGCACTTCGAGCGGCGGTGGTCGATCCGGGGTCAGGAGTCGTACCAGGGCATGGCGCTCGTCGAGGGCGTCACTGAGGACCTGGCGCAGGTGGCCAGGGCCGCGCAGGCGTGGCACGACGGGGCGGCGCTGGACGACATCCGTCGCTTGGCACCGTTCGTGGAGCCGACCGGCCGCTTCGAGGTTCCCGACGGCGATCCTCTGCTTCTGACGGAGTCCGAGTGGCAGCATCTGCGTGCCGAGGCGCGCACGGCGGAGTGTCCCGGGGACGCCTATCGCGCGCTGGTGGAGGCGGCGTACGCCGAACCGGCGCTGCGGGCCCTGTATCCGTTCACCAGCCACTGGGCGCTGCGCTTCTCGACCACCACCCGCCGCCGGCTGGCCGACGTCGGGCCGATCCTGATGGCACACACCGTCGACCGGTACACGGTGAACGCGGACCTCACGGGCGAGTCCGTCCTCGCGCACACGACCACCGCACGGGAGGCCGCGGCGATCGCCGCACACCGGCTGCCGCCCGGCCTCGGCCCGGTCACGCCCGGGGCGGATCACCTCAGGGAGTGAGGCGAGCTTCGAGGACTCTCGCGTGAGTCGGTCGCCGAAGTCGGTTCCGGTCCCGACTGGCGCCGTGAGCGGCCCGACCTCGATGTCGGCCCGCAGGGAGTGATCGGCCGGCTGCACCGCCTGGCGGACCGGCTCACCGAGGAACTGTGTCTCGTCTACGGCCGCTATGGGCTCAGCGAGGGCGAGTTCGACGTCCTCGCCACCCTGCGCCGTGCCGGTGAGCCCTTCGAGCGGGCACCGGGCGAACTCGCCGCCCACACCATGGTCACCACCGGCGCGATGACGAAGCGGATCGACCGGCTGGAGCGGGCCGGGCTCGTGACCCGCCGTCGCGCCGAGGACGACCAGCGCGGCCGGATCGTCGCCCTCACCCGGCCGGGGCGCGAGCTGATCGACGAGGCGTTCACGGCGCACATGCGCAACGAGCGGCGCCTCCTGGATCTGCTGGCGCCGGACGAGGCCGGGTCACTCGAAACGGTGCTCACGACCTGGCTGTCCCGCCTGGAGCGTCCGGGGCCCTCCGGCGGCGAATGACCCGCCGCGCGGGGCGCCGTCCGACCGTCCGGCACGGACCGCGTCGCCCCCTCCCCCACCGGCCCACCGCTCGGGCACCCGGCCGGGGCTGAGACACTGCACGCCATGGCCTCCTTCACTCCCGCGCGCGCCCTGCTGATGCTGACCACCGGGCTGACCTGTCTGCTGATGGCGGGCGGCGCCCTGATCGGCGCGCTGATCGGCGGCGGTCTCGTCGCCCTGGGGGCGGCCGTGTGCGCCGGGCTCGTCGGGATGGTGGGCTCGCTCATCGTGCGGCGGCGGGCCATGGCGCACTTCGCCATGGCCCAGCGGCAGGCCGGGCAGCGGGGCTACGCCGAGGGCATCGCGCACGGCGTACTCATCCATGTGACCGCCTACGAGGCCGCCGTCTTCCCCCGCACCGGACCGGACGGCGTCAGCGCCGAGGAGCGCGCGGCCCGCCGCACCATCGCCTACCGCATGGCCGCGCTGGACGAGGTCCCCCAGCGGGTCCGCGTGGCCGCCGCCGACGCACTCGCCCTCCTCGACAAGACCGACCGCGAGGGCGCCGAGGAGGCCCTGGCCCGCCTCGCCACCACCGTGCGCCTGGAGTACGCCCGCCTGTGACACCCGCTCTCGCGAAGCGGGTGAGGCGGTCGCGCTCCAAGGAGTCCTTCAGTCCTGGGAGCCCAGGTAGTAGGGCCGGTTGTGGGCGGCCACCGGGGGTGACTGGTAGGTCCAGGCGCCGGCGGCGCGGGTGTCACCGAGCAGATGGTGGAGGTCGCGGCCGAGGTCGTTGTCGTGGGAGTGGACAGTCAGGCGTACACGGTCGGTGTGGTGCGGGGCGCTCAGGTCGAACCAGCGATAGGGCTGGTAGACGTTCATGGGGCCCGCGAGGGCCCGGCCGTCGGTGTCGGTGCCGTAGCCGGTGATGGGGGTGTTGTTGGCGGGAGTGGCCGTCAGGCCGTCCAGCTCGGCTCTGAGGGAGACCAGGTGGGTGTCCTCACGCACCAGCGTGTCGTCCGCCACCTCGGCCGCCTTGCAGTGCACGGTCCAGGTCTCGCCCGCCGGGCCGTTCAGGGACGGCAGGTCGACCTCGAACCAGCCCGGATACTTCGGCTCGGCGTACAGCACGCGTCCGGCCGTGATGGCGTACGGGTTGTCGCACACGACGTGGATGCGGGCGATGCCGAGGAGTTTCGTCTGGTCCCAGCCCTGCGCGTACTGCGCGTAGGTCAGCTCGGGGACGCGGTCCGCCTGGGCGGTGGGGAAGGCGATGACGTTGTACTCGATCTCCTGGGTGACGCCTCCGCCGAACGCGTACTGCGCGAAGTAGAGCTGGTAGTTGAGCGAGACCAGGGCCCGGCCGTCGAAAGTGGCGGCGGTCAGGGCGGGGTGATGCTTGGCGAGCAGGTTCCGGACCGGTTCCGCCTCGGTGAGCCAGTCGATGCCGATGTTGTGCAACGCACCGTAATGGAACGGAAGTTGGAAGGGCTCGGCGACGGGGGGCAGGGGCAGCGGGCTCATGCGGGCACTCCTGGGGTACGGGGGGTCCGTGGGGGTACATGGCGTACGTGGGGTACTCATGCGGGGGCGTCCGGGGTGAGCGCGACGGGGCGCTCCCGTTCGGTGAGGTCGGCCTCGATGCGCCGGGCGCTGCGCAGGGCGAGGGCGGCCATGGTCAGCGTCGGGTTGGACGTGGCGACGGAGGGCATGCTGCCGCAGCCCACGGCGTACAGGCCGGGGTGGTCCCAGCACCGCTGCCATGAGTCGACCACCGAGGTGCGCGGGGAGTCGCCCATGATGTGGGTGCCGGCGGCGTGGCCGGCGCCGCGATAGCCGTAGAGGCGGCCCTTGCGCTCGAAGCGGCCGGGCCACGCCGCCGGGGGCTCGTAGTCGGTGTGGTCCTCGGCGCCGAGCAGGGCGAAGATCTGGTCGGACGCGCGCTTGGCGGCGACCATGCCGTCCTTGACGTGGTCCGACAGGTCGTAGGTGACCTGGGGGCGGGGCAGGCCGAGCTGGTCGCGTGCGTGCGGGTGGAGGGTGACACGGTTGGCGGGGTCGGCGCCCTGCTCCATCTCGAACTGCAGGGCGAACTGGCGGCGTACCCGGTCCCCGACGGCGCGTCGCAGCTCGGCTCCGAACAGACCCTTTTCGTGCAGGAGTTGGGCTACATCACCGTCCACCGAGCCCTTGGCCCACGCCCACCCCCAGTTGCCGACCTCGATGCGAAAGGGCGCCCGCGCGCGCCGTTCGGGCCCGGCGCGGAAACCCTCGAAGCCCGAGGTGGACCCGGGCCCGCGATAAGGGCCGACCGCTTCCGGCATGAGGCCCCAGGTGAGCAGCACCGGGTGGTCCATCAGGTTGCGGCCGACCTGACCGCTGCGGGTGGCGAGCCGGGACAGAAGCAGCAGTCGGGCGTTCTCGATGGCGTGCGCGGCGAGGACCACGACGACGGCCTGCACCCGCGTGGCCCGACCGTCGTACGAGAGGTACTCCACGCCCGTGGCGCGCCCGTTCCCGTCGACGAGCACGCGGCTGACCACGGCCCGGTCCACGAGCGTGACCGAACTCCCCCACTGTCCTTGGGTCTTGAGCGGGGTGTACTTCGCGTACGAGGGGCAGTGCGGGATGCACGTCGCGTTGCCCACGCACCGGCTGGCCGGGTCGGGCCGCCCCTGGGCGCCGCGCGGAACGTAGCCGCGCCCGCCGTCGTAGCCCGGGTCGGGCACGCCGTTACGGGCCTGCGGGGTGCCGACCAGCCGCAGTTCGACCTCGCCCAGGGTCACCGGATCCTTGACGTACCGTCCGTCGAGGCTTGCGGCGAGGAGGCGGTCCAGGTGGCTGGCGGGCAGAGCCCGCATGGGGAAGGTGTAGCCCTCGGGGAAGCCTAGCCCCACGTGCGCGCGCTGCTCGTCGGTGTCGGCGGCCACCCCCAACTCCCCTTCCGCCGCCCGGTAATGGGGCTCCAGGTCGTCATAGCTGAGCGGCCAGCGGCGCCCGTACCCGAAGGCTTCGGTGTCGAAGTCCTCCGGCAGCATGCGCGGGGCGAGGCCCGTCCAGACGTTGCCGGTGCCGCCGTTGGCCCTGACGTAGCCGCTGGCGTACGGGAGCGGGCCGTCCTGCAACAGATGGCCGGCCGCCCGGAATCCCGGGTCGCCGTCCGTGCCCGTCAGGTCGGTGACCTCGGGCCAGTCGGCGGCCGGGTGGGGCCGGTGGGCGGAGCCCGGCACCTTCGCGGATGCCGTGGCGTACCGGTCGAGGGCCTCACGGTGGCCTCGCACGGGGTCGGTGACGCGCTCCCCGGCCTCCAGGACCAGGACACGGCGACCCCGGCGGCTCAGTTCCTTCGCCACGAGCGAGCCGGCGACCCCGGCGCCCACGACGATCACGTCGTAGTGGCTCACCGGGAGCCCGCCCGGGAGGGGGAGGATGACGGGGAGGCGGCCCAGCTCCCGTAGCCGCCGGGTGCGGTGGCGGGAGCGGCGAGCCCTGCCGCCTTCCAGACCAGCCCCTCGGCGTAGGCCCGCGCCGACACCACGAAGGGTGACGGATCCGGCCAACTGCCCGTGTACCACAGGTGGGTGAGGGCGCGGGCGGCACCGAGCAGGTCGTCGTCCAGCTCGCCGAGCGGGTCTCCGCCCGCCCCCAGCAGCCGCCCCAATCGGTCCCGGCCCAGTCGCTCGGCGGCCACTGCCAGGTAGGTTTCAGCGAGTCCCGTGCCCCGCAGCGTCGCCTCGTCGAATCCGGTCAACTCCTGCGACAGTGCCGTGAAGTCGGCCGTCTCGTCTGTTGTCTGCACGAGGGCATCGGTGCCCCTGTGGCTCGTCGACCATGCTGTGCCGCCCCCGTATGGCCGGAAACGTACGCGATGGTGAGCGCTGAGGCCCGGCGCGCCCAGGTCGCGGGCCGTTGCCACGCTCAGGCCACGCCTGACGACCCCGGATGCCCCGAGCGGGACGGGCGAGCCACTCACCAGGCTCGGCGCCCGCGACCGCGTGCCGCAGGGGGCGCCGAGACAACGGGTGCAGCGCACATGAGGCCGGGACCCCCCGTGCACACGCGAGAACCGTAGAGAGAGAACTCCTACAGCGGTGCTCCAACGCGGGTGAACCCGTGGTCGAGCGCCGCCCCGGCTCAGTGGCCGCTGATCGCGCGCGGTGTGTACGGCCGCTCCAGCTCCTCGATCTCCTTCTCCGTGAGGGTGACGTCCAGTGAGGCCACGGCGTCGTCGAGGTGGTGGGGCTTGGTGGCGCCGACGATGGGGGCGGTCACGGTGGGGCGGCTCGACAGCCAGGCGAGGGCGATCCGGGCCCGGGGCACCCCGCGCTCGTCGGCGATCCGGGTGACGGCGTCGACGATCTCGCGGTCGCCCTCCTGGTAGAGGGTCTTGCCGAAGTTGTCGGTCTCGGTGCGCGCGGTGACGGTGTCCCAGTCTCGGGTGAGGCGGCCCCGGGCGAGCGGGCTCCAGGGCAGGGTGGCGACGCTCTGGTCAGCGCACAGCGGGAGCATCTCGCGCTCCTCCTCGCGGTAGAGGAGGTTGTAGTGGTTCTGCATGGACACGAACCGCGTCCAGCCGTTCAGGCGGGCGGTGTGCTGCATCTTGGCGAACTGCCAGGCGTACATCGAACTCGCCCCGAGGTAGCGGGCCTTGCCCGCCTTCACCACGTCGTGCAGGGCCTCCATCGTCTCCTCGACCGGGGTGTTCGGGTCGAAGCGGTGGATCTGGTAGAGGTCCACGTAGTCGGTGCCGAGGCGCCGCAGGCTGTCGTCGATCTCCGTCATGATCGCCTTGCGGGACAGGCCCCACGCGTTGGGGCCCTGGTGCATCGCGCCGTTCACCTTGGTCGCGAGGACGATCTCCTCACGCCGCGCGAACTCCTTGAGCGCACGGCCGACGATCTCCTCGCTGGTGCCGTCGGAGTAGACGTTCGCCGTGTCGAAGAAGTTGATCCCGGCGTCCAGCGCCTGCCGGATCAGAGGGCGTGAGGCCTCCTCGTCCAGGGTCCACTCGTGCGTGCCTCGGCCGGGGACGCCGAAACTCATGCATCCCACACAGATCCGGGACACGTCCAGACCCGTCGAACCGAGCTTCACGTACTCCATCGTTGCGACTCCTGCCTGTGGGGTGTGCGGCTGACAAGCGTACGGAAGTGCGGAGGTGCCGACCGGTCAGATGCGGTACCGCCACAGGGCCGGTGTCACCGAGGCGAGGAGCAGCATCGCGGCGATGACGAGCAGGCCGCCGCCGACGACGGCCGTACGGGCGCCGAAGGCCGCGCCGGCGGTGCCGTGCAGGACGTCGGCGAGACGGGGGCCGCCGGCGACGACCACGGTGAAGACGCCCTGCATCCGGCCGCGCATCTCGTCGGTGGCGGCGGACAGCAGGATGGCCCCGCGGAAGATCATGGAGACCATGTCGGCGACCCCGGCGGCGGCGAGGAACAGTACGGCGAACCAGAGACTGGTGGTCAGCCCGAAGCCGGTGATGGCCGCGCCCCACGCCATGACGGCCACGATGACCATGAGTCCGTGCCGCTGGGAGCGGGAGAAGGTGCCCGACATCAGGCCCCCGACGACGGCGCCGATGGGGATCGCGGCGAACAGCAGGCCGAGGGCGAGGCCTTCGCCGTAGGGCGCGTACGTGGTGTCGGCCAGCTGGGGGAAGAGGGCGCGGGGCATGCCCAGGACCATGGCGATGATGTCGGCGAGGAAGGACAGCAGGAGCACCTTGTGCAGGGCGATGTAGCGGAAGCCCGCGAGGACCTCCCGCCAGCCGGCCCGTTTGGTCGTGGCGCCGTCCAGGGGTGGCAGGGCGGGGAGCTTGTAGACGGCCCAGAGGGTGATGCAGAGGGCGAGTGCGTCGATCAGGTACAGCTCGGCGAGGCCGATGACCGGGATGAGGGCGCCGGCGAGCAACGGCCCGGCGACCAGGCCGAGTTGCATCACGGTCGAGCCGAGCGCCGCGGCGGCGGCCAGTTCACCGGCGGGGACGAGCCGGGCCACGGAGGCGTTGCGGGCGGGTGAGTTGAGGCCGAAGAACGCCTGCTGGAGGGCGAGCAGGACCATCAGCGCCCACACGGATTCGAGGCCGGTGACGGCCTGGACCCAGAACAGCACCGAGGTGACGGCGATCCCGGTGTTGGTGACGAGCAGCAGGGTGCGGCGGTCCACGCTGTCGGCGACCGCGCCGCCCCACAGCGCGAACACCACCAGGGGCAGCAGACCGGCGAGGCTCGCGTAGCCGACCCAGGCGGAGGAGCCGGTGATGTCGTAGATCTGCTTGGGCACGGCGACGGCCGTCAGCTGGCTGCCGACGGCCGTGACGATGGTCGAGGACCACAGACGCCGGTAGGCGGGGCGGCGCAGCGGGCGGGTGTCCATCGCCCAGCGGCGCCAGCCCCGGCGGGGTGGTTGCGGTGAGGCGCCCTCGGGCGCGGTGTCGTCGCCCTCCGGTGCGGTGTCGTCGCCGGCGCTGCTCTTGGTGGTGTCCACGGGCATCCTGATGCTCGATACATCTTTCGATACGGGCACCACTATCGCGGAGATCACCGCCGCCGGAACAGGCGGTGTCCCGGCCGTCTCACATCGTGTCGGTGTACGGACATGTCAGGGGGCTCAGGCCCCGGCGATCAGCATCCCGCCGAGCGCGAGCATCGTCACCGCGACCAGCCCGTCGAGGACCCGCCAGGCCGACGGGCGGGCCAGGAAGCGGCTGAGCAGCCGGGCGCCGAAGCCAAGGGCGGCGAACCAGCACAGGCTGGCGAAGACGGCGCCGAGACCGAAGGTCCAGCGCAGGGGCCCCCGGTCGGAGGCGATGGAGCCGAGCAGGAACACGGTGTCCAGGTAGACGTGCGGGTTGAGCCAGGTCAGCGCCAGACAGGTGAGGACGGCCCGGCGCACCGAGCCCGCCGAGCCGCTCTCCGTGCGCAGCGCGTCGTCGCCGGGCCGCAGGACCCGGCGGGCGGCCAGGGCGCCGTAGACCAGGAGGAAGCCGCCGCCGACCAGGGCGACCGCCCGCAGCGCGCCGGGCCACGCGACGACCACCGCGCCGACCCCGGCGACCCCCAGGGCGATCAGCACCGCGTCGGAGAGCGCGCAGATGGCGACCACCGGGAGCACGGCGTCGCGGTGCAGTCCCTGGCGCAGGACGAAGGCGTTCTGGGCGCCGATGGCGACGATGAGGGAGAGGCCGGTGCCGAATCCGGCGGCGAGGGCGGTCATTTCGCTGAACACACCCACGACGCTAGGAAAACCTTCGCCCCGCGTACAGCTAAAGATTCTTACGTATCATTAGCGATCGTGATGTCTCCGACTCAGCTCCCGCTCGATCTGGTGCGCACCCTGCTCACGGTGGTGGACGAAGGAACGTTCGACGCGGCGGCCGGTGCCCTGCATGTGACGCCGTCGGCGGTCAGCCAGCGGGTCAAGGCGCTGGAGCAGCGGGTCGGCCGGGTCCTGCTCATCCGGGAGAAGCCGGTGCGGCCGACCGAGTCCGGTGAGGTGATCGTCCGGTTCGCGCGCCAGCTGGCCCGCCTCGAACACGACGCGCACACCGCGCTCGGCATGACGGGCGCCGGGGAGACCACCCGCGTGTCGATCGCGGTGAACGCCGACTCGCTGGCCACCTGGTTCCTGCCCGCCCTCACCCGGGTGCCCGAGGACCTGCGCCCCTGCTACGAACTGCTCCGCGAGGACGAGCAGCACACCGCCCGGCTGCTGCGCGAGGGGCTGGTGATGGCCGCCGTCACCTCGGCGCCGGACGCCGTGGCGGGCTGCTCGGTCCGGCCGCTCGGCCGGATGCGGTACGTGCCCTGCGCCGCTCCCGCCTTCGCGGAGCGGTGGCTCGGCATCGGCTCGGGTGTGCCGTTGAAGGACCTGATCGCCGACGCGCCGGTCGTGTTCTTCGACCGGCGGGACGAGTTCCAGAACACCTTCGTACGAAGGCTGACACGGGGCCGTCCCGCCGGTGCCCGACGGCACTACGTACCGACGTCCGAGGGGTTCGTCGACGCCGTGACCGCCGGGATGGGCTGGGGCATGGTGCCCGCCGCGCAGGCCGAGCGGCTGCTCGACGCCGGACGGCTCGTCCATCTGGCGCCGGAGCGGACCGTGGACGCCCCGCTGTTCTGGCAGCAGTGGAAGCTCGACTCCCCCGCCCTGACGGCCGTGGCGGAGGCGGTCGCCGCCGAGGCGGCCGAGACGCTCGACTCCTGAGTGCCCGGCCGAGATCCTCGACGCCTGAGTCCTCGGCCGAGACGGGCGCTCGGCCCCCGAGGCCTCCGTCCCTCTACGCCCTGCCTCCGGCGCTGAACGGCCCCTCCAGCGCCGCCCATTGCAGCAGCATGATGGTCTTGGCGTCGGCGATCTCCCCGCTCCGGATCATCTCCAGGGCCCGGCGGAAGGGCAGTTCGACCAGTTCGATGTCCTCGCCCTCCTCGTCGAGGCCGCCGCCCTCGTGGGTGTGGGTCGAGGCGCCGTAGGGGGCGGCGTAGAAGCTGACGCGTTCGGTGACCGAGCCGGGGCTCATGTAGATGTCGAAGACGTGCTGGATCTCGCCGATGGTGTGCCCGGTCTCCTCGACGACCTCGCGCCGCACGGCGACCTCGGGATGCTCGTCCTCCTCGTCGAGGAGGCCGCCCGGGGTCTCGACGAGCATCCCGTCGGGGTGGCCGTTGACGTACACCGGGTAGCGGAACTGCCGGGTGAGCAGCACCGTTTCGCGTTCGGTGTCGTAGAGGAGCATGGTGGCGCCGTTGCCCCGGTCGTGCGTCTCGCGCTCCTGGGTGCTCCAGGTGCCGTCGGCGTGCTGGAAGTCGAAGGTCGTGGTGCGCTCCACGTACCAGTGGCTGGAGAGCAGTCGCACGTCCCGCACCTTGACGCGCGGGTTGCCGGTGAGGTCGCGGCCGGTGCGGTCGAGCCCGGTGCGGCCCCGGCGGTCCGGGAGGTCGACGCCGATCTTGTTGGTCATGTGTCCGCTTCTACCATTCCGGGCGAGACGTTGTCAGGCACCTCAATTCGCTTGCCGCGCGCGTCGCTTGGCGGAACCGGACGGTCCGGGACAGCATGCCCCTATGAAGAGCGATCTCTTTTCCAACGAGAACATGATCCAGCCGGCGTACGCGCCGGGGATGAGTGTGCAGAACGCCAAGTCCATCAAGTACGCCGTCAACGGCGAGATGCTCGCGCGGCAGGGCGCGATGATCGCCTATCGCGGGAATCTGCAGTTCGAGCGCAAGGGCCAGGGCATGGGCGGCATGCTCAAGCGCGCGGTCACCGGGGAGGGGCTGCCGCTGATGGCGGTGCGCGGGCAGGGCGAGGCCTGGTTCGCGCACGAGGCGCAGAACTGTTTCATCGTCGACATCGAGCCGGGCGATGTGTTCACCGTCAACGGCCGCAACGTGCTCTGTTTCGACGCCTCGCTGGCGTACGAGATCAAGACCGTGAAGGGGGCCGGTATGACCGGCGGCGGTCTGTTCAACAGCGTCTTCACGGGGCAGGGGAAGCTCGGTCTCGTCTGCGACGGCAATCCGCTGGTCATCCCGGTCTCACCGCAGCTGCCCGTGTTCGTCGACACGGACGCGGTCGTGGGCTGGACGGCCCACCTCACCACCTCGCTGCACCGCTCCCAGTCCTTCGGCTCGATGATCCGGGGCGGCTCCGGGGAGGCCGTGCAGCTGAAGCTGGAGGGCGAGGGCTTCGTGGTCGTACGGCCGAGCGAGCTGACGCCGCAGAAGGCCCAGCAGCACTGATCAGCAGCGCCGATCCGTAGCACTGATCAGCGGCCCGGAGCACCACGGGCGGGGAGGGAGCCAGCACAGTCGAACAGATTGTCGAATATGGAGGTACGCTGCTTGTATGGCCACGCACCTCCAGGGCTCCCTCTTCGACCAGTCCGACGACCTCCGCCTCGGCCCCCTCGACGGGCTGCGCCGGCGTGAGCTGGGCGCCGGCGCCTGGGTGGATCTGCTGCCCGGGTGGCTCGGCGGGGCCGACGCGCTGTTCACCCGGCTCGCCGAGGAGGTGCCCTGGAAGGCGGAACGGCGGCAGATGTACGAGCAGGTCGTGGACGTACCCCGGCTGCTCGCCTTCTACGGCGCCGAGGACGCCCTCCCGGACCCCGTCCTGGACGAGGCCCGGGAGGCGCTCTCCGCGCACTACGGCTCCGAGCTGGGCGAACCGTTCGTCACGGCGGGGCTGTGCTACTACCGCGACGGCCGGGACAGCGTGGCCTGGCACGGCGACCGGTTCGGGCGGGGCGCCCAGGAGAACACGATGGTGGCCATCCTGTCCGTGGGCGACCCTCGCGATCTGGCGCTGCGCCCTCACGGCGGCGGACCGACCCTGCGCTTCCCGCTCGGCCACGGCGATCTGATCGTGATGGGCGGCTCCTGCCAGCGCACCTGGGACCACGCGATCCCGAAGTCGGCGCGGGCGGTGGGGCCGCGCATCAGCGTCCAGTTCCGGCCCCAGGGCGTGCGCTAGCGGCCCCCCGAGACCTCCGGGAGCCCGCTATTTCCGGCCGGCGAGGGCGCGCGACTGCGACGACCGGGCCAGCTTCGGGCCCAGCCAGCGCTTGAGGCGGCGCAGCGCCTCCAGACGGCCGGCGGCGCGGTCGAGGCGGTAGTAGAGCTGCGGCGGCACGTACGGCAGCAGCGGGGAGTGCCGCTGACCGAGGAGCGCGAACATCTGTTCCGGGGGCAGGTCGATGTACCGGTGGATGTTCTCGTACCACTGGGCGCTGTGGCGGGCCGCGCTCTGCAGTCGCAGCAGCTCGGACTTGCGCCGTCGCTCGTAGGCGGCGAGCGCGGTCGCGGTGTCCGGGTGGTCGCCGAGGGCTTCGGCCAGGCAGATGGCGTCCTCCAGGGCGAGGGTGGTGCCGGCGCCGATGGAGTAGTGCGTGGTGTGGGCGGCGTCGCCGAGCAGGACGAGGTTGCCGTGGTGCCAGGCGCGGTTGGTCAGGGTGCGGAAGGTGAGCCACTGGGCCGTGCCGTCGTCCTGCGCGCGGCCCAGGAGGGGGTGGCCGTCCAGGATCTCGGCGAAGAGCTTCTCCAGCAGGGCCAGGCCGTCCGCCTCGCCCAGGCGGTCCAGGCCCAGGCCGGTCAGCGTCTTCGGGGAGCACTCGATGACACAGGTGCTCTGTTCGTCGCTGAACGGATAGGCGTAGGCCCAGATCCAGCCGTGGTCCGTCTCCTGGAAGGAGAAGGTGAAGGCGTCGTAGACCTTGGTGGTGCCGAGCCAGATGTAGACGTTGCGGCCGAGCGTGATGTCGCTGCCGAAGCGGTCGGCGTACCGCTCGCGCACCGCGCTGTTGACTCCGTCGCCCGCGACGACGAGATCGGCGTCCGGCAGGTCGTCGGCCGCGATCTCGTGCTCGTACTCCACGCGGACACCGAGGGCCCGCGCCCGTTCGGCGAGCAGTTCCAGCATGCGGCGCCGGCCGATGCCGAAGCCGTCGTCGCCGGGCTGGACCGTCGTCCGGTCGCGGACGTACGCCACGCCGCTGTTCCAGTTGACGGAGTTCTCGCTGATGGCGAGGGCCGTCTCGGGGTCCTTCTCACGGAGCTTGTCGAGTAGCTCGGACCAGTAGGTCACGCCCCAGCCGTAGGTCGATCCGGCCGGGTTCCGTTCATGGACGGTGATGTCGTGGGACGGGTCCTGCCGCTTCATCAGGATCGAGAAGTACAGGCTTGCGGGTCCGCCGCCGACGCACGCGATCTTCACGCACACTCCCATTTCGCTGCGCAAAGCGATCAATTGACCACGAAGAGTAGCAGCGCTCGCGCGCCCCGGATTCACGTCACTTTGCCCGCGTGACACCGGCCACTCGATTCACACGACTGCCGCAAGATCATCGGCGCCGCCGCCACCACCGGGCGGAATATCTCCCTCCAGCCCGCCCCCGAGGGCCGCCACAGCAAGATCATCTTTGTTCAACCTTGCACGACATGTACTTAATTGTCCGGATCACAGCCAACCGGATTCCTGGGATTTCTCCGGTTCCGCATCGGATCGATAGGCATGACGAGTCATCAATCCCCCTTTCCCAGGAGGCTTTCGCATGCCCGACATCACCCGCCGTCACGCGCTCGGAGCCGCGGCGGCGCTGGCCGTCACCGTCGGCGCCCCGCTCACCGCCGCCGTCGCCGTCGCGGACGACCACGGCGGCCCTGGAGACCACGGCGGCCACCAGGACCCTCAGGCCTTCGACGAGGTCTACCGGGGCCGCCGGATACAGGGGCACGCCACCGAGGGCGGCGGTCACCATCACGGCGCCGGATACGCCGTGTTCGTCGACGGGGCCGAGCTGCATGTGATGCGGAACGCCGACGGCAGCTGGATCAGCGTCGTCAGCCACTACTCCCCCGTGCCGACCCCGCGCGCCGCCGCCCGCGCCGCGGTCGACGAACTCCAGGGCGCCCGTCTCGTCCCCTTCAACTGATCCGCACACGCACCACAGGTACCACCGCGAGGAGCCGCAGACCCATGACCGTACGCAAGAACCAGGCGACCCTGACCGCCGACGAGAAGCGGCGTTTCACCGACGCGCTGATCGCGCTGAAGCGCTCGGGCCGCTACGACGAGTTCGTCACGACGCACAACGCGTTCATCCTCGGCGACACCGACAACGGCGAACGCACGGGCCACCGTTCGCCGTCCTTCCTGCCCTGGCACCGCAGATTCCTGCTGGAGTTCGAACGGGCCCTGCAGTCCGTGGACCCCGCCGTGGCACTCCCCTACTGGGACTGGACGGCCGACCGCACGGCACGCTCGTCGCTGTGGGCCCCGGACTTCCTCGGCGGCACCGGGCGCAGCCGCGACGGGCGGGTGATGGACGGGCCGTTCGCGGCGTCCACCGGGAACTGGCCGATCAATGTGCGCATCGACGGCCGCACCTATCTGCGGCGGTCCCTCGGGAGCGCGGTACGGCAGTTGCCGACCCGGGCCGAGGTGGACTCCGTGCTCGCGATGTCCACGTACGACATGGCGCCCTGGAACAGCGCCTCGGACGGCTTCCGCAACCATCTGGAGGGCTGGCGGGGCGTGAACCTCCACAACCGGGTGCATGTCTGGGTGGGCGGCCAGATGGGCACCGGGGTCTCCCCCAACGACCCGGTCTTCTGGCTGCACCACGCGTTTGTCGACAGGCTCTGGGCCGACTGGCAGCGCCTGCACCCGGGTTCGGCGTACGTGCCGGGCGCCGGGACGCCGAACGTGGTCGACCTGAACGAGACCATGAAGCCGTGGAACGACACGACCCCGGCGGCCCTCCTGGACCACACCGCGCACTACACGTTCGACGCGGCCTGACCACGTTGATCCACGGAGGACCTGGGTACCCGCCTCGGACGCGCCCGGGGCGACCCGGACGCGATCGACACCCGAACCGATGTCAGGAGGCGACCGATGACCCAGATCGAGGAGTCCATCGAGGTCCAGGTCCCCGTGCGGACCGCCTACGACCAGTGGACACAGTTCGAGACGTTCCCCGAGTTCATGAGCGGGGTCGAGCGGATCGAGCAGCGTTCGGACACGCTCACGCACTGGGTGACCAAGGTGGACGGCGTGCACCGGGAGTTCGACGCGGAGATCACCGAGCAGATCCCGGACGAGCGGGTCGCGTGGACGACCGTCGCCGGTGAGGCCCGGCAGGCCGGCGTGGTCACCTTCCACCACCTCTCCCCCGAGCGCACGAAGGTGATGCTCCAGATGGAGTTCCAGCCCGAGGGCACCGCCGAGAAGGTGGCCGACAAGCTGGGGGTCGTGAAGCGGCAGACCAAGGGCGACCTGGAGCGCTTCAAGAAGTTCATCGAGGAGCGCGGCCGGGCGACCGGGGAGTGGCGCGGCACCGTCCTGTGACGCCCACGCCGTCCCGCGCGGCGGCCGCTACTCGGCGCCGGCCGGCGCCGCCGTACGGCACTCCGGGTGGCCCCAGCCCTGGTCGTTCTTGGCGATGGGCTCACCCGCGGCGTACGGACGGCCGCACAGACAGCGGCCGGGGAACTTCGCCTTGATGGTGCGGGACGAGGACGCGGAGGACGAGCCGGTACGGCCGCCGGGTCGGCCGGACTTCGCGGACTTCTTCGCCGCGCTCCAACGGGACGGGGGCGTATCGGGCGCGGCCGGCGGTTCCGGGGAGCCCAGCTCGGTGCCGGCGGGCTCCTGGACGACGGCCGCCTGGCTCGCCGCGCGGTCGGCGAAGTCGTTGAGCCGGTCGCCGTCGACCTGGTGGGCGGGGACGTAGCGGAACTCCACGGCGCGGCCGGTGAGCAACTCGTCGATACGGACCACGAGTTCCTGGTTGGCGACCGGCTTGCCGGCGGCCGTGCGCCAGCCGTTGCGCTTCCAGCCGGGCAGCCAGGTGGTGACCGCCTTCATCGCGTACTGCGAGTCCATCCGGATCTCGATCGGGACGGCCGGGTCGGTGGCCGCCAACAGCCGCTCCAGCGCGGTGAGTTCGGCGATGTTGTTGGTGGCTCTGCCCAGCGGGCCGGCCTCCCAGCGCGAAGGGATCTCATCGTCCTCGGCGACCACCCAGGCCCAGCCCGCTGGTCCGGGGTTTCCCTTGGACGCTCCGTCACAGGCGGCCACAACACGTTCCGGCATGCGCTCGATCATGCCATGCGCGGGGGCGTGGGACCGTCCACGGGTCCCACGCCCCCGCGCACACCGCCCGGTCCGCTCAGTCGACGTCCGTGAGCGCCGGCATCTCGCCGTGGGTGGTGGTGACGTCGATGACCGAGAACGACGCGCCCTGCGGGTCGCTGAGCGCGGCGAAGCGGCCGAAGGGGGTGTCCATCGGGCCGAAGCGCAGGACACCGCCCAGCTTGGTGGCCCTGGCGACCGCGTCGTCGCAGTCGGAGACGGTGAAGTACACGTTGATGTACGAGGGCACCTCGGGCGGGAAGTCGTCCGTCATCCTCATCCGGCCGAGGAGCGGGCTCTCCCCCCGGTCGAAGACCCGGAAGTCCAGCTCGGGGTCGTCGGGGTGGTCCATCTGCTTGGCCCGGAACGAGAAGACGGCCGGGAAGAACGCGTCCGACTTCTCCGGCTCGCGGGTGAAGATCTCGGCCCAGACGTACGCCCCGGGCACGCCCATCGCCTCGAAGCCCTTGTGGACGCCGGGCTGCCAGACGCCGAAGACGACGCCGTCCGGGGAGCGGCCCAGCAGCATGGAGCCGAACTCGCCGACCCGCATCGGCTCCATCAGCACCTCGCCGCCGTTGTCACGGACCTTCGCGGCGGTGGCGTTCACGTCGGACGAGGCGAAGTACAGGCACCAGGCGGACTGGCCCTCCTGTCCGGGCATCGGCGGGACGACCGCGGCCACCGCCTTGCCGTCGACGTACGCCTGTGTGTAGTTGCCGAACTCGGTGGACGACTCGCCGAACGTCCAGCCCAGTACGTCGCCGTAGAAACTCTTCGCCCCCTCGACGTCGCTGAACATCGCGTCGGCCCAACAGGGTGCTCCCTCGGGATGTGCGGCCATGGCTGCCACTCTCCTCGGTTCGACCGGTGGTTCCCCGGAACGGGTGGTTCTCCCCGGTCTCACGCTAGCCAGGACCGCACCGGGACGCGCGCCGAACGGGACGGACCGCGTGAAACCGGCACGGGATCCGTGGGACGGGACCACGGCCGTGCGCCGTCTGATAATTTCAGCGGCGCTCGCACTCCCGTTCGCCTCGACTCGTGAGGTGCCTCCATGTCCGGCCGACCCTTCCGACGTACGGCGCTGCCGTGCGCCCGGAGCCGGTCGGTGCGCCTGATGCTCGTGGTCTCGCTGGCCCTGACCACGTTCCTGCTGTTCTGCGCGGGCTCGCCGCCCGGTGAGGCTCCCGGGCCACGCCCGCATTCGGTGTCGGCGGGGCCGGCGGCGGAGGGGGCGGCCCCCGCGCGGGCGGCGCGTGCGGAGCGCGACCCCTGTGAGCACAGCCCCGGCGGGCACGACTGCCACGCCTCCGACCCGGCCGCGGTCCTGGGCCATGTGCCGTTGCCCGGCGCCGATCACACCGCCGCGCCCTGGCCGCCGGCGCCCGCTCCGGCCCTGGTCACGCCCGTCGGCTCCCGGGAGCCGGGACGGGCCCGCCCTCCCGATCTCCACGAACTGCAGTTGCTCCGCGTCTAGACCGGCCACCGGCCCGTACGACAGACCCGTACGACAGACCCACCGACGACTCGCAGGACCGCCGTGCCCGTGCGGCGCGGCAGGGAGAAGAAGGACGATCCCCATGGCTTCATCCAAGGCGAAGGCCAACAACAGCGGCTCGAAGGGCAGGAACAACAGCCCGAAGGCCAGGGAGGCGGCGCGGCGCGCCCGCGTCGAGGAGATACGCAAGGCGGAGCAGGCCCGTGAGCGGCGGATGCGGATGCTCACGCTGGGCGTGACCGGTGTGATCCTCGCCGGGCTCGTGGGCGGCGGCTGGTTCCTCATCGACTCCGCCCAGGAGAAGGAGGAGGCGAAGGCCGCGCCGGTCGACGGCGTCAAGAGCTGGTCGAAGCTCACCCAGAACCATGTCTCCGAGCCCGTCGACTACAAGATGAGCCCGCCGGTGGGCGGCGACCACAACCAGGTGTGGGTCAACTGCGACAAGCAGGTGTACACCAAGGCCGTGCCGAACGAGAACGCGGTGCACGCGCTGGAGCACGGCGCCGTCTGGATCACGTACAACGACAAGGCGGCCAAGGCGGACGTCGAGTCGCTGACCGGACTGGTGAACAAGACGACGTACACCTTCATGAGCCCCTACGAGGACCAGTCCTCGCCCATCGTGCTGAGCGCCTGGGAGCACCAGCTGAAGGTGGACAAGGCGTCCGACCCGCGGGTGCGGAAGTTCATCGACAAGTACGTCCAGGGCGAGCAGACGCCGGAGCCGGGTGCCGCGTGCTCCGGCGGCATGACGCCCTGACCTGACCGGGTGGGGGCGTCCGGTCGTTTCCGGTCCGGGCGCCCTCGTGGCCGACACGGGTCTTCCGCCTCGTCCCGGGCTGTGCTTGCCTGGGGAACCGTTTCGATGGCCGGGGCGGGGGTCGCCGTATGCGCAAGCCGTGGATCGTGGGAGTGGCGGGGGCGGTGCTCGCCGCGCTGCTGCTCGGCGCGTGCGGGGATCCGGAGTCCGCGCCCGGGGAGGCACCGCCGTCGGCCGCGGCGCCGGACACGTCACCGACCACCCGTCAGCGGGCCTCCACCGCGTCCCCCGGCACGGAAGCCGACGCCGAGAACGATGCCGATGCCGATGCCGATGCCGATAACGACGCCGATGGGGCCAAGCCGGCGCCGAAGGTGCTCTATCTCGGGGACTCGCTCGCCATGGAGAACCAGGACGTCCTCGGCAAGTTCCTGAAGGACGACCTCGACGCCCGCTACACGAGTGCCCCGTACGGGGGCACCACCCTGTGCGACTACCTGGAGGGCACCGCCGACCGGTCGCTCGTCCCGGCCCAGGACAAGGCGGCGGCGCTGGTGCGACGGCTGAGCCCGGACTACGTGGTACTGCAGTTCTGGGGCAACGCATGGGACTACACGCCCTGCATGGACGGCGTCACCTACGGCAAGGCCCGCGCCGAGTACTTCCGGCGGTACACGGCCGCCGCCGAGCAACTCACCGACCAGATCGCGAACGCGGGCGGTACGCACCGGCCGACGATCGTCTGGGTGCTGCAGGGCCCCGATCCGATGACCCCGGACCGGGTCCGCCGGGTGAACGCCCTGTACGAGAAGCAGGCCAGGGCCTCCGGTGACATGGTCGCCGACGCCGGCCGGGCCGTGAGCCCGGCCGCCGACCGCTACGCCTGGACCCAGTATCTGCCGTGCACCGCGTACGAACGCGAGCACGACGGCTACTGCACCCAGCCCGGACGGGCCCGCACCGCGCTCCACCACGACAAGGACTATCTGCACTTCTGTCTGGCCCCGACGACGTCGAAGCCGAGGCCGTGCCCGGTGCTGTCCCCCGGCATCACACGGATGGCCAGGGCGATCACCCGGGCGATCGCCGACAGGGCCTCCTAGAGAGAGGCCGAGAAGGCGCGTCCAGGAGGCTTCCTAGACCCGCTGCGAGGTGGTGGGCTCATCGTCCCCCGCGTCCGCCGCGTCTCCCGTGCCCGCCGCACCGGCCGCTTCCGCCTCCTGCTGCTTCTTCGACGCCCACAGGCTCGTCACGGTCGTGACAGCGAGGACCAGGACGATGAAGCCGAGGGAGAAGGGGATGGAGATCTCCGGGACGTGGACGCCGGACTCGTGCAGGGCGTGGAGGACGAGTTTGACGCCGATGAAGCCGAGGATGATGGACAGGCCGTAGGAGAGGTGGACGAGCTTCTTGAGGAGGCCGCCGATGAGGAAGTACAGCTGGCGCAGGCCCATCAGGGCGAAGGCGTTGGCGGTGAAGACGATGTACGGGTCCTGGGTGAGGCCGTAGATCGCGGGGATGGAGTCGAGGGCGAACAGGACGTCGGTGGAGCCGATCGCGAGCATCACGACCAGCATCGGCGTCATGACGCGCTTGCCGTTCTCCTCGATCCACAGCTTGGTGCCGTGGTACCGGTCGGCCACCCCGAATCGTTTCTCCACGGCCTTGAGGAGCTTGTTCTCCTCGTACTCCTCCTCGTGGCTGCCCTTGCGGGCGTCCTCGACCAGCTTCCAGGCGGTGTAGATCAGGAACGCGCCGAAGATGTAGAAGACCCAGGCGAAGCTGGCGAGGATCGCCGCGCCGGCGGCGATGAAGATCGCCCGGAGCACCAGGGCCATCAGCACACCGACCATCAGCACGCGTTGCTGGTACTGCGAGGGCACCGAGAACTTCGCCATGATCAGCACGAAGACGAAGAGGTTGTCGACGCTGAGGGACTTCTCGGTGATGAAGCCCGCGAAGAACTCTCCCGCCGGTTTGCCCCCGCCGACGGCCAGCACGACCAGGCCGAAGGCGATGGCCAGGGCGATCCAGACGGCCGACCAGATCCCGGCCTCCTTGATCGACACGTCGTGGGGTTTACGGCCGATGAAGAAGTCGACCCCCACCAGCACGCACAGGGCGACGACGGTGAGCAGCCAGGTGGTCAGGGTGACGTTCAAGGTTCCTCCGGGTAACAGGTGGTGCACAGGAAAGCCTCACCGGCGTCCTTTGCATCCGCTACCCGGACCGGGTAAAGAATGGCCGAAATTCCCGTACGCACCCTGGTGGCGGCCCTGTCGCGGGGACCCTGCCACCAGGGTGAGAAGGGTTGCGGGGCGGCTACTCGCCCGCGTACGCCTTCCGCAGGGCGGCGAGGTCGAACTTGCCCATCGACATGAACGCCTCGGTCGCGCGGGCCACCTTCTGCGGGTCGGAGTCGCTGATCATGTCGACGAGTTCGGCGGGCACGACCTGCCAGGACACTCCGAACCGGTCCTTGAGCCAGCCGCAGGGTCCCGGCTCGCCGCCCTCGGTGAGGCTGTTCCAGTAGTAGTCGATCTCGTCCTGGTCGGCGCAGAGGATCTGGAAGGAAATGGCCTCGGTGAACTTGAACATCGGGCCGCCGTTCAGCGCGACGAACCGCTGCCCGTTCGCCTCGAACTCCACGGTGAGCACGGAGCCGGCCGGCTGGGGCGCGCCCTCGCCGTAGTGGGTGACGCGGCCGAGCCGGGAGTTCTTGAAGACCGAGACGTAGTGGGCTGCCGCCTCCTCCGCCTGGCCGTCGAACCACAGGCAGGTGGTGAATCCGTCGCTGGACATGGGTGCCTCCTCCGGCGGGGTGTGTCGCCCCTGGGTGTGTCGTCATCTGTATCGACCGGCCCCGGTCCGCAAACTCATCGGTGGTGCGGGGACGAGATGCGCCGGGCGGGGGTGGCGGTCGTCGCTCTGCTGTCGGCGAATCTGCCACGGGCAGAGAAATGCCTGGTGAGGGGTGGTTCCCGGGGAGGGTGGAGACAGCGGCCGTCGCGGTCGCGTTCACCCCCAGGGAGGAACCGTGACTCCACTGATCACCGGCCGGGCCCCCGCGCCCGCCCCGCGCGCCGAGGAGGGCGACACCCCGCCGTCCCGTTTCGACGACCATCTCGCCGCGCAGCTCCTCGCGCAGCGGATCGTCCTCCTCGGCACCCAGGTCGACGAGGTCTCCGCGAACCGGGTCTGCGCCCAGTTGCTGGTGCTGTCGGCGGAGGACCCGCGCACCGACATCAGTCTGTACATCAACAGCCCGGGTGGTTCGGTGACGGCGGGTCTCGCCATCTACGACACGATGCGGCTGATCCCGAACGACGTGTCCACGCTGGCGATGGGCTTCGCGGCGAGCATGGGCCAGTTCCTGCTGAGTGTGGGCACGCACGGCAAGCGGTTCGCGCTGCCCAACGCGCGGATCATGATGCACCAGCCGTCGGCGGGCATCGGCGGGACCACCGCCGACATCGAGATCCAGGCGGAGAACCTGGAGTTCACCAAGCGGGCCATCGAACGGATCACCGCGGAGCACACCGGCCAGAGCGAGGAGACGGTCTCCCGGGACGGCGACCGCGACCGCTGGTTCACGGCCGAGCAGGCCAGGGAGTACGGGATGGTCGACCGGGTCGTCGAGTCGCTGGACGACGTACGGCCGGCCGCCTCACGGCGACGGATGGGACTGCAGTGATGGGGACGTACACGATTCCGAACGTGGTCGAGCGGACCGCGCAGGGCGAGCGGTCGTACGACGTGTTCAGCCGGCTGCTGTCCGAGCGGATCGTCTTCCTCGGCACGGAGATCGACGACGGGGTGGCGAACGTCGTCATCGCGCAACTGCTCCATCTGGAGGCGGCGATGCCGGACCGCGAGATCAACGTCTATATCAACTCGCCCGGGGGATCGTTCACTTCGCTGATGGCGATCTACGACACGATGTCGTACGTCCGGGCACCGATCTCGACGCTCTGTGTGGGGCAGGCGGCCTCGACGGCGGCGGTGCTGCTGGCGGGCGGGGATCCCGGGCGGCGGTTCGTGCTGGAGCACGCTCGGGTGCTGCTGGGGCAGCCGGCGAGTGGGGGCCGGCAGGGGACAGTGTCCGATCTCTCCCTCCAGGCCAAGGAGATGGTGCGGATCCGGGCGCAGGTGGAGGGGGTGCTCGCGCGGCACACGGGGCGTGAGGTGGTGGAGCTGCGGGCCGACATGGACCGGGACAAGGTGTTCACGGCGGAGGAGTCGGTGGCGTACGGGCTCGCGGACGAGGTGTTGAGCCGGCGGCCGGTGGGGGTCTGAGGGTCGCCCGCGCCCCGCCAGGGGCGCGGGGAACCGCGCGAGCAACCACATCCGCCCCGCGGTCGCCGGCGAGCGGGACCCCCTCCCCCTGGGGCGAAACCGTCGAGCCCTGTCAGGCCACGAGGCACAGGCCGTTGTAAGAGGCCTTGGGCGTGCTGCGGGTCAGTTCGGTCTGGGCCAGGGACAACAGGTCCCCCAGGCCCAGGCCGAGGGCCTGGGCGGCGGCCGCCAGGACCTCCGAGGAGGCTTCCTTGCGCCCCCGTTCCACCTCGGAGAGGTACGGCATCGAGATGCGGGCCGCGTCGGCGACGTCCTTCAGGGTGCGTTCCTGGGCGAGGCGTTCGCGGCGCAGGACGTCCCCGACGAGGTCGCGCCACAGAGGCTCCTTGGCAGGCGGGCCGGCCGGGCGGGGCGCCACCGGACGCGCCGTCGCCGGGCGGGCCGTCGCCGGGCGCAGAGGGATGACTCGGGCTTCGTTCGACGCTTGTTGGCTCACTTCTTCAGCCTAGGAATTCCGGGCGGGAGGGGAAGGGGGCGGCGTTCCGCCCTCAGGGAAATCCCGGTTCCGTGCGCCGGGGTTCACTGGCCGATGCGTCCGTCGACGCGTTCGCGCAGGAGGTCGGCGTGGCCGTTGTGGCGGGCGTACTCCTCGATGAGGTGGACGAGGACCTCGCGGAGGGCGATGGGCTCGTCGTCGTGGCGGCCGGTGATGCCGAGGTCCGGGGCCCCGGCCACGAACCGCTCGGCGAAGTCGACCTCGGAGCGCCAGGTCGTCCAGGCGTCGGCGACGGCCTCGGGGTCGGCCACGGCGTCGTTGAAGTCCCCGTCGGGGTCGTCGCCGGCGCGGTAGTGGCGCGGCGCGGGCGGCTCGCCCGCCAACGCCTCGCGGAACCAGTACTGTTCCACGCCGGCCAGATGGCGTACGAGTCCGAGCAGCGACATGTTCGACGGCGGCACCGAACGGCGGGCCAGGGCCTCGGCGTCGAGCCCCGCGCACTTCAGCTCCAGGGTCAGCCGCTGGTTGCGGAGATACCCGACCAGCGTGGCCCGCTCCCCCTCGAAGCCTCCTTCGCCGCGCGGGTCTCCTTCGGGGCCGACGAACCGGTCGCCCCATCCGGGCTTGCGCTCCGGCAGGTGCTGTTCGTCGGGCGGCCGTGCCTCAAAACTGTCACTCATGCGGAGGATCATGGGCCGTCGCCGCCCCGGTCCGCCACCACTTTCCGCCCGTCAGCCCTTCCGGCCGGTCCTGGTGGGCATCAACTGCTCGCGCAGCACGGTCAGTTGGTGGGAGGTGTCGACGGCACGGGTCTCGTCCAGGGTGGTCAGGGCGAGGAGCAGGACGTCGGCGACGACGAGGGCGGTGAGGGCCTCCGAGGTGATGCCGGTGGGGGTGTGCGGTGCGGTCAGGACGGCGTCGACGCGATCGCCGAACTCCTCGCCGAGTTCGTCGGTGACGAGGACGACGCGGGCGCCGACCGCGCGGGCGCGTTCGACGAGCACGGTCAGCTCGTGCAGGGCGCGCCCCGGCTGGAAGATCACCACGGCGTCGCCCTGGCGCAGGGCGAGGAGGTGGTCGGCGAGGGCGAAGCCGGTGGCGCCGGAGAAGCGGGAGCGGCGGTCGATCCGTCCGAGCGCCAACGACAGGTGGCGGGCGGCCGGTTCGGAGGCGGCGATGCCGAAGCAGTGGATCTCGACGGCGTCGGCGAGCGCGGTCACGGCGGAGCGCAGGGCGTCCGGCTCGGTCAGCCGCCGGGTCTGGTCGATGCGTTCCCGGGCCTCGTCGATCACATCGGCCCAGATGCCGTCGAGGTCCGGGCCGACATGGGCGATGCGCTGCTTCAGCCGCACCTCGGGGGCCACGGCCGCGGTGAACCCGGCGGCCAGCTCGCGCTTCAGGGCGGGCAGACCGGCGTAGCCCAGGCGCTGGAGGAAAACCGGAGGTAGAGCCTCCTGAAGTCGGCGTGCATTCCCGTGCAACCCTTGCGCACCATCCGCCGTCAAACAGGACGCCGGACAAGGAACGGGCCCTTTCCCAACACCCCCGCGCTGCCCGGCCGTTCTTACTTTCTGGAGCCGTACATGCGCAAGAACCGTTCGGCTACCCTCGCGGCGGCCACCTTTCTTCTCGTCACCGGCGCGGCGATCGCCGCCGCCCCGTCCGCGTACGCGGGGGTGCCCGGCAGCACGTCGTACAACGCCGCCTCGCTCGGGGCGCCCCACGTGGGCGCGCTGTTCGGGTCGGCGATCGACGAGTGAGGCGCACGGCGCGGGTGAGTGGGGGCTGGTCGCACACTCACCCGCGCCCGTGAGCAGGGGCCGTACCGCTTCGGTGTCGGTGACCGGTTCCGGTCAGGATCCCGGGGTGCCGATCGACTCCGGGGCGCTGAGGGACGCCGATTCGGAGGTCGTGGTGTCCTCCGGCGCCGAGTCGACCGTCTCGGGGCTCTCCGGCTCCGCCGGGGGCTCGACGGTCTCCGGCTCCGACGGGGGTGAGGTGGGCGGGGCCACCGAGGACGAGGAGGGACACGGGCTCTCGCTCTCGGCCCTGGTGCCGTTCGGGGACGAGGGGCACGGCTCGGGCTTCTCGGTCGGCGGTTCCTCGGAGAAGGACGTCGACACCGACGGGGAAGGCCGGTCGCTCGGCGGGGCGGTCTTCTTGTCCTTCCCGCCCGTGTCACCGGAGGGGCGGGTGAACCAGTCGTCGTGCTCGGGGTCGTAGAGGACGAACACGTTGATGACCACCGTCGAGCGCTCCACGACCACCACGTTCTGCGGCCGGTACGACGGCCAGGAGTCGCCCTTCGGCTCGGGTGTGGTCTTCAGCGCGACCGGCTGCTTCAGCGGGTTGCCGCAGGCGCAGCGCACCTTGGGCAGGCCCCGGTCGTCGACGAGGACGGCGGTACCGGCCTGGAGGACGGCCTGGTAGCTGGTGGCGGCGCCGTCGCGGTAGCCGTGGTTGGTGACGCGGGTGTCCATGCGCAGTTGCACCGGGGTGAGCGAGCGCAGATAGGCGGGTACGTCGGAGGACCTGACGCCCGCGACGGAGGCGAAGGCGTCGTTCTTGGCGGGGTTCGCCCCGAGCGCCTTGATCTGCTTCTCGACGTCGCAGCTGGCGACGTTCCGCGTACCGCCGTAGAGGCCGGGGGACGCGCCGTCCACGGCCCGCGTCACATTGGCGGGTTCCGATCTGCTCGGGGTCGCTGCGGGGGCCGTGGGCGGGGCGGAACTGTCCGTCGCCGTCGACTCGGTGAACGGGTCGGGGCCGGCCTTGCCGGCGGCCTGGAGGAAGACCTCGCCGTCGGCGGAGCCGCCCGAGTCGTCGGAGCGGGTGAGGACGACGATCAGGACCGCGGCGACGACGGCCGCGGTGACGATGAGGGCGATACGGGGCGCGGACCGCCACCACGGATGGCCGGGGCCACCTGGCCCCTGGCCCGATCCCCCCGAGCCGCCGCCCGACCCACCTCCGCCCGGCCCGCCGGGGCCGCCCGGGCCCGAGGCGCCGCTCGGCGGCTCCGGGGGGATCGGGCCGCTCGGCCGCGTCGGGTCGGGCGGGGTGGGGCTGGGTTGCGACGGCCCGGACAGGGGACCGGAGGGCGGTCCTGTCGGGCGGCCGGAAGACGGTTGATCGGCGCTCACGGGGCTTCTCCCGCCGTAGGGACTCCGCGGCGATTCATGCGTTATATGCCGCTTTCTTCCACAACAGGCCCATTGTGTGCCCTGGTCCCGTGCCTCCCGCAAGCCGAGGAGGGCCGTCCTCCCGGCGCGCGGAGTGCCTCGGCCGTGCTTAGCGTGGCAAGAGTGAGTCCCCACACGCTCCCTCCTCGGCAGGCGCCCGCACCGGAGCGGGCGGTCGCCCGTCACGGCTGGCTC
Organism: Streptomyces sp. NPDC001868; assembly: GCF_040297125.1. Classification (NCBI taxonomy): domain Bacteria; kingdom Bacillati; phylum Actinomycetota; class Actinomycetes; order Kitasatosporales; family Streptomycetaceae; genus Streptomyces; species Streptomyces sp. NPDC001868. The sequence goes on along the minus strand of NZ_JBEOYO010000008.1, from coordinate 220,493 downwards.
CAGGCCCTCGCGACCGTGCTGGCCGGACTGATCGCGATGATCGTGACGGCGTCCCTCGGGCTGTGGGCGGCGGGTGCGGCGGACCTCCCGGACGGCGCGTTCCCCCGGGTCGTCGCGGCCACCGTCGTGACGGCGGTGGGCGGCACCATCGAGCTCTCCGGCGGCGCCGGCGCCTTCGCCGAGACCCAGGCGGGCCTGACCGTGGTGCCGCTGTCGGTGACCCTCGTCGGCGCGCTGGTGATCGCCGCCGGATTCCTGCGGCCCTTGCGGCACCGGGCGGTGGCGGGGGCGGCCGAACTCGCGGGCTGGGCCGTCCGGGTCGCCGTCCTGTGGCTGGCGGCGCTGATCGGTCTCGCGGTCGCGGCCCGGCAGACCTTCGAGATCCCGCTCGGCGACGTGGGCGACTTCTTCGGCACCTCCGCCGACGTGGGGTTCGAGACGGCCGTGGTCCCGACCCTGTTCTTCGGGCTGCTGTGGCTCGCCGGGGTCCTCGTCCTGGCGCTGCTGGTGTCACGCGGGGCGCCGCTCCCTGCGCGGCTGCTGCGGTTCCAGGAGTCGGTGCGCCCGGCCGCGTACGCGATGGTCGGGCTGCTGCTGGCGTACGTCGGTCTCGGGCTGCTGATCGGGATCGTGGTGGCGCTGACCCGGGGGCACGCCGCCGAGACGGCGGCGGTGATCCTGCTGGGCCTGCCGAACGTACTGTGGCTGACCTTCACGATCGGCCTGGGCGCCACCTGGGACAGCCAGGTCGAGGGGCCGTTCGGGCTGCCGATGCCGAAGATCCTGGACGACGTCGTGCGCGGGCCCGATGTGTCGACGCTGAATCTGGGCTCGCTGGCCGAGTACGACGGCCGGGTGTGGTGGCTGGTGGCCGTGAACGCCCTGCTGCTGCTCGTCGCCGCGTTCGTGATGGCCGCCCGCTCCCCGGCCCGGGTCAGGCTGTGGCAGCACGCCGTGCACATGGCGGCCGCCCTCGTGCTCACCGTCCTGACGATCTGTCTGGTGGCCCGGGTCTCCGCGCACTACGGGCTGTCGGTCATCGGCATCGGTGACCTCGGCGGCGACCTGGGCGGGGAACTGTTCCTGCGGCCCCACCTGTGGTCCGCCCTCGGACTCGCCGTCCTCTGGGGGCTCGTGACCGGGTTCCTGGGCGGGATGCTGGCGAAGGGCGTACGGCGGCGGGGCGCGGTCGACACGGACGACGACCTCGGCCACCGGTAGGGCGACGGCCCCGACCGCCCGGAGGGTGGGACGGACGCCGTACGACGCCCGCCCCACCCCGGTGACCGGACCCGTCAGACCGTCACCGGCTTCGGCTCAGACCGTCACCGGCTTCGGCGTGGGCGCCGCGAGCCGGCCCGTGCGGTGCAGTCCGTACACCGACGCGGCGCAGCCGAGGCCGAGCGCGCACAGCGACAGCCAGGGCAGCGCCGGCAGCCCGGCCTCGCGGGCGGCGTCCAGCGCGACGCCGGTCAGCAGGTTGCCGACGGTGATGCCGACCCCGCAGACGGTGTTGTACAGCCCGTAGTGCGTGGCGACGAGCCGGTCCCCGGAGAGACGGACGATGGTGTCCATCTCGAAGGGGTAGGCGATCATCGTGCCGACGGCCAGGAGCAGCGCGGCCAGCGTCGGCGGAAGAGCCGCCGCCAGCCACAGTCCCGGTCCGGACGCGGGTACGGGCAGGATCGTGGCCAGGAGCAGCGGAACGAACGCGCAGCCCATCACCGCCAGCCCGCGGACCAGTGCCGGCCCGGGTTCGTAGCGGGCCTTGCACCAGGCGGTCACCCTGGTCTGGCCGAGGATCGTGCTCAGCCCGGACACCGCGAAGAGCACCGCGACGGCGGCCGTGCCGAACTCCCCGTCCCCGCCGACGCGTCGTACCTCCAGGGGCAGGGCCAGATAGACCTGGAAGGTGAGGACGTACGAGCCGGTCATGGCGGCGGCGAAGAGCAGGAAGGGCCGGTTGCCGAGGATGCCGCGCCATTGGGCGAGCACGCTCTCCCGGCCCTCGCCCGGCCGTTCCCCGCCGTCCTCGCGGCCCCGGGCGGGCAGGGCGCGGATCTGCACCACCGACAGCACCGCGAAGATGCCCGCGGCGGTGAGGCAGGTGACGCGGAAGTCGACACCGGTGAGGACCATGCCGACCAGCGGGCCGAGCAGTATGCCCGCCTGGTAGAAGACGTTGAACAGGGCGAACGCCTCGACCCTGCGCTCCCCCGCCTCCGCGGCGAGATAGGCGCGTACGGCCGGGTTGAACAGCGCGCCCGCGAGGCCCGTGGCCGCCGAGGCGGCGAGCAGTGCGGGCAGGGAGTCGACGAAGCCGAGTGCCGCGAAACCGACCGTGCGCAGGACACAGCCCGCGACGATCAGCGGCTTGTAGCCGTAGCGGTCGGCGAGGGTGCCGCCGACCACGAACAGGCCCTGCTGGCTGAAGTTCCGCACGCCCAGCACGAGTCCGACGATCCAGCCGGCGAGGCCGAGTGTGCCGGAGAGGTGGGCGGCCAGATAGGGCATCAGCATGTAGAAGCCGAGGTTGATGGTGAACTGGTTGACCATCAGCAGCTGGACGGCACGGTCGTACGAGCGTGCCTGGGCGAGGGTTCCCTTCACTCCCCGGCCTCCTCGCCGCTCGTGGCGCGCGGGGTGAGGGGGTCGACCACGTCGGTGCAGCGGGTCCACCGGGCGACCTCCTTCTCGTCCGCGCGGCCGATCACCTCGGGTTCGGGGGCCGGTGGTCCGGCGAGGAGTCCGTGCCGGGCGCAGTACTCGTCGTCGTACACGGTGTCCAGATAGCGCTGCGGTCCGTCGGGGAAGACCGCCGCGATCCGGGTGTCGGCGGACCCGGTGCGGGCCAGCCAGCTCGCGACGAGGGCGACCGCGCCGACGCTCCAGCCGCCGGTGGCGTAGTGGGACGCGGCCAGCCGGCGGCAGGTCCAGACGGCCTCGTGCGGGGCGACCCAGTGGACCTCGTCGAAGGTGTCGTAGGCGACGTTGCGCGGGTAGATGCTGGAGCCGAGGCCGCGCATCAGCCGGGTACGGGCGGGCTGGCCGAAGATGGTCGAGCCGACCGTGTCGACGCCGACGATCCGGATGTCCGGGTACAGCTGCCGCAGGACCCGGCCCACACCCGCGGAGTGTCCACCGGTGCCCACGCTGCACACGAGCACGTCGATGTGGCCCATCGCGGAGGCGAGTTCGAGGGCGAGCGGGGTGTACGCGGTCGTGTTGTCGGGGTTGTTGTACTGGTCCGGGCACCAGGAGCCGTCGTGGCGGCCGAGGAGTTCGGTGACCCGGTCGCGCCTGGCCTGCTGCCAGCCGCCCGTGGGGTGCGGGTCGGTGACGATGTCGACGTCGGCTCCGTAGACGCCGAGCAGACGGGTCATGGACCGTTCGAGGCCGGGGTCGGTGACCAGGGTGACGGGGTGGCCGTGCACCATGCCGGCCAGCGCGAGGCCGAGGCCGAGGGTGCCGCTGGTGGACTCGATGATCCGGCCGCCGGGCCGCAACTCACCGCGTGCGCGGGCCCGTTCGACCATGTACAGGCCGGGCCGGTCCTTGATGCCGCCGGGATTGAAGCCTTCCAGCTTCGCCCAGAAGCCGTGCCCCGCCGGGGTCAGCGGCTGGGAGACACGCAGAAGGGGCGTGTTGCCGACGAGCGCCGGGAGGGCGGAACGGCCGGGGGTGGGGGCGGGGTCGGTGAAGGGCGTGAGGTCGAGTGGGGTGTGGGGGGTGGCGTCGATCGATCGCATGTCTTCGCTCTCGCTGGGTGTGTCGGTGCGGATGCGTGCACGTGTGCGGCGGCCGTTTCGGGCCGGCGCGGGCGAGAGGTCTAGATCCGCCACCGCGAGGTGCGGACGAGGGCCGAGCGCCCCGTACGGCGGCATCGGCGTCGATGGGGGTGGCGGCGCCTGGGCCGTAGGGGGCCCAGTACCGCCGTGGCGATTCCGGCGAGCGGGGGTGCGGGGTCGGTGGCGGGTGGTGCCTGGTGCGTGCTCTGGGTGGTCGGGGTGCGCGGGACGCCACCGGGCGGGCACTCCTCGGCCGAGTGGTGGCCGTGGGGTCCGTGGGGTCCATGCGGTCCGTGGGGTGTCTCCGCGGGCGCCTGGTCTGCCGGGGTCGCGGCGAGTGTCATGACCGCCGTCCCCGCCGTGGCGGTCGGCGCGGGCGGACGGTGTGACTCGTTCCTGGGGTGCGACTCGTCCGTCGACCCGTGCACGAGGGCGCACAGAACGACCGCGATCAACAGGACGCCGTGCGCGAGGACGGCGAACGGCCTCGTCCAGGGCGAAGCGCCGAACGGATGTGACCGCGCCGGCCGGCATGACTGTGGGCGTGGGCGTGGGCGTGGACGCGGGTGTGGACGTGGGCGTGAGGCGACGGCGCGTGCCCGGCGGTGGTGCGCGGGCAGGCGGAAGTGGGGCGGCACTGGGGTCCTCCGGGCGCGCGTGACCGGCCGGCTCGGCGGCACAGGGCCGGGGCCGGGCGGCAGGCGCGGGTGGGGCGGGAACAGCCGGACGGGCGGGAGGAGCCCTCGGCCTAGACCTGCTGGACGACCCGTGCTCTCAGGGCGGCTGACGAGCGGTCGGAGAGGCGCGGCTCGCCGACGTTCCGCGCGGCCGGCGCACAGCCCGGGGCCACGACTTCGCTGACCGACACCGCAAAGCGGGGTTGCGCGAAGACCGGACCCTGCTGCGGCTGTGCGGAGGCGCAGTGTTCGGCGGGAGCGCCGGTCCCGTGCTCGCCGTGCCCGTGGTGCGGCCCGGCGAAGGGTCCGGCAAGGGGCCCGACGAAGGGCCCGGCGGCCGTGACAGCGGTGACGGCCGGGGCGACCGACGGCACCGGCCCACCGGGGAGCGGGTGTTCGGGCACACCTGTCACGGATGTCACCGCGCTGGTCACCCCATGTCCACCGGCACTTTCCGGCACCGCTCCGTGGGTCAGTGCCACGGCGAACAGGACCACGGCGAGGCCCAGCACACGCAGCAGCGGGCCCGCGAGAGCGCGGGCCCGTGCCATGCGTCGAAGTGGCCTAACCGTCATCACGCCGTGATGCTAGCGCGCCCCGGAGGCCGTTCGTCCGCCTCTCCCGGCCCGGAGCGTCAACTCGCCAAGCGAATGACCGGTTTGCTTCGGCGAGCGGCCGTACTCCGGCATCGACACTCCGACATCGACGACGTACGGGGGCCGCTGCTCACCGCTCCGACGCCGCCGTCAGGTCCGTCGCGCGGCGTGCGAGGAGGGAGGCGCAGATCTCGCCGGCGCGTACGGCGGTGGTGGACAGCAGCGTCGAGGTGAGGCCGTGGGTGTGTTCGGTGCCGCCCTGGAGGTAGATGTCGGCGGTGACGTCGGGGGCGGTGGCCACCCGGTGGTCGCGGCCGACCTGGAGGGCGTCCTCGTCGTCGCGCAGGCAGAGTTTGCCGATCTCCCCGAGGTTGTCGCCGACACCGCGCGGCCGGTAGCCGGTGGCGTAGACGAGGAGGTCGGAGGAGAGGACCTCGCGCTCCCCCGTCGGCAGGAACTCCACGGTCACCTTGACGTCGCCCGTGCCCACCTCCACCTCGCGCAGCCGGGACACGTTCATCATCCGCAGCCGCTCCCGGCCCTGGACCTTCTCCTGGTACATGGTGCGGGACAGGGACTCGATCAAATCCATGTCCACGACGGAGTAGTTGGTGCTGCGGTGATAGTCGAAGAGCGACTGCTTCACCTCGCGGGGCGCGCCGTAGTACAGGTCGACGGCCTCGGGGTCGAAGATCTTGTTGGCGAAGGGGCTGTCGTCGGCGGGGGTGTAGCCGTACTTGGCGAAGACGGAGCAGATCTCGGCCTCGGGGAAGTTGCGGTGGAGGTAGTCCACGGCCTCCGCCGCGCTCTGGCCGGCGCCCAGGACGACGGCACGGCGTATCGGCTCTCCCGAGCGCCGGGCCTGGTCGACGCGGGGCAGCAACTCGCTGTTGTGCCAGACGCGGTCGGACAGGGCCGCGCCGGGCGGAAGGTGCGGTTCCAGGCCGGCGGCCACGCAGATGCTGCGGGTGCGGCGGACGGTGAGCCGTTCCGGGTCGCCGGGGGTGCGGCTGGTGACGTCGAAGTAGCGGACCTCGCCGTCGTGGGTGACGGGGCGTACGGAGACGACCTCGGCGTCGTACTCGACGAGGTGCGAGACCCGGGCGGCGGCCCACTCGAAGTAGTCGTGGAACTCGATGCGCAGGGGGAAGAGGGTCTTCAGGTTGAGGAAGTCGACGAGCCTGCCCTGGTCGCGGAGGTAGCACAGGAAGCTGAAGTCGCTGGTGGGATCACGCATCGTCACCAGGTCCTTGAGGAAGGACACTTGCATGGTGGCGTCGTCGATGAGCATCCCCCGGTGCCATCCGAACCGGGGTTGTCTTTCCAGGAACCCGACCCGCAGCCCGCCCTCCGTACCGGCGTTCACGGACTGTTCGTGGAGCGCGATGGCGAGCGCGAGATTCGATGGGCCGAATCCGATACCCAGTACGTCGTAGATGGAATCCGGCCCGGTGTGCAGCGTCGTCACCGCGTCATCGCCTTTCGTAGTACAGGTCACAGAGTCTCAAAGCTGGAACACAGCCTCCCCCAAGCAGACTCATGTTAGATAAGGTAAGCCTTACCTAGCAACGGCTGAGGAGGGCTCATATGCGGGTCGTTATGTTCGGGTACCAGACCTGGGGACACCGGACGCTGCAGGCACTGCTCGATTCCGGACACGAGGTGGTCCTCGCGGTCACCCATCCGAAGAGCGACCACGCGTACGAGAAGATCTGGAACGACTCGGTCGCCGATCTCGCCGAACAGCACGGTGTGCCCGTGCTGCTGCGCAATCGCCCGGACGACGACGAACTTCTGCGCGCGCTCAAGGAGGCCGATCCCGACCTCATCGTGGCCAACAACTGGCGTACGTGGCTGCCACCGGAGATCTTCGATCTACCGCCGCACGGCACCCTCAATATCCACGACTCCCTGCTCCCCACGTACGCGGGCTTCTCGCCGCTGATCTGGGCGCTCATCAACGGTGAGCCGGAGGTCGGTGTCACCGCCCACCGCATGGACGCCGAACTCGACATGGGTGATGTGCTGTTGCAGCGTTCGGTGCCGGTCGGGCCGCACGACACGGCGACGGACCTGTTCCACCGCACGGTCGATCTGATCGGCCCGCTCGTCACCGAGTCGCTCGAACTCATCGCCTCCGGCAAGGCCGTGTGGACACCGCAGGACCGTTCCCGGTCGAGCTTCTTCCACAAGCGGTCCCTGGAGGACAGCCGGATCGACTGGACCTGGCCCGCCGAGGACCTGGAGCGGTTCGTACGGGCCCAGTCCGACCCGTATCCCAACGCCTTCACCCACCACCGCGGCGAGCGCGTCCGGATCGTGTCGGCCGCCGTCTCCGAGGGGCGTTACGGCGGCACGCCGGGGCGGATCTTCATCCGGGAGGGCGACGGCGTCGTCATCGTCGCCGGTTCCGAGGCGCGCTCCGGGCGGCTGCCGGGGCTGCTGGTGAAGCGGGTGCGGACGGAGGACGGCAAGGAGTACGCGGCGACGGACTACTTCCGCACCATGGGCGGTTACCTGACGGCCCGCCCCTGACCGGTCACCTGTGACCGTGACCTCTCGCGGGCCCGTTGCCGTTGCGGGCCCGCGAGGTGAAGGGCATCGTCGGCCGCGGGTCAGCCAGCGGTGCCCGACACGGGCACCGCCCCGGCCTCCGCATCCGTATCCGTATCCGTGTCCGTGCTCTCGTGGTGGCGGCCCATCGGGATGACCATGGGGGTGCGGCTCACCGGGTCCTCGCCCACGACACAGCGCAGTCCGAAGACGTCCTCGACCATCGTGGCGGTGATGACGTCGGCGGGGACGCCCTCGCCCGCGATACGGCCGTTCTTCATGGCGATGATGTGGTCGGCGTATCGGCAGGCCTGGTTGAGGTCGTGCAGGACCATGACGACGGTGCGGCCCTGGTGCCGGTTGAGGTCGGTGACCAGGTCGAGGACGTCGATCTGGTGGGCGAGGTCCAGATAGGTCGTCGGCTCGTCCAGCAGCATCACGGGGGTGCCCTGGGCGACGGCCATGGCGATCCAGGCGCGTTGCCGCTGTCCGCCGGAGAGTTCGTCGACGGGCCGGTGGGCGAGGTCGGTCATGGCGGTGGCCCTCAGCGCCTCGTGCACGGCCTCCTCGTCGCCCTGCGACCACTGCCGCCACCAGGTCTGGTGCGGTGAACGCCCGCGCCCCACCAGGTCGATGACCGTCAGGCCCTCGGGGGCCACGGGGGTCTGCGGCAGGGTCCCGAGCTGCTGGGCGAGCGTGCGGGTCGGTATGGAGTGCACCGAGCGGCCGTCGAGGTGGACGGCACCGGCCTTCGGCGTCAGCAGCCGGGCCAGGGCGCGCAACAGGGTGGACTTGCCACAGGCGTTGGCCCCGACGATGGCCGTGACCCGGCCCGTCGGGATCACCAGATCCAGATCCTCTACGACGATCCGGTCGTCGTAGGCGAGACGGAGACCCGCGGCGCGCAGTTCGGGGCCGTCGACGCGGGGGCCGCCGCGGTGGCCGGGGCGAAGATCCGAGCACTTATCGGGGCGGGCGTCGGTGGGGGCGTCGGCACGGGAGCCCACCCGGACTTCGGCACCGGTGTCACCCGGGACCTCGGCACGGAAGCCTCCCCGCGCTTCAGCACCGGAACCGGCCTGGCCATTCGGACGGGAACCGCCCTCCCCGTCGGCACCGGAACCGGCCGAGGTGCCCGCACGGGAATCGGCCGAGGTGCCCGCCCCGGAATCGGCCGGGGCTTCGGCGCCCGCGTCGGCCGGGACACCGCCACGAGAGCCTCCCCGCGCTTCGGCAGCGGGACCGGCCGGGGCATCCGGACGGGGACCGGCCGGGGCTTCGGTACCGGAACCGGACGGGGCCTGGGCACGGGAGCCGGCCCGGACTTCGGCACCGCTGTCGGCCGGGACACCGGCACGGGAGCCTCCCTGCGCTTCGGCACCGGAACCGGCCGGGGTTTCGGTGTGGGGGTCGGCAGAGGCGTCCGCACGGACTTCGCCCTTCGTGACCGGTTCGAACTTCGATGACACGTCTTCAGCCTCCTGAACCGGCGCGGTTGGCGCGGATGAGCAGCCACAGCAGTACGGGGGCGCCGAGCACCCCGGTGACGATCCCGACCGGGAGTTCCGTGTCCGGGATGATCTTCCGTGCGGCGAGGTCGGACACGAGCACCATCACGGCACCGGTGAGTCCCGCCGCGAGGGGCGGCGGGAACGGGGTGCCGGCCAGGCGCTGGGCGACCTGGGGTGCGGCGAGCGCCACGAAGGCGATGGGACCGGCGGCCGCCGTGCCGAAGGCGACGAGCCCGACCGAGATGAGCAGGACGGCCACCCGGACGATGTGGACCCGGGTGCCGAGGCCCTTGGCGACGTCGTCCCCGAGTTGCAGAACGCGGATCTGGCGGCCGAGCAGGATCGCCGGGGGCACCAGTACGGCCATGGTGATCGCGAGGGGGCCGATCTGTTCCCAGGTGCGGCCGTTGAGGTTGCCGACGAGCCAGCCGAGGGCGGCCTGGGCCTGGAAGCGCTGGCCGCGCGCCAGGAGGTAGTCGGTGATGCTGGTGCAGATCCAGGCGATGCCGATGCCGACGAGGACGATGCGGTAGCCGGTGGTGCCGCGTTTCCAGGCCAGGACGTACACCAGCGCCCCGGCGGTCAACGCGCCCAGCAGGCCCAGGGCCTGGGTGCCGAGGCCGCCGTCCCAGCCGAGGACGATCCCGGCGACGACCACTGCTCCGGCGCCCTGGGTGATGCCCATCATGTCGGGGCTGGCCAGCGGGTTGAGCGTCACGGTCTGGAGCAGGGCCCCGGAGATGCCGAACGCGATGCCGACGAGCAGTCCGGCCAGGGCGCGCGGCAGCCGCAGTTCGTGGACGATCAGCTCGGTGCCGGGGTCGCCCGTGCCCACCAGGGCCTTCATCACATCGGTGAGCGGCAGTTCGATGTCCCCGACGGAGGTCTCCACGGCGAACGCCAGGAACGCGGCGGCCGCGAGCAGCAGACACACGCCCAGCAGCCGGGGCCGTACGACACCGGAGACGGGCGGCACTGGCCACCGGAACGCGAGGCGGTCGGCCGTACGGCGCCGGGGAGCGGGAGTCGGAGTCGGATCCGTGGCCCCCTGCGGGGGCGGCACGGGCGCGAGTTCGGTCGTCATCGGCTCACAGCTCCACGGGTTCGGTCGTCATGGGCCGCCGCCACCACGGTTTCGAAGGCCAGGGGGTGGCGATGCCGCAGCTCGGTGGCCACGGGCCGGTGATGCCACGGCGCGGTGGACACGGGGCCGCGTTCGCGCGACACGGTGGACATGGGACCGCGTTCGCGCGACACGGTGGGCACGGGGCCGCGTTCCCGCGGCGCGGTGGGCACGGGGCCGCCGCTCCACGGTTCGCAGAACATCGCCCGCGATGCACACGGCTCGGCGGCCATGCGGCTGCCGTTCCGCAACTCACCGCACAACACCCGCGAACCCGAAGGCCCGGCGGTCACCGGCCGCGTCCCGCACCGCTCTCCGGCCATGGCTCCGCGCCTCCCCGGTCGAGAAGTCATGTCACAGCTCCGCGAGGCGTCGGCGGCGGACCAGGGCGATGAAGAAGGGGCCGCCGATGAAGGCGACGAGGATGCCGGCCTGGATCTCGGTGGGGCGGGCGATCAGGCGGCCTGCGATGTCGGCGGTCAGGAGGAGGCAGGGGGCGAGGACGGCCGACAGGGGCAGCAGCCAGCGGTGGTCCGGGCCGAGGCCGGCGAGTTGGGCGAGGACGCGGGCGATGTGCGGGACGACCAGGCCGACGAAGACGACGGGCCCGATGACGGCGACCGCTCCCCCGGTGAGCAGGGTGACGGCGATGACGCCCTGGACGCGGACCAGACCGAGCTTGAGCCCGAGGGACTTCGCCACGTCGTCGCCGAGCGCGAGGCTGTTGAGGGCCGGGGCACAGGCCAGGGCGAGGATCGCGCCGACGGCCAGGAACGGCAGGACGCGCAGCAGGACCCCGTCGTCCTGGTTGGCGAGCGAGCCCGCGCTCCAGAAGCGGTAGCGGTTCAGCGCGTCCGGGTCGGTGAGGGCGATGGCGCTGGTCAGCGAGAACAGCAGGGAGGTCACGGCGACGCCGGCCAGGGCGAGTTTGACCGGCGTGGAGCCGGACCGGCCGAGCCCGCCGAGGAGGTACACCAGGACGCTGGCGACGAACGCGCCGCCGAACGCGAACCAGATGTACCCGTACACCGAGGAGATGCCGAGCACCCCGACGGACAGGACGACCGCGAAGGCGGCGCCCGCGCTGACGCCGAGGATGCCGGGGTCGGCGAGCGGATTGCGGGTCAGGGCCTGCATCAGCGCGCCCGAGAGGCCGAGGGCCGCGCCGGTGGCGAGACCGAGGGCGGTGCGGGGCACGCGGACGGACCAGATGACGCTGTCGATACGGGAGTTGGGGGCGTCGCCGAGCAGCGTGTGCCACACCTGGTCGAGGGGGACGCCGAGCGCGCCGAACGCCATCGACAGGGCGCACAGTGTGATCAGGGCCACGCCCGAGAGCGTCAGCAGCAGTACCGCGCGGGGGCCTTTCGCCGCCCGGACCGTCGAGGTCCCCACGTCTTCAACTTTCTTTGATGAGGCTTGCCTTAACTGTAGGGCGAGCCCGCGTTGAACTGTAGGTCTTGCTTCGATTGCCGTCCCGCCCACGGGGCAACTCTCACTATGAGCACCCTGTGAATTAGGTAACCCTTACCTTAGTATGTCCGCGACCCGGCTCAGAACCGGATCCCGACCTGGTGGGAAGGCTCACTGCTGTGTGCGGTACCGAGGAAGTCCTGGCCTATTGGCGGCGGCTGCTGACATCGCTGCCGCTCGAGATCTCACTGCCCGCCGATCGGCCCCATCCGCCGCAGCCCCTCACCGAGCGGGACACGCGCGCGCTCGCGGATGTCCCGGACGCCTCCGACGCCGTACGTCTCGCGGCGTTCGTCGCCCTGCTGCACCGCTACACCGGGGCGACGGACCTGACCGTGGGTCATGACGGGCTGCCGCTGCGGGTGTCCGTCGAGCACGAGCCGTCCTTCGCCGAGTTGGTGCGCCGGGTGACGCAGGCGTACGAGGAGGCGGAGACCAACCGGGTGCCGGTCGGGCTGCTGGTCGAGGAGCTGCGGCCCCGGCCGACGCGCGGCGGCGGCCTGTTCTTCAACACGGCGTTCGCCACGGCCGCCCGGCCCGCCGGTGACCTGCCCGCCCCGGTCGACGTACTGCTGGAAGTGGACGCGGGCGCGGCGCGGGCGTCGTACCACCCCGGCATCTTCGACGGCACGACGATCGAGCGGCTCCTCGGCCACTACCGCACGCTGCTCGCCGACGCGCTGGCCCGGCCCGAGGCGCCGGTCGCCCGGCTGGAGCTGATGAGCCCGCAGGAGTACCGCCAGGTCGTCGTCGACTGGAACGACACCGCGCACGCGGTGCCGGCGGACACCTGGCCGGCGATGTTCGCCGAGCAGGTGCGGCAGCGGCCGGACTCCGTGGCGCTGGTCTTCGAGGACGAGGAACTCACCTACGCCGAGCTGGACGAGCGCGCCAACCGCCTGGCGCACGCGCTGATCGCGCGGGGTGCCGGTCCCGAGCGGATCGTCGCGCTGGCGCTGCCGCGTTCCACCGAGCTGATCGTGGCGGAGGTGGCCGTCATGAAGGCGGGCGCCGCCTATCTGCCGATCGACCACGACTACCCGGCGGACCGGATCGCGTACATGCTGGGCGACGCGCGGCCCGTCTGCATGGTGACCACCGCCGAGACCACGCGGGACCTCCCCGACCCGGCCGCCGCCGACATGGCGCTGGTGGAGCTGGACTCGCCCGCGACCGCCGCCGAGTTGGCGCGGCGGCCGGTGCACGACCCCACCGAGGCCGAGCGCGGGGCGCCCCTCACCGTCCTGAACGCCGCGTACGTGATCTACACCTCGGGTTCGACGGGCCGCCCCAAGGGTGTCGCCCTCTCGCACGGCGGTGTGGCGAAGCTGGTGGCCACGCAGAGCGAGCGGTTCGGCATCGGCCCGCACAGCCGGGTGCTGCAGTTCGCGTCGCCGAGCTTCGACGTCGCGTTCTGGGACCTGTGCCTCGGCCTGCTGTCCGGCGGCCGGCTCGTGGTCGTCCCGGCGGAGCTGCGGGTGCCCGGCGCGCCGCTCGCCGACTACGCGAACGCGCACGGCATCACCTTCATGATCCTGCCGCCGGCGCTGCTCGCCGCCATGCCCGAGGACGTGCAACTGCCGCCCACGGCCACGCTGTTGGCGGGCACCGAGCGGGTCTCCCCCGAGCTGGTGGGGCGGTACGCGCGCGGCCGGATGATGTTCAACGCGTACGGCCCGACCGAGGCCACCACCAACTCCACGCTCGGGCTGTGCGATCCGGACATCCCGGCCGGGGCGATCGTCCCCATCGGTGTGCCCGACCCGGGGACCCGGGCGTACGTCCTGGACGCGTTCCTGCGGCCGGTGCCCGCCGGGGTCACGGGTGAGCTGTACCTCGGCGGCGCCGGTCTGGCCCGGGGCTATCTCGGGCGGCCGGACCTGACCGCCGAGCGGTTCGTCGCCGACCCGTTCGGGGAGCCCGGCGAGCGCCTCTACCGCACGGGTGACCTGGTCCGCTGGCGGGCCGACGGGCGGCTGGAGTTCCTGGGGCGCGCCGACGCCCAGGTCAAGATCCGCGGCTTCCGTATCGAGCCGGGCGAGATCGAGTCGGTGCTGCGCGGCCACCCGGCCGTCGACCAGGTCACCGTGGTCGTCCGCGAGGACCGTCCCGGCGACCGCCGTCTCGCCGCCTATGTCGTCCCCGCCCTGGACGCGCCGCGCGACGCGGACCCGGACACCCGGGTCGAGGAGTGGAAGGAACTCCACGAACTCCTCTACGGGGCGGCCGGTTCAGAGGACGACGCCGACGCCGGTGACAGCACGGGCGCCGGTGACGGCTCCGGTCTGCGCGAGAACTACGCGGGCTGGAACAGCATGTACGACGGCACGCCGATCCCCGTCGAGGAGATGCGGGAGTGGCGGGCCTCCACCGTCGAGCGCATCCGTGAACTCGGCACCGGGCAAAAGGTGTTGGAGATCGGTGTCGGCAGCGGTCTGATCCTGTCCCGGATCGCGCCCGACTGCGAGGCGTACTGGGGCACCGACCTCTCGGCGGCGGCCGTCGCGGCGCTCCGCGCCCAGGTCGACACCGATCCGGAGCTGGCCGCCAAGGTCGAGCTGCGGGCCCAGCCCGCCCACGACACCGACGGACTGCCCGCCGGGTACTTCGACACGGTCGTCATCAACTCGGTCGCCCAGTACTTCCCCAGCGGGGAGTACCTGGACGACGTCCTGCGCCAGGTGTCGGGCCTGCTGGCCCCCGGTGGCCGGATCTTCGTCGGTGACGTCCGCAATCTGCGGCTGCTGCGTACGCTGCGCGCGGCCGTGGAGACCCGGCGGGCGACCGGCGGTGACGAGGACGAGGACAAGAGCGCGCTGCGGACGGCCGTCGAGCGGTCGGTGCGCTGGGAGGGCGAACTCCTTCTCGACCCGGACTTCTTCGCCGCCCTCGACGGCTTCGACGCGGAGATCCGGATCAAGCGGGCCACGCACCACAACGAGCTGAGCCGCTACCGGTACGACGTCGTGCTGCGCCCGGGAGTCCCGGCGGCCGGCCGGGAACTGGCGGAGGTTGACTGGGCGTCCGTCGGCGGCCTCGTCGGTCTGGCGGAGCTGCTGGCCGGGCGGCCGGACGGGCTCCGCGTCGTCGGTGTGCCCAACGCGCGCCTCGCGGACGACCTGGCGGACCTGCGTCGGCTGGAGGGCAGCAGCCGGGAGGCGGCTTCCGGCACCGATCCCGAGGACCTGCACGCACTGGCGGCCGAGCACGGCTACCGGGCGGCGCTCACCTGGAACGGGAACGCCGACGACGGCGCGTTCGACGCCGTGCTCGTCCTCGACGGGCCGTTCGGCCCGCTGTACCGGACGGCCGGCGCCTATCCGCACGCCAACCGGCCCGCGCCCTTCCGTGACGTCGGCGCGCTGATGCGGTCCCTGCGCGGACACGCCGCCGAGTGGCTGCCGGACTACATGGTCCCCTCGGCGTTCGTCCCGCTGCACGCGCTGCCGGTCACCCCCAGCGGCAAGATCGACGCGCGGGCGCTGCCGGCCCCGGACTACGCGACCATGAGCTCCGGCCGCGCCCCGCGCACGCCCCGCGAGAAGCTGCTGTGCGCGCTGTACGCCGAGGTGCTGGGGCTGGACGCCGTGACCGCCGAGGACGACTTCCTCGCGCTCGGCGGCGACAGCATCAGCGCCATCCAACTCCTCATCCGCGCCCGGGAGTCGGGCCTGAAGCTCACCACCCGTGAGGTGTTCCGGCACCGCACGGTCGAGGCGCTGGCGAAGGCCGCCGTCGACCGGGTCGCCGAACTCGCCGCCGACGAGCCGCTGGTGGAGGTCGACGAGGCCGAACTCGCCGAGATCCAGGGCACGCGCCCGCTGCCGGTCGAGGAACTGCTGCCGCTCACCCCGCTCCAGCAGGGCTTCTTCTTCCACTCCCTCACCGGCGGCGACGGGGACGGCAACGGGGACACGTATGTCGTCCAGCAGGTCCTGGACCTCGCCGGGCCCGTCGACGGGTCGGTGCTGCGCCGGGCCGCGCAGGGCCTCCTCGACCGGCACGCGCCGCTGCGGGCCGCCTTCCGCCAGCGCCCGGACGGCACTCCGGTGCAGATCATCACGCGGGACGCCGAGCTGCCGTGGCGGGAGGTCGACCTGTCGTCGCAGGACGGCGGGGTCCGGGAGTCGCTCGGCGACGCGGTGGCCGCCGACGAGCGCGCCCACGGCTTCGACCTGGCCGCCCCGCCGCTGCTGCGCTGCGCCCTGGTCAGGCTCGGCGAGGAACGCAGCCGACTGATCCTGACGTTCCATCACATCGTGGCGGACGGCTGGTCGTTGCCGGTTCTGCACCGCGAACTGATGGCGTTCTACGGCACCGACGCGCCCGCGCTTCCCGAAGTCGCCCCCTACCGGGGCTTCCTGCGCCGCCTCGCCGGGCAGGACCGTGACGCGGCCCGCGACGCCTGGCTCGACGCGCTCGCCGGGCTGGACGAGCCGACGCGGCTGGTCGGCGACCCGGCCGACACGGCACCCGTACGCCCGGAGCACGTCCGGGTGGAGTTGTCCGAGCGGACCACCGCGCGGCTCACCGAACGGGCCCGTGAGCACGGGGTCACCCTCGGCACGGTGGTGCAGGGCGCCTGGGGCCTGCTGCTCGGCAGGCTCACCGGCCGGGACGACGTCGTGTTCGGCACCACGGTCTCCGGACGCGACGGCGAGGTCGAGGGCATCGCCTCCATGGTCGGCCTCTTCATCAACACCCTGCCGACACGCTTCCGTTGGGCCCCCCGCGAATACCTCGGCACCCTGCTCGTCCGGCTCCAGGAGGAGCAGGCCCGGCTGCTGGACCACCAGCATCTGGGCCTCGCCGAGATCCAGCGGCTCACCGGACACGCGGGCTCCGGCGAACTCTTCGACACCCTCGTGGTGTTCGAGAACTACCCCGCCGAGACCGACCTCCGGGACGCCTCCGGCACCGTACGCATCACCGGCGACGCCTTCCACGACGCCGTGCACTATCCCCTCGCCCTCGTCGTCAAGCCCGGCCGACGGCTCGACCTGCGGCTCAAGCACCACGCGGAACGCCTCGACGGCGACACCGTCCGCGCCCTCGGCGACCGGCTGGCCCGCGTCCTGGAGGCCATCGCCGAGGCACCGGACCGCACCGCCGCCTCCGTCGACCTGCTCTCCCCCGACGAGGCCCTCGACGCCCACCCCACCGGCGAGCAGCGCCTCGTACCGGAGACCACCTTGGCGGAGGTCTTCGCCGCGCAGGTCGCCCGGACCCCGGACGCGACAGCCGTCGTCTTCGAGGGCGAGCGGCTGAGCTACGCCGAACTGGACGCCCGTGCCGAGGAGTTGGCCGGGCGTCTGCGTGGCCGGGGTGCCCGGCCGGGAGCGTTCGTGGCGGTCGCCGTGCCCCGCTCGGCGGAGCTGATGGTGGCGCTGCTGGGTGTGCTGAAGTCCGGCGCCGCCTATCTGCCGGTGGACCTGGACTACCCGGCCGACCGAGTGGTCCACATGCTCGCCGACTCCGGCGCCACGACGGTGGTCACGCTGGCGGAGACGGCCGATCGGCTGCCGCAGCCGCAGCCCCAATCCCAGTCCCAGTCCCAACCCTCCGAGCGGAACGTTCCTGCATCGCCTTCGGTGCCTTCGGTCCTGCTGCTGGACGCCCCGGATTCCCCGGACGACGAGCCACTGCCGGTCGGAGAGGCCAACGCCCCCGCCCGCCCCGACGACCCCGCCTACCTCATCTACACCTCCGGCTCCACCGGCCTCCCCAAGGGCGTCGTCGTCACCCACCGGGCCATCGTGAACCGGCTCGCGTGGACGCAGGGCGAGTACGGGCTCGGCGCGGACGACCGCGTGTTGCAGAAGACGCCGTCGAGCTTCGACGTGTCGGTGTGGGAGTTCTTCTGGCCGCTCCTCGAAGGCGCGACCGTGGTGCTGGCCCGCCCGGACGGCCACCGCGACCCCGCCTACCTGGCCGGACTCGTCCGTGAACAGGCCGTCACGACCATGCACTTCGTGCCGTCGATGCTGGAGGCCTTCCTCCAGCACGACGAGGTCATCGGCGACCCCACCTGGTCGGCGTCGCTGCGCCGCGTGCTGAGCAGCGGCGAGGCGCTCCCGGTCACCGCCGCGAGCCGCTGGCACGCGCTGACGGGCGTACCGCTGCACAACCTGTACGGCCCGACCGAGGCGGCCGTCGACGTCACCTACCACCCGTATGCCTCCGACGAGGAGCAGGGCGGCACGTCCGTGCCCATCGGGCGTCCCGTGTGGAACACCGGGCTCCGGGTCCTGGACGCCTGTCTGCGGCCCGTCCCCGACGGTGTCCCCGGCGAGCTGTACCTGACCGGTGTCCAGCTGGCCCGTGGCTACCACGCCCGTCCGGGACTGACCGCCGAGCGGTTCACCGCCGACCCGTACGGGCCGCCCGGCAGCCGGATGTACCGCACCGGTGACCTGGTGAGACGGAGGTCGGACGGGGTGATCGAGTATCTGGGCCGCACGGACCGGCAGGTCAAGCTGCGCGGCAACCGGATCGAACTCGGCGAGATCGAGGCCGCGCTCGTCCGGCTGCCGGAGGTCGCGCAGGCCGCCGTGACGGTACGGGACGACGTGCTCGTCGCCTATGTCGTGCCCGGTGCGGGTGCCGCCGAGGTGGGCGACCTCCGCGAGGCCATCGCCGGTTCCCTCCCCTCCCCCATGGTGCCCAGCGCCTGGGTGGTCCTCGAAGCGCTG
The DNA here is from genome assembly GCF_040297125.1 of Streptomyces sp. NPDC001868. NCBI lineage: Bacteria > Bacillati > Actinomycetota > Actinomycetes > Kitasatosporales > Streptomycetaceae > Streptomyces > Streptomyces sp. NPDC001868. The sequence goes on along the minus strand of NZ_JBEOYO010000008.1, from coordinate 202,080 downwards.
CCGCTCACCCCGAGCGGCAAGCTGGACCGGGCCGCGCTGCCCGCCCCGCAGGCCGTACGCGGCACCGTCACCCGGGCCCCGGGCAGCCACCGGGAGCAGGTGCTCGTCGAGATCTTCGCGGCCGTGCTGAAGCTCGACGAGGTCGGGGTCGACGACGACTTCTTCCTGCTCGGCGGTGACAGCATCAGCTCGATCGCCGTGTCCAGCCGTGCCCGTCGGGCGGGTCTGGCGATCGGCCCGCGCGAGGTGTTCGAGCACCGCACCCCGGCGGCGCTCGCGGCGACGGCCGCCATCGAGGAGACGGCCGAAGGGGACACCCCTGTCGCGTCCGCGTTCACGCTGACCGAGGAGGAGCGGGAGCGGGTCGAGCGGCTCGCGCCGGGCCGGATCGAGGACGTGTGGCCCCTCGCCCCGCTCCAGGAGGGCCTGTTCTTCCACTCGAACTTCGACGACAGCTCCCTGGACGTCTACACCGTCCACGAGTCCTTCGACTTCGCCGAACGCGTCGACGCCGAGCGGCTGTCGGCGGCCATGCGCACCCTGCTGGCCCGCAACCCCAGCCTGCGGGCCGGGTTCACCAGTGAAGGGCTGCGCCAGCCGGTGCAGTTCATCGTGCGGGACGCCGAGATCCCGCTGACCGAGGTGGATCTCGCGGGGCTCCAGGCGGCCGAACAGGACCGGCGGATGGGCGAGTTGCTTGAGGACTCGCGTGCCCGGCGCTTCGACCTCACCCGGCCCCTCCTGTTCCGGATGCTGCTCGTCCGGCTCGGTGAGGGGCGCGGCGACCGGCTGATCGTCGGCCGTCATCTGATCCTGTGGGACGGCTGGTCGGCCTGGCTGTTCCTGGACCAGCTGTTCGCGCTGTACGAGAGCGGCGGCGACCCGGCGGGCCTGGCCCGTCCCGGCTCGTACCGCGACTATCTGACCTGGCTGGAGGCCCAGGACGACACCGAGGCGACCCACGCGTGGCGTGCCGCCCTGTCCGGTTTCGAGGAGCCCACCCTGCTGGTGCCGGCCGCCTCCGACCGGGGGCGGGAGCCGGTGATCCCGGAGCAGTTGGACGCCGTGCTGGACGCGGCGGTCGCCGAGCGGCTGCGCGACACCGCCCGCACCCACGGTCTGACCCTCAACACCGTCCTCAACGCGGCCTGGGGTCTGGTCCTGGCCGGTGCGACCGGCCGCAGCGACATCGCGTTCGGTACGACGGTCGCGGGGCGGCCCAGTGAGGTGCCGGACGTCGAGAACGTCATCGGCATGTTCCTCAACACCGTGCCCGCGCGCATCGCCTTCGACCCGCGTGAGCCGGTCGTCGGTCTGCTGCGCCGGATCCAGGGCGAGCGTCTTGAGGTCATGCCGTTCGAGCATCTGGGCCTGGGTGTGCTCCAGGCCGAGTCGGGTCACCGACGGCTGTTCGACACGCTGTTCGTGCTGCGCAACGCCGACACCGACCAGCGGCTGGCCGAGCTGCGCGAGCGGCACGGCGCGACGGCCGTGGCCAATGTGGACGCCACGCACTACCCGGCGAACCTGGTGGTCACGCCGGGCGAGAAGGTCAGGGCGACGCTCGCCTACCGGCCCGACGTGTTGGACGGCGTGTACGCGCAGCGCCTGTTGGACCGTTTCGTGCTCCTTGTCGAGCGGCTGGTGGCCGACCCGCACGCCCCCGTCGGCTCCCTGGACGCCCTGCTGCCCGCCGAGGCCGCCGCGCTCGCCCGTGAGGAGGCCGAGCAGCGGCAGCCCGTACCGCACGAGACGGTCGCGGACATGCTCGCCGCGCAGGCCGCCCGTACGCCGGACGAGACCGCGCTCGTGTTCGGCGCACAGACCCTGACGTACGCCGAACTCGACGCGCGCTGCGACCGCATGGCCCGGCTGCTGCTCGCCCGGGGTGCCGGACCCGAGCAGGTGATCGCGCTCGGGCTGCCGCGCTCGATCGACATGGTGGTGGCGCTGTTCGCGGTGCTGCGCACGGGGTCGGCGTATCTCCCGCTGGAGCTGGACCACCCGGCCGACCGGCTGTCGCTGATGCTGGCGGACGCCCGCCCGCTGCTCCTGCTGTCCACGGAGAGCGTGTCGGAGACACTGACGGGCGACACGCCACGTGTGCTGCTCGACGACCCGGCGGTGGCGGCCGAACTGGCGGCCCTCCCGGCAGACCCGGTTTCGGTGACGTTCAGCCTGGACCACCCGGCGTACGTCATCTACACCTCGGGGTCGACAGGCCGCCCCAAGGGTGTCGTCACGCCGTACATCGGTCTGACGAACATGCAGCTCAACCACCAGAAGGAGATCTTCGCCCCGGCGATCGCGTCGGCGGGCGGGCGGCGGCTGCGGATCGCGCACACCGTGTCGTTCGCGTTCGACATGTCCTGGGAGGAGCTGCTGTGGCTCGTCGAGGGGCATGAAGTGCACGTCTGCGACGAGGAGTTGCGTCGGGACGCGACCGCGCTGGTGGCGTACTGCGAGGAACACCGCGTCGACGTGGTGAACGTGACGCCGACCTACGCCCATCTCCTCCTCGAAGAAGGCCTGTTGGAGGGGCACCGGCCGCCGCTGGTGCTGCTGGGCGGTGAGGCCGTCACCGAGACGGTGTGGAACACACTGCGGGACACGGAGGGGACGTACGGCTACAACCTGTACGGCCCGACCGAGTACACGATCAACACGCTCGGGGGTGGTACGGAGGACAGCGCCACCCCGACCGTCGGCAAGCCCATCCGCGCCACCCGGGCCCGCATCCTCGACACCTGGCTGCGGCCGGTGCCGGACGGTGTGGCGGGTGAGCTGTACATCGCGGGTGTGGGTCTGGCGCGCGGTTACCTCGACCGGCCGGGTCTGACGGCCGAGCGGTTCGTGGCCGACCCGTACGGACAGCCGGGCGAGCGCATGTACCGCACCGGTGACCTCGTACGACGTCGCCCGGACGGCAATCTGGACTTCCTGGGCCGTACCGACGACCAGGTCAAGATCCGGGGCTACCGGGTGGAGCTGGGCGAGATCGAGACCGCGCTCGTCCAGCACCCCGAGGTGTCCCGGGCCGCCGTCATCGCCCGCGACGACACGTCCGCGCCCGGCACCAAGCGCCTGGTCGGCTATGTCGTCCCGGCCGAACCGGACGCCGAGGCACGGGAGTCGGCCGAGCGGGAGCAGATCGGTGAGTGGCAGGAGATCTACTCCGCCGAGTACACCGAGATCGGCACCGCCCTCTTCACCGAGGACTTCGCGGGCTGGGACAGCTCCTACGACGGCACGCCGATCCCCGTGGAGCACATGCGGGAGTGGCGTGAGGCCACCGTGGAGCGCATCCGCGAGCTCAAGCCCCGCCGCGTCCTGGAGATCGGCGTCGGCTCCGGCCTGCTGCTGTCGAAGCTCGCGCCGGACGCCGAGGCGTACTGGGCGACCGACTTCGCCGCGCCCGTGATCCGCAAGCTCACCGAGGGCGTCAAGACCGACCCCGTGCTGGCGGGCAAGGTGGAACTGCGCTGCCAGCCCGCCGAGGTGACCGAGGGCCTGCCCACCGGCTTCTTCGACACGGTCGTCATCAACTCCGTCATCCAGTACTTCCCGAGCCTGGACCACCTCCACCAGGTGATCCGGGGCGCGCTGGACCTGCTCGCGCCCGGCGGCGCCCTGTTCCTCGGTGACGTCCGCGACCTGCGCCAGGCCCGGGTGTTCCAGGCCGGTATCCAGGCCGCCCGCGCCGACGCGGACACCGACCCCGCCGGCCTGCGCCGGGCCGTGGAGCGCGGTCTCGCCCTGGAGAAGGAACTCCTGGTCGACCCGGACTGGTTCACCACCCTCGGCGTCGGCGTCGACCTGCGCACCAAGGCGGGCCGCCACCACAACGAGCTGACCCGCTACCGGTACGACGTGGTGCTGTACGAGAGCGATCCCGGGCTCTCCCTGGACGGTGTCCCGGCCGTCGACTGGACCGGGCGGGACGCGCTCCTCACCCGGCTCGACGGCACCGGACCGCTCCGGGTGCGGGGCATCCCGGACGCGCGTACGGCCGGTGACCTCGCCGGGCTGCGCGCGCTGGACACCGGCCGCCCGTCGGGCGTCGCCGCGACGGGTGTGGAACCGGAGGACCTGCGGGAGACCGCCGGGGCACGCGGCTACCGGCTGCTGACCACCTGGTCCGCCGAACCGGGCTCCTACGAGGCCGTGTTCGTGCCCGACACCGACACCTCGCGCACGACCGGCACCGACACCTCCCGTACGGCGGGCCTGTACCGGCCGCGCGCCGACCGTGACGACGACGCCCCGTTCGCCAACACCCCGGCGGCCGGTCGCGGTCACACCGCGCTGATCAGACGGCTCCGCGACGACCTCGGAGAGCGGCTGCCCGGCTATATGGTGCCCGCCGCCTTCGTGGTCCTGCCCGGCCTGCCGATGAACGACAACGGCAAGCTCGACGTCCGCGCCCTGCCGGATGCCGAGCCCGCCGTCGCCCTGTCCACCGGGCGCGGCCCGCGCACCCCCGTCGAGGAGGTGCTGTGCCGTCTCTTCGCCGAGGTGCTGGGGCTGCCCCGCACGGGCGCGGAGGACAACTTCTTCGACCTGGGAGGCCACTCGCTCCTCGCGACCCGGCTGATCAGCCGCGCCCGCACCGAACTGGGCGCCGAGCTGGCCATCCGTGACCTGTTCGAGGCGCCCACCCCCGAGACGCTGGCACTCCGGGCGGCCACCGGGCAGCCGGCCCGCCCGGGGCTTGAGCCCGCCGCCGAACGGCCCGCCCGTATACCGCTGTCGGCCGCCCAGCGCCGGCTGTGGCTCGTGGAGCGGATCGCCGGGGACGGGGTCGCGTACAACTTCCCGCTCGTGTTCCGGCTCCGGGGCGCCCTGGACGTCGACGCCCTGCGCACCGCCCTCCGCGATGTGACGGACCGTCATGAAGCGCTTCGCACACGGTTCCTGGAGGCGGACGGGGAGCCGTACCAGTGGATCGCGGCGCCCGGTGAGGCCGAGCCGGAGTTCCGGCTCGTCGAGGGGGCCGAGAGCGGGCTCGCGGAGTGGGTCGAGGAGGCCCAGCGCCGCCCGTTCGACCTGGGCACCGAACTCCCGGTCCGCGCCGAGGTGTTGCGCCTTGCGGCCGAGGACCACGTGGTGGCCGTCGTGCTGCACCACATCACCACCGACGAGTGGTCGGACCGGCCCTTCCTCGGTGATCTCACCACCGCGTACCGGGCCCGCGTCGAAGGCCACGCACCCGAGTGGGCGCCGCTGCCGGTCCAGTACGCCGACTACACCCTGTGGCAGGACACGCTGCTCGACCAGGTCGGCGAGGCCCAGCTCGCCCACTGGACCGAGGCCCTGCGGGAGCTGCCGGAGGAGCTGGCCCTGCCGCTGGACCGGCCCCGGCCACAGGAGCCCACCGGGCGTGGCGGCAAGGTCCGCCTGGACCTCTCCCCCGCCACGGCCCGCGCGCTGCGTGAGCTGTCCGGTGCCACCCACACCAGTATGTTCATGCTGTTCCAGGCCGCCACGGCGGCGCTGCTGCACCGTCTCGGCGCCGGGGACGACATTCCGCTGGGGGCGCCCATCGCCGGGCGCACCGACGACGCGATGGACGACCTGATCGGGTTCTTCGTGAACACGCTGGTGCTGCGCACCGACGTGTCGGGCGGCGATTCCGGCCTGACGTTCACGCAACTCCTCGGCCGGGTCCGGGAGTCGGCGCTGGAGGCGTTCGAGAACCAGGATCTCCCCTTCGACCAGGTCGTCGAGGCCGTGAACCCGCCCCGGGTCGCCGGCCGCAACCCGCTCTTCCAGGTGATGCTCGGCTACCACTACCGGCCCGACGGCGACCCCGATGTGCTCGGCCTGCCCACCGAGTGGTTCGACATGGACACGGGCATGGCCAAGTTCGACCTCCACTTCACGTTCGTCGACGAGGTGGGCCGGGACCGTCTCACCCTTCTCCTGGAGTTCGCCCACGACCTGTACGACGAGACGACGGCCCGGCGGCTCGCCGGGCTGCTGGCACGGCTCCTCGACCGGGTGGCCGCCGAACCCGACCTCCCCGTAAGGGATCTGGAGGTCCTGGAGGAAGCCGAGCGGGAGGCGGTGCTCGTCCGGTGGAACGACACCGGGCACGACGTACCCGCGACGACCCTGCCGGAGCTGTTCCGCGCGCAGGTGGCGCGGACGCCGGACGCGCTCGCTCTCGTCGACGACGAACAGCGGTTGACCTACGCGGAGTTGGACGCTCGGGTCGAGCGGACGGCGCGGGTCCTGGCCGGGCTGGGTGTGGGCCCGGAGCGCACCGTGGCGGTGGCGTTGCCGCGCTCGGTGGACCTGGTCGTGGCCCTGCTCGCGGTGCACCGGGCGGGCGGCGCCTATCTGCCGCTGGACGCCGACCAGCCACGGGAGCGGATCGCGCTCATGCTGGAGGAGGCACGGCCGGTGTGCGTCGTCGAGGACGCGCTGCCCGAGGGGGCGGAGGGTGAACTGCCCACGGTGTACGCCCCGTCCAGCCCGGCCTACGTGATCTACACCTCCGGCTCGACGGGCCGCCCCAAGGGTGTCGTCGTGCCGCACGAGGGCATCGTCAACCGGCTGCTGTGGATGCAGGACGCGTACGGGCTGGGCCCTGACGACCGGGTGCTCCAGAAGACGCCGTCCGGCTTCGACGTGTCGGTGTGGGAGTTCTTCTGGCCGCTGATCACCGGGGCCGCCCTGGTGGTCGCCCGGCCGGAGGGTCACAAGGACCCGGCGTATCTGGCGGAGCTGATCCGCGAACAGGGCGTCACGACCACGCACTTCGTGCCGTCGATGCTGCAGGTGTTCCTGGAGGAGCCGGCCGCCGCGCGGTGCACGGGTCTGCGCCGGGTGATGTGCAGCGGTGAGGCGCTGCCGTCGCCGGTGGCAGAGCGCTTCCACGAGGTGCTGTCGGCCGAGCTGCACAACCTGTACGGGCCGACGGAGGCCGCGGTCGACGTGACGGCCGGCCAGGTGGTGCCGGGCGCCGACCGGGTGGTGATCGGGCGTCCGGTGTGGAACACCCGGACCTATGTCCTGGACGCGTCGCTGAGGCCAGTGCCACCGGGAGTGCCGGGTGAGCTGTATCTGGCGGGCGTCCAGCTCGCGCGTGGCTACCTCGACCGTCCCGGCCTCACGGCCGAGCGGTTCCTCGCGGACCCGTACGGCGGCCCGGGTGCTCGGATGTACCGCACGGGCGACCTGGCCCGTTGGCTGCCGGACGGCACCCTCGACTTCCTGGGCCGCACCGACCACCAGGTCAAGATCCGTGGGGTGCGCATCGAGCCCGGTGAGATCGAGGCCGTGCTCGCGCGGCACGGGTCGGTGGCCCACGCGGTCGTCGTACCGCACGAGCAGCGGCTCGTCGCCTATGTCGTCCCCGCCGCCGGAGCGGTCACCGAGCCGACGGCCCTGCGGGATCACACCGCCGCCGCCCTGCCCGAGCACATGGTCCCCGCGGCCGTCGTCGTCCTCGACGCGCTGCCGCTGACGCCGAACGGCAAACTGGACCGCCGGGCGCTGCCCGTGCCCGACTTCTCGGCGGGCCTCGGCACGGGCGGCCGGGCGCGGGATCCGCGTGAGGAGATCCTCTGCGGACTGTTCGCCGACGTCCTGGGCGTGGACCGGGTCGGCATCGACGACGACTTCTTCGTCCTCGGCGGCCATTCCCTGCTCGCGATGCGGCTGGTCGCCGGAGTCCGCGCCGCCTTCGGCGCCGAGGTGTCGCTGCGCACGGTCTTCGACGCCCCGACGGTGGCCCGTCTCGCGCAGCGCCTGGCGGAAGGTGCCACGACCGACGGCCGTGCCAGGCCGGCACTCGGGGTCCGGCCACGCCCCGAGCGGCTGCCGCTTTCCTCCGCCCAGCAGCGCCTGTGGGTGCTGTACCAGGTGGAGGGCCCCAGCGCGACGTACAACATCCCCTCGGCCTGGCGGCTGACGGGCGCGCTGGACGTCGAGGCGCTGCGGGCCGCCGTGCACGACGTGGTCGTCCGGCACGAGACGCTGCGGACGGTCTTCCCCGACGACGAGGGCCGGGCCCACCAGCTGGTGCTGGCACCCGACGAGGTCCGTGTCCCCTTCGAGGTCCTCGACACCGACGACGACCTGCTGCCGGAGCTGCTGGCGGAGGCCGGCGCGTACGGCTTCGAGCTGGACCGTGAACTCCCGTTGCGCGTGCATGTGTTCCGCACGGGTGAGGAGGAGTGGACGGTCCTGGTGCTCATGCACCACATCGCGGGCGACGAGTGGTCGGAGGGCCCGTTCAACCGGGACCTCGCGCTCGCCTACTCCGCCCGTACGGCCGGGCTCGCCCCCGAGTGGGAGCCGCTGCCCGTGCAGTACGCCGACTACACGCTGTGGCAGCGGGACGTCCTCGGCGACGAGAAGGACGAGGACAGCCTCGCGGCACGCCAACTCGCCTACTGGAAGCAGGCGTTGGCGGGTCTGCCCGAGGAGCTGGCGCTGCCCGTGGACCGGGCCCGCCCGCTGGAGTCCACCTACCGGGGCGGCTCCGCCGATCTGTCGCTGGACGCCGAACTCGCCGCCGGTCTGCATGGATTGGCCCGCGACAACGGGGTCAGTGTGTTCATGGTGCTCCAGGCGGCCGTGGCGACTCTCCTGTCCCGGCTCGGCGCGGGGAACGACATCCCGATCGGCAGCCCGATCTCCGGGCGCACCGACGCCGGGCTGGACGAGCTGGTCGGGTTCTTCCTCAACACGCTGGTGCTGCGCACCGACACCTCCGGGGACCCGACGTTCCGGGAGTTGCTCGGCCGTGTCCGGGAGGCCGATCTCGCCGCGTTCGACCACCAGGACGTGCCGTTCGAGCGGCTGGTGGAGGTGCTCAACCCGGCCCGGTCGCTGGCCCGTCACCCGCTGTTCCAGGTGATGGTCGTGTATCTGGCGTCGGGCGGGGACGACACCGGACTGCCCGGACTGGACGCCCGCCTGGACGAAGTGGCCCAGACGACCGCCAAGTTCGACCTGTCCTTCGACTTCGTCGAGCGCGGCGACGGCACCGGGGTGGACGGCGTCCTGGAGTACAGCGCCGACCTGTTCGACCACGCCACCGCCCAGTCGTTCGCGGACCGGCTGCTGCGCGTCCTGCGTGCCGTGACCGCCGACCCGGACACGACAGTCGACCGCATCGACATCCTCGGTACGGACGAGCGGGCCCGGCTCCTCGACGGCTGGCACAGCGGGCCCGCCGCGGGCGCGCCGACCACCACTCCCGCCCTCTTCGAGGAGCAGGCACGTCTCCACGGCGACCTGCCCGCCGCCGCGTCCGACGGTGTCGAGCTGACGTTCGCCGAACTCAACGCGGAAGCCAACCGGTTGGCCCGGCTGCTCGTCGAGGCCGGTGCCGGGCCCGAGCGGTTCGTGGCACTCGCGCTGCCCCGGACCGCGCACTTCCTCACGGCCGTCCTCGCGGTCCACAAGGCGGGCGCGGGCTATCTGCCGCTCGACCCGGACGCTCCGGTGGAGCGCACGGCCGACGTCCTCGCCGACGCCCGGCCGGTCCTGACCTTGACGACCGGCGCGCTCGCCGCCACCCTGCCGCCCGGCACCGAAGCTCTGGTGCTGGACGATCGGGACACGGTGGCGCGGCTCGCGGCCCGGGACCCCGCCGACCTCACCGACGCCGACCGCGTCGCCCCGCTGACGCCCCGCCACCCGGCGTACGTCATCTACACCTCGGGCTCCACCGGCCGCCCCAAGGGTGTCGTGATCACCCACGAGACCCTCGGCAACCTCTTCCACAGCCACCGCGAGACGCTCTACGGCCCCGCGATCGAGGCGGCCGGGCGGCGGCATCTGCGGGTCGGGCACGCCTGGTCGTTCTTCTTCGACGCGTCCTGGCAGCCCCAGTTGTGGCTGCTGGACGGACACTGCGTGCACATCCTGTCCGAAGAGGTCCGGCGCGACCCCGAGCTGGTCACCGAGGCCGTGCTCCGGCACCGTTTCGACTTCCTGGAGGTCACCCCGTCGTTCTTCACGCAGATGGCCGACAGCGGTCTGCTGCGGGACGGCGACTGCCCGCTCGCGGTCGTGGGCGTGGGTGGCGAGGCGGTCCCGGTCGCCCTGTGGAAGCGGCTGGCCAAGCTGCCCGGCACCGAGGCGTTCAACCTGTACGGGCCGACCGAGTCGACCGTGGACGCCCTGGTGGGCCGGGTCCGCGACAGCGAACGGCCGCTCGTGGGACGGCCGGTGGCCGGCACCCGGGCGTACGTCCTCGACGACCGGCTGCAGCCGGTGCCGCCCGGTGTCCCCGGTGAGCTGTACCTCGCCGGTGGTGGTCTCGCCCGGGGGTATCTGGGCAGCCCCGCCCTGACGGCCGAGCGGTTCGTGGCCGACCCGTTCGGTCCGGCCGGATCGCGGCTGTACCGCACGGGCGACCTGGCCCGCTGGACCGCCGACGGACGGATCGACTACCTGGGCCGCGCCGACGACCAGGTGAAGATCCGCGGCTTCCGGATCGAGCCCGCCGAGATCGAGGCGGCGCTCACCACCCACCCGGAGGTCGGGCAGGCCCTGGTGACCGTCCACCAGGACGGCCCCCGCAAGCTGCTCGTGGCCTACGTCGTGCCGGTCCCGGACTCCGCGCCCGATCCCGCACTGCTGCGCGCCCACGTCGCCGGCCGGCTCCCGGACCACATGGTCCCGGCGGCCGTCGTCGCCCTGGAGCGGTTCCCGCAGCTGGCCAACGGCAAGCTGGACCGGTCCGCGCTGCCCGCACCCGACTTCTCCGCCCTGTCCTCGGGGCGGGCACCCGCGACGCCCGTGGAGGAACTGCTGTGCACGGTCTTCGCGGAGGTGCTGGGGCTCGAACGGGTCGGGGTGGACGACGACTTCTTCGCCCTCGGCGGTGACAGCATCGTCGCCATGCAGCTCGTGGGTCGGGCCCGTGCGGCGGGCCTGCGGATCAGCCCGAGGCTGGTGTTCCGGCACCGTACGGTGGCCGCGCTGGGCACGGTCGCCGAGGCGGCCGACGTCTCGGCGCCGCGCCCGGTGGACGACGGCAGCGGCAGCGTGCCGCTCACCCCGGTCATGCACTGGCTGCGTGAACTGGGCGGCCCCTTCGGCACCTACCACCAGGCGGCCCTGGTCCGCACCCCGGCGGCCCTGGACCTGCCCGCGCTGACCACGATGCTCCGGGCCCTCGTCGACCGGCACGACATGCTCCGCGCCACACTCGTGCGGTCCTCCCGCGAGGACACCGGTACCTGGTCGCTGCACGTGCCGCCCGTCGGCACGGTCGACACGGCCGGCTGGATCCAGCGGGTCGACGTGTCCGGTCTGGACGCGACCGCGCTGGGCGAGACCGTGCGGGAACACACCACCGCGGCACGGGCGTTGCTCGACCCGGACGCCGGGATCATGGTCCGTGCGGTGTGGTTCGACGCGGGCGACGCCCCTGGCCGGCTGCTGCTGATGGGCCACCACCTCGTCGTGGACGGTGTGTCCTGGCGGGTGCTGCTGCCGGACCTCGAAGCGGCCTGGCGGGATGTCTCCGCCGGCCGTCCCGTCGGGCTGGTGCCCGTCGAGACGTCGTTCGCCCGCTGGTCCCGGCTGCTCACCGAGCTGGCCCAGGCGCCGGAGCGGGAGGCCGAACTGCCGGTGTGGGAGGCGATTCTCGACGGCGGCGCGGAATCCCTGCCGCTCACCCGGGCCCTCGACCCCGACCGGGACACCACCGCCACCCGGCGCGAGGTCGTGCTGCGGCTGCCCGCCGAGCACACCGGACCCCTGCTGTCGGCGGTGCCCGCCGCGTTCGGCGCCACCGTCAACGACGTCCTGCTGGCCGGGCTCGCCCTCGCCTTCGCCGACTCACGGCGGCGCGACGGCGGTTCGGGCACCTCGGTCCTCGTCGACCTCGAAGGCCACGGCCGCGAGGAGGAGCTGGGCGGCGACGGGGTCGATCTGTCCCGTACGGTCGGCTGGTTCACCAGCGTCTACCCGGTCCGGCTCGACGCGGGACCGGCCGACCCCGCCGAGGCGTTCGCCGGAGGCCCGGCCGCCGAGGACGCCGTACGGCGGGTGCGCGAGCATCTGGCGGCGCTGCCCGCGAACGGTGTCGGGTACGGCCTGCTGCGGCACCTCAACCCCCGGACCCGCGAGGTGCTGGCGGCCCACGAGCCGCCGCGCGTGGAGTTCAACTACCTGGGCCGGTTCGGCATCCCGGAGGAGACGGACTGGTCGTACGCGCCGGAGGAGGACGCGGCGGACATCGGGTCGGAGGGCTCGATGCGGGAGGGTCACGCGCTGGAGATCAACGTGGTGACCGAGGACCGGGCGGACGGGCCGGTGCTGGCCGCGCACTGGTCGTATCTGGAAGGACTGCTGCCGCGCGAGGTGGTCCAGGATCTCGCCGAGACCTGGTTCCGGGCCCTCCAGGGCCTCGTCGCGTGGGCGGAGCGGAACCCGAGGTAGGCGACACCGAAGCCGGACACACCGAAGCCGGACACACCGAAGTCGGACACACCGAAGTCGGCAAGACCGTAGTGAGAAAGAGGAATGGAATGAGCAACCCGTTCGAGGACCCCGAGGGCACCTACCTGGTGCTGGTCAACGACGAGAACCAGCACAGCCTGTGGCCGGACTTCGTGGACGTGCCGGCCGGCTGGCGGGTGGCCCACGGGCCCGACTCGCGGCAGTCCTGCCTGGACCACGTCGAGACGAACTGGACCGACATGCGGCCCCGGAGCCTGGCCGAGTCGATGGACGGCTGACACGGGAGAAACGGGAAGGGGGGCCGGTCGGTGACCGGCCCCCCTCGTCGTCGTTCCCCCGCCCGCGTCAGGAAGCGGGCTGCTCCACCTTGGTGTCCGTCTTGCCGTCGACGGCCGCCGCCAGCTGCGGGGTCAGCCGCTCGACCACGTACGGCAGGCTGAGGACGGAGACGAAGGACGTGGCGTTGCCGTAGTCGCTGGACTCGTTCACGAAGACCTCGCGGCCCTCCTTCACGACGCCCAGGTCCTTGTACGAGGCGTCCTTGTGCAGCTTCGCGGCGTCCTTGACCGGGTCGCCGACGATCCACACGATGGCGTCCTGGTCCAGCAGGTCGGTGCGCTCCTTGCTGATGTTCGCGCCGAACTGGTCGCCGATCGCCTTGTCCAGGTCCGTCGGCAGCGCGAAGCCGAGACCGGTCAGCAGACGCGAGCGGGCGTCCTGGCTGCCGAAGACGAACATGCCCTCGTACGGGGTGGCCATGACCGCCGTGGAGCCCTTGAACGCCGGGTACTTGTCGGCGGCGGTCTTGATCTTCGCCTCGGTGTCGGCGACCGCCTCGGCGGCCTCCTCGGGCTTGCCGAGCGCCTTGCCGATGGTCTCGGTCTGCTCCTGCCACGGGACGCCGTAGTCGTTGTACGCCTTCGGCTGGGCGACCACGGGCGCGAACTTGGACAGCGACTCGTACTGCTCCTTGGTGAGCCCGCCGTACACCGCGAGGATCAGGTCCGGCTTGAGGGCGGCGATCTTCTCCACCTGCGGGCCGGTGCCCGTGTCCTTGAGGACGGTCGGCGCCGCGGCCGAGCCGAGCTTGTCCTCGGCCCAGGGGCCGATGGCCCCCTTGTAGCCGCCGAGCCATTCGGTGGTGCCGACGGGGACCTGACCGAGGGCGAGGACCGCGTCCTGGTCGGTGAGGCCGACGGTGACGATCCGCTTGGGCTCGGCCTTGATCGTGGTGCTGCCGTACTTGTGGTCGACGGAGACCGGGAAGGCGGACTCGCCGGAGGAGGTGCTCGCCTCCGCGCCGGCCGACGCGTCGGAGTCCGAGTCGCCGCCGCCGCACGCGGTGGCGAGGAGCAGGGTGGCGGAGGCGAGCACGACGGCGAGCCGCGGCGCTCTGCGGGAGCGGAACATCAGAGGTCCTTCGGTTCGGGTTCCTGTGGAGCGATATGTGTGGGGGTCTCGGGGGCCGGCCGGGGGCCGGTGTCGCGGGCGTCCGCCCAGGCCGACCAGAGGGCGGCGTAGGGGCCGCGCGCGGCGTGGAGTTCGTCGTGGGTGCCGCTCTCGACCACCCGGCCGGCCTCCATGACGACGACGCGGTCGGCGGTGGCGGCCTGGCTGAGGCGGTGGGCGACGATCAGCGCGGTCCGGCCGTCCACGGCGCGAGCGACCGCCTTCTCCAGCGTGCGCGCCCCGGCGCTGCCCGCCTCGGCGGTGGCCTCGTCGAGGATCACCAGGGGCGGGTCGGCGAGGATCAGCCGGGCCAGCGCGAGGGCCTGGGTGCGTTCGCCGCTGAGCCGGTGGCCGCCGTCGCCGACGACGGTGGCGAGCCCGTCGGGCAGGGCCTCGGCCCAGCCGAGGGCGTCGACGCGGTCGAGCGCGGCGCGCAGTTCGTCGTCGGTGGCGTCGGGCCGGGCGAGCCGCAGGTCGTCGGCGAGGGGGCCCGCGAAGACATGGGTCTCCTGGGTGATCAGGGCGATCGTGCGGGAGGCGGCGGTACCGAGTTCGGTCGGCGGGATCCCGCCCACCAGGACGCTGCCGGTGGTGGGCGGCTGAATGCCGGCGACGAGCTTGGCCAGGGTGGTCTTGCCCGCCCCGCTCGCGCCGACGAGGGCGACGCGTTCGCCGTGCCGGATCGTCAGGTCGATGTCGTGCAGGACGGGATGGCCTGGCCGGTAGGCGTGGCCGAGGCCCCGTACGGTGACGTCGACGCCGCCGGCCTCGACGGTGTGCGCCGGTACCGGGGGCACCGGTTCGTCGGTGACGCCGACGAGCCGGGCGAGGCCCGCGGTGGCCGACTGGGCGTCGTCGAGGAGGGCGAGGGCCGCGTTGACGGGGCCGAAGAGGCTGTGGAAGTACAGGGCGGCGGCGGTCGCCGTACCGATGCTGGCGGAGCCGTCGCGGACCAGCCAGTACCCGGTGGCGAGGACGGCGGCGAGGCCGATGTACTCGGCGATGTGCAGCCGGCTGTAGAAGCCGAGGACGAGCCGTACGCCCCGCATGGTCAACGCCACCACGGACCAGGACCGTTCGGTGACCCGCTCGGTGTGCTCCCGGCTCAGGCGGAACGAGCGCACGGTGGAGCTGCCGCCGATGGTGTCGAGCA
Source organism: Streptomyces sp. NPDC001868 (assembly GCF_040297125.1). NCBI lineage: Bacteria > Bacillati > Actinomycetota > Actinomycetes > Kitasatosporales > Streptomycetaceae > Streptomyces > Streptomyces sp. NPDC001868. The sequence goes on along the minus strand of NZ_JBEOYO010000008.1, from coordinate 187,046 downwards.
TCTGCTGCTGCTGGGCGCCCGCCGCGACCCGCTGCTCGGCGTAGAGGGGGATGGCACGGGCGACGTACCAGCGTGCGGTGGCCACCTGTACGGGGACCGCGAGCAGGGCGGCCAGCAGGAACCGCCAGTCGAGCAGGGCGAGGGCGCCGAAGGTGAGGACGATGGTGAGCACCGACTGCCCGAGTGCGGGCAGCGCGTTGCGTACGGCGTCGGCGATGAGGGAGACGTCGGCGGTGACCCGGGCGGTCAGGTCGCCGGCGCCGGCCTTCTCGACGCGCTCCAGCGGGAGTGCCAGGGCCCGTTCGACGAAGCGTTCGCGCAGCCGGGCCAGGGTCGTCTCGCCCAGCCGGGCTATCTGCGACAGCCCGAACCCGGCGGTGACACCCTGCGCCACGGCGACGGCCACCAGCAGAGCGGCGGTGACCGTGATGGCGTCGACGGACCCCCGGTCGGCGGCCAGGTCGACGATCCGGCCCAGCAGGGGCTGCACGAGCAGACCGACGGCGGTGGAACCGACCATCACACCGAAGGCGGACACCGCCAACCGCCGCTGCGGGCGCAGCAGTTCGGCGACCGCCGCCCGGGTGCGGGCGGGGGTGGCGACGGGCAGCAGTTCGGGCCCGGGGCGGTCGCCGCCGGGGGGAACAGGAACGGTCTCGGCGGTCCCGTCGGCGCCGGGTCGCTCGGTCGTCCGGGAACGGCCGTCGGATCGCTCAGTCGTCCGGGATCGGCCGTCGGATCGCTCGGTCGTCCTCGAACGGCCGTCGGGTCGCTCGGTCATGTCAGAACCGCCGTACGGTAGTCGGCGCACTCGTGGACGAGGCGCTCGTGGTCGCCGGTCGCGGTGACCCGGCCGTCGTGGAGGAGGACGGCTCGGTCGGTGACGGCGAGCAGGGCCGGGCTGTTGGTGACCAGGAGCGTGGTCCGTCCGCCCCGGACGTCCCTGATCCCGGCGGCGATACGGGTCTCGGTGACGGCGTCGACGGCGGTGGCGGGCTCGTGCACGACGAGGACCGGCGCGTCGGCGGCCAGGGCGCGGGCGAGGGCGACCCGTTGCCGCTGTCCGCCGGAGAGCGAACGGCCGCGCGCGGTGACGGCCGTGTCGACCCCGTGGGGCAGCGCTCGGGCGACCTCGTCCGTGCCGGAGGCGGCCATCGCGGCGGTGACTCCGGCCGGTGCGGGCGCGGCGCCCGCCGACACGGCCGTCGCTTCCACCGGGGCGACCTTCGCTTCCACCGATACGGCGGTCGCTCCCGCTCGGGCGGGTACCGCCGCCGTGACGTTCTCCCAGACCGTGCCCTCGAACAGGTCCGCGTCGTGCTCGGCGACGAGGATCGCCGCGCGTACGTCGGCCAGGCCGAGCGCGGTGAGTTCCGTGCCGTCCAGTTCCACGGCGCCCGCGTCGGGGTCGACGCGGCGGCCGAGGCAGCGCAGCAGGGCGGAGGCGTCGGCGGGGTCGGTGGTGGCGACGCCGACGGTCTCGCCGGGGGCGATGTCGAGGTCGACGCCGCGCAGGGTGCCGTGGGTGAGGGCGCGCAGCGTCAGCCGTCCCTCGACACCGGCCGCCGGGATCGTGTCGGCGGCGGGTGCGTCGGACACGTCACCGGGGGCGTCCAGCACTTCGGCGATCCGGGCGGCGGAGGCGCGGCCCTGCGCCAGTTCGGCGTTGACCCAGGCGAATTCGCCGAGCGGGCCGACGAGGAACAGGGCGAGGCCGACGGAGGAGACGAGTTCGCCGAGGCCGATGTCACCGCGTGCGGCGAGGCGTCCGCCGACGAGGGCGACCAGGGCGATGAAGGTGCCGGTGAGGATGGTGACGACGCCGTGCTGCCAGGCCTCGGCGCGGGCGGCGCGCAGGGTCGCGGCGAGGGAGTCCTGGCTGACGCGCCGGTAGCGGGCGACGGCCGCCGTCTCGGCGCCGATGCCCTTGAGGACGCGCAGTCCGGCGACCAGGTCGGCGGCCACGCCGGAGGCCTGCGCGGCGCGTTCCTGCTCGGTCTCGCTGCGCCGCTCCAGGGGCTTGCTCAGCAGGTGTCCCAGCCACAGCAGCAGCGGGGTCCCGAGGAGGACGAGCAGGCCCAGGACGAGGGAGACCCGCAGCAGCGCGACCGCGCTGACCACGAGCCCGGCGGCGGCCGCGAAGGCGACGATGAGCGCCATAGCGACGGCACCGACCCGCTTGGCGTCCTCGGTGGCGATGTTGGTCAGCTCGCCCGGCAGGCGTCCCTCCTCGGCGCCGCCCTCTGGAGCGAGGACACGGCCGACGAGTTCGGCCCTGAGGTGGTGCGCGGCGGTGACGGCGGCGCGCTCACCGGCCCGCGCGCTGAAGCGGAAGCTGAAGGACAGTCCGACGTACAGGACGGCCAGGATGCCGAGCCACAGCAGCAGTCCGGGGGCGTCGCCGTCCACGACTCCGCGCTCGATGGCCAGTCCGATGAGCACCGGCACCAGGGCCTCGCCCGTCTGGTGTCCCATCCCCAGAACCGCGCCCAGCACGACGTCCCGACGCTGTCCGCCGACCGCGCGCCACAGGACGTTCCGCCCCGGTGGGTCCGCTTTTCTCACGCAACACTCCGGACCGGTTTCGCCAACACAGGATACGTACAAGAAAACTTAGGTAAGGCTAACTACATTTGTCTTCCTGGACCAGCCCCGAAACCTCTTCGAGACCTCACCGACCGGAAGGACCTGTTCGTGCTCAGCACCAGGATCACCAACGCCCATGTCGTCACCATGGACCCGGACCGCCCGGCCGCCCGTGAACTCGGCATCTGGCGGGGGCGGATCGTCGGCCTGGACGAGGAGGTGGCGGGGCTCCCGGCACGCCGGACACTGGACCTGGGCGGCGCCACCGTGCTGCCGGGCTTCATCGACGCCCATGTGCACCTGGCGTGGGCGGGCTTGAAGGCGGGGGCACCCAGTGTCGCGCCGAGCCGCAGCGCGGACGACGTGCTCCGTGTGGTGGCGGAGGCGGTGACGCGGGCCCCCGCCGGCGGCTGGGTGGACTTCGGCGGCTACGACCAGCGCACCCTGGACCGTCCGCTGACGGCGGCGGACCTCGACGCCGTCAGCGCCGGACGCAAGGTGTATCTGGGCCACCTCTCCGGGCACGCCTGTCTGGTCAACTCGGCCGTGCTGAACGGGCTCCCGGCGGAGGTGGCCCGCCCGGACGGTTTCCTCGCCGAGGGCGCGATGGGGGCCGCGCTGCAGTCCCGGCCACCGCACGCGCTCACCGAGCTGGCGTCGGCGATCGAGCACGCGGCGCGCGTCTGCCGGTCCGAGGGGATCACAGGGTGCGCCGAGGCGGGGGTCGGGGCCCGGCTCTTCGGGCACAGTCCCATCGAGGGCGCCGCGTACCAGCTCGCCCACGAGTCGGGCCGACTGCCGGTGCGGGTACGGCTGATGGTCGCCGCCGACGCGCTGCGTCCGGTCGGCGCGGACGCCGGGGACACCACGAGCCGGGCGATCGACCTCGGGCTGCGCAGTGGCTTCGGGGACGGCGCGCTCTCCCTCGGCGCGCTCAAGATATTCACCGACGGCGGCATGATGGCCCGTACGGCGGCCCTCACCAGCCCCTATCTGAGCCCCGAAGGCCCCGGCGGGCCCGGTGGCTCCGGTCAGCTGATGCACGAGCCGGAGGTGCTGGAGAGCACGATCGTCGAGGGGCATCTCGCGGGCTGGCAGCTCGCCGTGCACGCGATCGGCGACCGGGCCCTCGATGTCGCCCTGGACGCGCTGGAGAAGGCCCAGAAGCTGAGCCCCCGCCCGACGGCACGGCATCGCGTCGAGCACGCGGGCCTGGTCCGCCCCGACCAACTCCCCCGGCTCGCCGCGCTCGGCGTCACCGTCGTCATCCAGCCGAGCTTCCTGCGCTACTACGGCGACGACTACGCCACGATCATGGGCGAGGACCGGGCCGGCTGGCTCTACCGGGGCCGGGGCTTCCTCGACCACGGCGTCCGGGTCGCCGGCAGCTCGGACCGCCCGGTGGCGAACGGCGCCCCGCTGCGGGCGATCCAGTTCATGGTGGAGCGGGCCTCGGAGTCCGGGCGTCTCATCGGCCCCGAGGAGGCGATCACCGTCGAGGAGGCGCTGCGCGCTTACACCGTCGAGGCGGCCCGCGCCTGCCACTGGGAAACCGACGCCGGGAGCCTCACCCCCGGCAAGCGGGCCGACCTCGTGGTGCTGGGCGACGATCCGCGCCGGGTGGACGTGTCCCGGATCGCGGAGATCGAGGTGGTGCGGACGTTCGTCGAGGGCGAGGACGAGTACTGACGGGCCGCAGCGGGCACGGGCGTGTCAGACCGGTGGACGGCGGGCCGGGATCGTGCGCAGGAAGTCCGCCGAGGGCACGAAGAACATGGTGCCGGTCACGGCCCGGGAGAAGTCCAGGATCCGGTCGTGGCCGACCGGCGGTTCGCCGAGGAACATCTTCCGCAGCATGGTCTCGGGGTCACGGGCGTAGGCGATGAAGTACGTGCCGAACTCGCCCTGGCCGGGCCTGCCGAACGGCATGGCGGCGCGCAGTATGCGCTGCTCGGTGCCGTCCGGGCCGAGGACCGTGTCGACGTCGACGTGCGAACCCTCCACGTCCAGCTCCAGGTTGGTCAGCTTGGTCCCGCCGATGACCTTCTCCTGCGCCTCGACGGGGAGTTCGTCCCAGGAGTCCACGCCGCGCAGTTGCCGCATGATCTCGGCGGCCGGCGCGAAGCACGGGTCGACGCGCGTCGCCCTGATGTGGAAGAGCAGGTCGCCCGGTGTGGACACGGCCCGGTGCCGGGGCCCCTCCAGCTCCGGGAAGGGGTGCAGGGCGGCGGGCCGGGGCGAGCCGAAGAGCCGGTCCCAGGCCTCCGCGCCGATCCCGGCGACACAGCCCAGGGCGATCGGCTGCGGCAGAACGTCCTCGGACACGACCGGCCGCGCCATGGCTCCCCTCTTCAGCACCACACGTGCGCAGCACGCGTGGACCACCTTCGCTCAGGACGGCACGGGCGGCCCCGGCTCCGCCGCCACACGCGACTCCGTCGTCGCGCGCCGCGTGCCCGGGCACATTCCGCCCCCCTCACCATGCCCGGTGGGGCCGGGGACGATACACGTCGATTCGCTCAGGCCCGCAAACAATGATGAACGACACAACATCCCAGGTCACAAGGGCAGTTATCGAAGTGCGGGTCCTCGTTGTATACGCGGAGACCCGGACGCCCAATACTGTGCGCAGACGTCACCAGGGGGGCACGATGAAGTGGTTTCGGCGCGACCGTGCGAAGCAACGGGCCGATGTGGTGCCGCTGTCCGGGGTCGTCAAGAGCCATGAGCCGCCCCGGCAGGCACCCCCGCTGCTCACCGCGGGCGGCCCGGCGCTCCAGCGGATCGACGGGGACAGTGACGAGGTCGCCGAGCTGACCACCGGGACGGGGCCGGTCATCCTCGACATCACGCACCCGGGGACCGGGCACTTCGTCGTGGACGCCCTGGACGGGAGGCTGCACTCCCAGAGCCAACTCGTCTACACCGACGGGCCCTTCTCCTGCCGGGCCCTGGTGAACGCCGACGACCGGCCGGTGCGGGCGCTGCGCGTCCAGGCGGACGGACCGTGGACGGTCGACGTGAGTCCGGTGTCGAGCGCGCTCGGCTGCGAGGGCGGCATACGGCGCCCCGCCTCGGACGTGCTCCGCCACACCGGCGGCCCCGGGATCGCGACCCTGCGGTACGAGGGCGATCCCCGGTCCGACGACGGCGGCTACTTCCTCGTCGACACCTTCGAACCGGACGGCACCGGCTTCCTGGACGAGCTGGCCAACCACGTCGGCCCCTGGCACGGCGAGGCCCCTCTCAGCGGCCCCTGCCTCATCTACGCCCGCTCCGACGGCCCGTGGTCCCTCACCGTCCGGCCCCTGGACTCCCCCGCCTCGCCGTAAGCGACACCCGCAGGCGATGTCCGCCCGGTCACCGGCCCCGGGAAGCGGACGGACACCCCTCTCGCGCCTCTGTAGGGTTGCCCTGAGGACGCCCTGTGAGCCGGAGTGAGCCCGGGGATGTCGGACGTACGCGCAAGGGGGAACGGCACGCATGACCGCAGTGCCCGGACCGGCCGGAGATCTCCTCGTCGCACGGGAGGCCGAACTCGCCCTGCTCTCGGGAGTCGTGGAGGCGCTGGACGACGGCCGGGGATCGGTCGTGGAGATCGCCGGGGAGCCGGGCATCGGCAAGACCCGTCTCGCCCTGGCCCTCGTGGACCTGGCCGCCCGCCGAGGACTCCCCGTCACCCGGGCCCATGCCGTACGCGGCGGCTCCACCCCGTTCCAGGTGCTGCGCGACGCCTGGGAGGCCCGGCAGGGCTTCCCCCGTACGCCCGGCGCCCGCGCGACCTCGTTCGCCGAGGTCCGCGACCGGCCCGCCCAGTGGGCGGCGGGCGGTGTCCTGGTCCTGGACGACGTCCACTGGTGCGACCCCGAGTCGACGGCGACGCTCATACGGTTGGTCCGTTCCGTGGTGTCCCGCCCGTTCGTGCTCGCCCTGGCCCACCGTCCCCGGCAGACCTCGCCCGAGCTGCGGGAGGCGCTGGAGGACGGGCTCCGGGCCGGCACGGTGACCCGGCTCGAACCGGGCCCCCTCGACACCGAGGCGGTGGCCGCCCTGCTCACCGGCCGGCACGCGGACACGAGCCCCGCGCCGTATGCGCACGGCCCCGCCGCGCTCCGGGAGTTCGCGGGTCAGGTGTGCGCCGCGGCGGAGGGCAATCCGCGCCATCTGCGCGTGCTCCTCGCGGCCGACTGGCACCCCGGCCACTGGCCCGACCGTCCGGGAACCGACACCGACGGGCTGCTGCGCGAGGCGAAGCCGCTCGTCGCCGAACTCGACGCCCTGACGCCGAGCGCCGCGACGACGATGTCGGCGGCGGCCGTGCTCGGCTCCCCCTTCCGGCCGCAGGACGTGGCCCGGGTCTCCGGTCTGGGCCTGGACGCCACCCTGGACACGCTCGCCGAACTGGAACGGGCGGACCTGGTACGGCAGGCCGACTGGAGCGGGGGCCTGCGCTTCCGCCACCCCGTGGTCGGCCATGTCGCGTACGAGAGGGCCGGGTTGTCCTTCCGGCTGCGCGCCCACCAGCGCGCCCTGGAGCTGGTCACCGCCCGTGGCGGCCGGGCCGGCGAACGGGCCCGCCACGCCGAGCACCTGTGGGGCACCGACCCGGCGGGCACCGCGCGCACCCTGGCGGAGGGAGCCGCGGAGGTCGCCGCCCGGGCGCCGGCGACCGCGGCCCGCTGGTTCCGGCTGGCCCTGGAGTCCCTGCCCGGCCAGGGCGGGGACCCGGCCGCCCGGACCGCGCTGGAACTCGCCTGCTGCCGTGCCCTGATCGCCTCGGGACAGCCGGAGGAGGCACGCTCCCGCGCCCATGAGCTGCTGGCAGATCCGGGCGCGGATCTCACGGAAAGTCAGTCGCTCCAGGCGCACACCGTCTGGGCCGACGCGGAGCGGCAGCTCGGCCGGTACCAGGAGGCGACGGCCGTCGTCGGCGCCGCCCTCGCCCTGCTGCCCCGGCCGCTGCCCGACCCGCTGCCGGCCGAGGCCGTCCGGCTCGCCATCGAGTACGGGCTCGTCCACACGCTCCGGGGGACGCACGACCAGGCGCGCACCCTGCTCCGGGAGGCCTCGCGGGCGGCGGGCGCGGCGGACCGCGCGGACCGCACCGTGCTCCGCGTCCTGTCCGCGCTCTGCGCCGTCCACGCGGGAGACGTCGACGAGGCGGGCCCCGAGGTCACGCACTGCGCCCGGCTGCTGGACGCCCTGCCCGACCCGATGGCCGGCCGTACGCCGGAGACGCTCGCCCTCCTCGGCTGTGCCGAGCTGTACCTGGAGCGGTTCGCGGACGCGGCCCGTCATCTGGGCCGGGGTCTGGAGACCACCGCCCCGGACGCGCGGCGGCCCATCCTGATGCACCGGCTCCTGGCACTCGCCATGGTCGAGCAGTGGACCGGCCGGCTGGACACCTCGGAGCGGCGGGCCCGCGAGGTCGAGACCCTGGCCCGCTCCGTGGGCGCCGAGGGCGCGGTCACCCTGGCGCGGGCGATGCGCGCGACCGCGCTCGTCTGGTCCAGGGGACAGGGGTACGCGGCCGAGGCGGTCGCCCTGGTCGAGGAGGCGACGACCGTCGCCCCGCCCGGCCGGACCTGGTGGGCGACCTCGGCGACGGGTCTGCTGGCGCAGGCGCGGCTGCTCGCCGGTGACGCCGCCGGATGCCGGCGGACGCTGCTGGAGGGCGGGGGCGGTGAGGGGCTGTCGCTGGTGCGCCCGTTCTCCCGGCCCTTCCTGCTCGCCCTGCTGGCCATGGCCACGCTGGAGTGCGGTGACCACGACGAGGCCCACCGTCTGGTCCAGGCCGCCGAGATGGCGGCCGGCCGGCTCGGGCTGCCGGTGCAGGAGGCGTATGTGCAGGAGGCGCGCGCCCGGCTCCACGCGGCCGACGGGGAACACGACATGGCGGGCAAGCTCTTCGCCCTGGCCGCGCGGGGGTTCCGTTCCGCCGGTATGCCGGTGCAGTACGCCTGGACGCTGGCTGCCTGCGCCCCCTCCCTCGCCGCGACCGAGGACCGGGCCGAGGCGCTGCGCCGACTGGACGTGGCCGAGGCGGTCGCCCGCTCCAGTGGGGCGCAGCTGGTGCGGGAGCGGGTGGCCGACCTGCGCGTCGAACTGTCCGAGAGCGACCCGGCCACGCGGTCGCTCGGCACCCTCAGCGACCGCGAACGCGAGATAGCCGAACTCGCCGCCGAGGGGCTGCGCACCCGCGACATCGCCGAGCGCCTCTTCCTCAGCCCGCGCACGGTGGAGACCCATCTGTTCCGCGTCTACCGCAAACTCGGTGTCTCGTCCCGCCTCACCCTGGCCGCCCTGCTGCGCCGGACCGGCTAGGCGCTGCGCCGGACCGGTTGGGCGCAGGGGCCGGCGTACTCCCCCGCCCCTGCCCCCTCCTCACGCGGCGGAAGCGGGGGCCTCCGCCGTGCTCGGCTCCTGCTCCTCGGCATCGGCGTCGGACCCGGTGGCCCGTGCGGCGGGGATGAACACGGCGACGGCGGCGGCCACCAGCGCGGCACCGCAGCCGATCATCAGGCCGGTACGGAAGCCGGCCTCCGAGGGCAGGCTGAAGCCACCGAGCGTGGTGGTCATCTGGGCGAGGACCACACCGACCACGGCGGCGGCGGTGGAGGTGCCCAGGGCGCGCATCAGCGTGTTGAAGCTGTTGGCGGAGGCCGTCTCGGACAGCGGCACCGCGCTCATGATCAGCGCGGGCATGGCGCCGTACGCGAGGCCGACACCGGAGCTGACGACGAGGGAGACGATCAGCAGACCCCAGGTGGAGCCCATCAGGACGAGCGACAGACCGTAGCCGGTGCTGATCACCAGGGAGCCGGTGACCAGCGTGAACTTGGGGCCCCGGGCGTTGGTGAGCTTTCCGCCGAGCGGGGAGAACGCCATCATCATCAGGCCGGCCGGGGCCATCCACAGCGCCATGGCCAGCATCGACTGGCCCAGACCGTAGCCGGTGGCCTCAGGCAACCTCAGAAGCTGAGGGGTGATCAGCGACTGCGCGTACATGCCGAAGCCGACGAGGACCGAGGCGACATTGGTGAGCAGCACGCGCGGGTGGGCGGTGGTGCGCAGGTCGACCAGTGGCTCGCGGGTGCGCAGCTCCCAGAAGCCCCAGGACAGCAGGAGCACGGCGGCGGCGATGAACAGGCCGAGCGTGACCGCGGAGCCCCAGCCCCAGTCGGCGCCCTTGGACACCGCGAGGAGCAGGCACACCACACCGCCGCCGAGGCCGAAGGCGCCGACGAAGTCGAAGCGCTGCCCCTTGGCGCCGGCGGGGGTCTCGGGGACGAGGAACCAGATCATGGTGGTGACCGCGACGGCCAGACCGGCGGCGCCCCAGAACAGCACCCGCCAGCTGGCGTACTGGGCGACGGAGGCGGCGATCGGCAGACCGAGGCCGGCACCGATACCGAGGGAGGCGCTGACCAGGGCGATGGAGCCGCTGAGCTTCTCCGGCGCGATGACGTCACGCAGCAGGCTGATGCCGAGCGGGACCACGCCCATGCCGATTCCCTGGAGGCCCCGGCCGACGATCATCGGCACGACGGTCGAGGACAGCGCGCAGACCACCGAGCCGATGATCAGCGGGGCACAGCAGACGAGGAGCATGCGCCGCTTGCCGTAGAGGTCGCCGAGACGTCCGCCGATCGGGCCGAAGACCGCTCCCGTCAGCAGCGTCGCGGTGATCACCCAGGAGGCGTTCGCCGCGCTGGTGTCGAGGATCGTGGGCAGCTCGGTGAGCAGCGGTGTCACCAGCGTCTGCATGATCGCGGCGACGATGCCGGCGAGCGCCAGCGTCGCGATGACACCGCCCGGGCGGCTGGCGGGCGGGGGGTTGGCCGTCAAGGAATCCTCCGTGCGATGAATGCGAGGGCATACGTCATGCACCTGACGTGCATCCTACCTGCACCATGCATGGCACACGTCTCGTGCATGATGCACATCGCGGGTACGCTGCCTGATCCGGCGGAGCCCTCCTGCCGGGATGCAAAGATCGCCCTGGCCGTGTCCGCAACGAGGAGGTAGGCGACCGTGGAAGAGCCGACGCGCCGGGTCGAGTACGAGAACATGCTGCTCGGGCGTTACCAGCATCTGAGCCAGAGCAAGGGGCGCCGCAAGGACTCCACGCTGGAGCGCAGCGCGTACATCCTCCTCAGCCGCATCCGTGTCGAGGGGCCGATGTCCATCAGTGAGCTGAGCGACGCCTTCGGCCTCGACGCCTCCACCCTGCGCCGCCAGACCGCCGCCACCCTGCGGGCCGGGCTGGTCGAGCACGTCCTCGACCCGGAGGGCGGTGTGGCGCGGAAGTTCCGTATCACCGAGGAGGGCGAGCGCAGGCTGGACGAGGAGCGGGAGGGCAACGTCCGCAGCCTCGCCGTGGTGCTGGCCGACTGGTCGGACGAGGACATCGCCGGGTTCGCCGACTATCTGGAGCGCTTCAACACCAGCATCGAGCGGCTGCACGGCAAGACTTGGCCGCGCCCGTAGCCGCCGGCGCCCCGCCGGGTAGCCTCGGGGGCATGCGGATCTCCGTCTCCTCGGACATGGACGAGCCCGTCGCCCGCTTCCTCCTTACGGAGTTGCGCGGCCGGGGCCACGAGGTACTGACCCATGGCGCGCTGCGCGCCGGGGACGACTCCCAGTGGGCCGTCTGCTCGGAGGCGGCGGCGCGCGAGGTCGCCTCCGGTGTGTCGGACCAGGCCGTGGTGTGCTGCTGGACGGGCACCGGCGCGTCGATCGCCGCGAACAAGGTGCCCGGGGTGCGGGCCGCGCTGTGCACGGACGCGTACACGGCCGACGGTGCCCGCCGCTGGAACGACGCCAATGTCCTGGCGATCGGGCTGCGGCTGACCTCCGAGCCGCTGCTCAAGGAGATCCTCGACGCCTGGTTCGCCGCCGAGGCCAGCCAGGACGCCGACGACCGGGCGAACGTGGCCCGTGTCGGGCGGCTCGACGTCAGTAGGGGTACCGGCCGGACCGGATGAAGACGGGCCGGGCCCACGGCGGCGGTTCGGGCGGGGCCTCGGGCGGTCCCGATGCCTTCGGCGCGGCGGCCCGGGTCGGTGCGTGCCCCGGCGGGAAGCCGCGCGTGGTGTCGGCGGCCCTGAGCGCCGCCACGAAGGACAGACAGGAGTCGTAGCGGTCGTCCGGGGACTTGGCCAGCGCCGTCGCCAGCACCCCGTCCACGGCCGGCGGCAGATCGGGGCGTCCGTCGGTCAGGGGAGGCGGCTCGTCGTACTGATGGGCCCACAACAGGGCCATGTCGTCGTCCCGTTGGAAGGGCGGCCGGCCCGCGAGGGTCTCGTGGACGACGCAGGCGAGGCTGTAGACGTCGCAGCGGCCGTCGACGGGCTTGCCCGAGATCTGCTCCGGTGCCACGTAGTCGAGGGTCCCCACGAACTGGCCGACGCTGGTGAACCCCGTCAGGGACAGCGACTTCTTCGTCAGGCCGAAGTCCGTGAGATAGACGTGCTCGGGGTGGTCGCTGTCGGTGCCCTGCGCGACCAGGATGTTGCCGGGCTTCACGTCCCGGTGCACCAGACCGTGATCGTGCGCCGCGTCGAGCGCGGAGGCGACCTGGGCGGCGATCCGGACGGCGGTCGTGACCGGCAACGGGCCCTCCCGGTCCAGGAGATGCCGCAGATCGCTGCCGGCGACGTACCGCATGGCGATGTAGAGGACACCGTCCGTCTCCCCCGCCTCGAAGACGGGCACGATGTGCGGATGGTCGATGGCGGCGGCCACCCGTGACTCGTGGGTGAAGCGGCGCCGGAACGTGTCGTTGCGGGCCAGTTCCGGGGCGAGCAGCTTCAGCGCGACCGTCCGTTCCAGCCGCAGGTCCATCGCCTGGTAGACGACGGCCATGCCGCCCCGGCCGATCTCGCGTTCGATGCGGTAGCTCGCGATCTGCCGTCCGACCAGCTCGGAGGGGCGCCCCGCGTACGGCTGGGTGTCACTCATCACGGGTCACCGGCGGGACCAGACGGGTGGGTTCGTGATCCCTCGGCCCGTGATCCTTCGGCCCGTGATCCTTCGGCCCGTTGTCTCTCGGCCCGTGATCCGCGGGAGGCCGACCGGCCGGGCGGTCCTCCACCGGATGGCCCTCCGCCGGTCCGTGTTCGGTCTCGGGTTCCCCTACGACCCTGGTGGGCTCCGGGGTGGAGGCCGCGACCGGCGCCACCCGGGGCGCGGCCGGCGGTCGCGGCGCGGCCGGGGTCTCGTGCGGTTCGTCGCCCACGGCGAACGTGCTCAGCCGGGCCCCGTCGCAGTACACCCACCGTTCGTGCGCGGCGTCGAACAGCCACAGGGACTCGCCGTCGACGACGACACCGATCCGCAGCCCCTTCGTACGGTCCCGGAAGGACTCGCGGTCGCGGTGCCCGGCGGCCAGGGCCTCCGCCTCGGTGCGGTACCGCGTCAGGGCCTCCTCGACCCGGGCCAGCAGCGGACGCGGGTCGGCCGTGCGGGTGGCGTCCGCGCCGGCGGCGGGCGGGTCCTGGGGTACGGAGACGAGGAGGCGGCCGTCGATCCAGGCGGACCAGCCGTTGGCGCACAGGACCCGGCCCCAGTCGCCGCGCCGCTCCAGCAACTGCACGGGCAGCAGGGCGTCGAGGGCCACGGTGGGATACGACGGGTCGGGGGCCTCCCAGGCGGGCAGACCGCCCGGCGGGACGACATGGGTGGGGAGGAATCCCGGGGTCGTCATCGCGGCTACTTCCGCATCACCGCGGGTTCGCGGCGGCGCAGCAGCCGGACGACGAGCCAGCCGCAGAGCAGGGAGAGGACGACGAGCATCCCCATGTCGAGCAGCCACACGCCCGCCGAATGCTCGAACAGCGGGTCCGTCGTGTCGGGGACGATCCGTTCGAGGTCGATCGTGCCGGCCATCGCGGCGAACGCCCACCGCGACGGCACCAGCCACGCCAGCTGTTCGAGGACGATCGTGCCCTTCACATCCAGCAGCGCACCGCAGAACACGACCTGGACGATCGCGAGGAGCACCAGCAGCGGCATGGTGACCTCCTCCTTGCGGACCAGCGCGGAGACGACCAGGCCGAGCATCATCGCGGTGAACGCGAGCAGTGCCACGGCGACCGTGATCTCGACCAGGGGCGGCATCAACACCCCTTCGCCGCCGGGGGCGTTGAGGTCGACGCCGAGCAGGGCGACCAGGGTGAGGACGACCGCCTGGAGCACGGTGACGGTGCCGAGGACGACGACCTTGGACATCAGGTACGCGGATCTGGACAGGCCGACGGCTCGTTCCCGCCGGTAGATCACCCGTTCCTTGACCAGTTCGCGCACGGCGTTCGCCGCACCCGTCAGCACCCCGCCCACACACAGGATGAGCAGCGCGTTCATGGCGGTCTCCCGGTCCAGGGTGCTCCCCGCGAGCGCCCTGGCCATCGCGCCCATCACGAACGGCAGCGCGATCATGATGGCGAGGAAGGTGCGGTCGGCGCTCAGCGCGGCCGCGTACCGGCGGACCAGGGTGCCCAGTTGGGCGCCCCAGCTCTGCGGTTTGGGCGGCGGCGGTGCCGCGGCGACCGGTTCCAGGTCGGGCAGATACGGCTGTTCCATGGCGGCGGTGACGTACTGGCGCTGGAAGGGCGAGTCGCGGTACTCCCCCGCCCAGTCCCGCTCCTGGTCCCGTTCGAAGGCCTCGAAGGCTTCCGGCCACTGCTCGAACCCGAAGAAGGCGAGGGTGTCGTCCGGCGGCCCGTAGTAGGCGACCTTGCCGCCGGGCGCGAGGACGAGGAGGCGGTCGCAGACGTCGAGGCTGAGGACGCTGTGGGTGACGACGATGACGGTGCGGCCGTCGTCGGCGAGGCCGCGCAGCATGTGCATCACCGAGCGGTCCATGCCCGGGTCGAGGCCTGAGGTCGGTTCGTCGAGGAACAGCAGGGAGGGTTTCGTCAGCAGTTCCAGGGCGACACTGACCCGCTTGCGCTGGCCGCCGGAGAGGCTGTGGATGGGCTGGCCGGCGCGCTGTTCGAGGCCCAGTTCGCGGATCACCTCGTCGACCCGGTCCCGTCGCTCGGCCTTCGCGGTGTCCTGCGGGAAGCGGAGTTCGGCGGCGTAGGAGAGGGCCCTGCGGACGGTCAGCTGGGCGTGCAGGATGTCGTCCTGCGGGACCAGACCGATGCGCTGGCGCAGTTCCGCGTAGTCGCGGTAGAGGTCGCGGCCGTCGTAGAGGACCGTGCCGCTGTCGGCGGGGCGCTGTCCGGTGAGGGCGTTCAGGAGGGTGGACTTGCCGGCGCCGCTCGGGCCGACGACGGCGAGGAGGCATTTCTCGCCGACCGGAAACGTGACCCTGTCCAGCAGGGTCTTCCGGCCGCGGTCGACGGCGACGGTGAGTTCCTGGACATCGAGGGAGACCTCACCGGTGTCGACGTACTCCTGGAGCTCGTCGCCGACCAGGCAGAACGCGGAGTGCCCGATACCGACGATGTCACCGGGAGTGACCGGGGCCTGATCGACGGGCGTGCCGTTGAGGAAGGTGCCGTTGTGGCTGCCGAGGTCGACGATCTCGTACGTGCCCTCCGGCCGCGCCCGGAGCTCCGCGTGCCGGCGGGAGACGACGAGGTCGTCGATGACCAGGTCGTTGTCGGCGGCGCGGCCGATACGGACGGTTCGCTGGGGCAGCGGGCGGACGCTGGTGGGCTGCCGGAAGGTGCCGGTGGAGGCGGGGTGGAAGACACCGGAGGGGCGCTCGGGGGCGGGGCCGGTGAGCACGGCGCGGGGGCCGTCGGGGAGGCTCCCGAAGTGGATGACGGTGCCGGGTCCGACGTCCCACTCGTGGACGCGGTGGCCGTCGGCGTAGGTGCCGTTGGTGCTGTTCTCGTCCTCGATCGTCCAGTGGCCGGCCTCGGCCCGCAGCACCGCGTGGTGCCAGGAGACCCGGTCGTCGTCGAGGAAGACGTCACTGAGCGGGTCGCGTCCCACGTGGTAGGCGTGGCTCGGGGTCATCACGGTGGAGCCCGTCTCGGTCTCCAGCACGAGTTCGGGCGCAGTCGGTGCGATCGACCGCTCTGCCATGCCGAAAATTCTACCGATTCGTACGGATATGCGCGCCCGGCCGCCTCGGCGAGGACCGGCGGCGGGCCGGCCGCGGGCCGGCGGGCCGACGAACCCTGCCGCCCCCGGATCAGGCGGCGGGGGCGGCGATTCTCTGGGCGATGCGCTGCATACGGACGGCGTCGACGGACTCCGCGAGCAGCTCGTACTCCGTGGTGTCGTCGTTGGTGGCGATCCGGACCATGTTCCCGGCGGCCAACTCCTCGGCGACCAGCTGCTGTTGTCCGTCGTCGGTGGACCAGGCGCGCAGCTGGCTCGGTACGTCCGGAACGGTCTCGGCGACCGGGACGACCGCGTTCGGGGGGAAGTTCGGGTTCTCGGGTCGCGGGTCGAGGCGTTCGGCGATCCATAACGCGCGGTCGCGCATCCACCACAGGGCCAGCGCCAGCGTGGGGGCGCGATAGGTACCGAGGGGCACACCGACGCGCCGGCCGTCGCACCAGCCGTACGCGGTGACATGGCACAGGAATTCGTCGTGCACGCTTCGCTCCCCCGATCGCACCGCCGACCCGCCCGGCCCCACTCGCCGCGCAGCCTTGCTTCCGCCTCACAGATTTGCTGGTCGTGCGCATCCGGCGACCCAGTCGTCACGCACAGTGACGCGGTGAACGCGCACGGGGGCGCGTTCGTTCATGACTCAATCGCCCTGTCAGTCGAGTATCGACACTCCTGACGCTCTGTCACCATGCCAATTCAGCCAGTCTCCTGGCATATGCGAGCGTGTGATTGGCCGAAACGATGCGGAGGGGGCGCTGACCGGGGGTTCCTGGGGGCCGGGGGGGAGGGCGGGGGTGGTTCCGGGCGCGATCGTCGCCGTTCCATACGGATGGCTTCGGCGGAGTGTTCAACGGACATGGTCGGGTCGGGGTGCGTTGTCGAGTGCGGCCCGGTGGGGCTTCTCGCGCAGTTCCCCGCGCCCCTAAAGATTCAGGCCCCTGCGGGCCTGAAAAGACCACGGCAGGCCCCGCCGGCCTGAGAAGCGACGGGGCGGAGCCCCCGCTTTTCAGGGGCGCGGGGAACTGCGCGAGAAGCCCCACCGGGCCGCGGGTGACCCGAGGCCGGACAGGAAACTAGCCCTTGCCCTCGATGATCGCGTCGATGCGGCTCAGCTCGTCCGCCTCGAAGTCGAGGTTGTCGATGGCGCCCACACTGTCCTCGATCTGCCGCGCACTGCTCGCCCCGACGAGCGCGGAGGTGACCCGCCCGCCGCGCAGCGTCCAGGCCAGGGCGAGCTGGGCCAGGGTCTGGCCGCGGGACTCGGCGACCTCGTTCAGCGCGCGCAGCCTGCCCACCAGGTCCTCGGTGACGGCGTCGGAGTTCAGGAAGGGGCTGTCGCTCGCGGCACGCGACCCCTCCGGGATGCCGTCGAGGTAGCGGGAGGTCAGCAGGCCCTGCTCCAGCGGGGAGAAGACGATGGAGCCGACCTGGAGCTCGTCGAGGGCGTCGAGCAGACCCTCGCTCTCGGGGCGCCGGTCGAGCATCGAGTAGCGCGGCTGGTGGATGAGCAGCGGCGTGCCCAGCTCGCCCAGGATGCGGGCGGCCTCACGGGTCTGCTCGGCCGAGTAGTTGGAGACACCGACGTACAGCGCCTTGCCCTGCTGGACCGCCGAGTGCAGCGCGCCCATCGTCTCCTCCAGCGGAGTCTCCGGGTCCGGGCGGTGCGAGTAGAAGATGTCGACGTAGTCGAGGCCCATCCGCTTCAGGCTCTGGTCGAGCGAGGAGAGCACGTACTTCCGGGAACCCCACTCGCCGTACGGGCCGGGCCACATCAGATAGCCGGCCTTGGTGGAGATGACCAGCTCGTCGCGGTACGGCGCGAAGTCGTCCTTGAGGGCCTCGCCGAGGGCGGACTCGGCGGAGCCGGGGGGCGGGCCGTAGTTGTTGGCGAGGTCGAAATGGGTGACGCCCAGATCGAAGGCGCGGCGCAGGATCGCGCGCTGTGTCTCGACGGAGCGGTCGGGGCCGAAGTTGTGCCACAGGCCGAGCGACAGCGCGGGAAGTTTCAGGCCGCTGCGTCCGGTGCGCCGGTAGGGCATGTCCGCGTAGCGGTCGGGGTGTGCGGTGTACAACGCGACTCCAGAGAGGTTGGCACGGTGGGACCGAAGTCCCCGAGAACCGGTGTCCACTCTTTCGCGACCTGGGGGCATTGGTCCAACAGAAGAATCCGATGGGATTCAGCGCCTACGCTTCTCAGTCATGGAACTCCGCCACCTCCAGCACTTCGTCGCGGTCGCCGAGGAGGAGCACTTCACCCGGGCCGCCGAACGCCTGCTGGTCTCCCAGTCGGGTCTGTCCGCCTCCGTACGGGCCCTGGAGCGCGAGCTGCAGACGCCGCTGTTCGTACGGACGACCCGCAAGGTGATGCTCACCCCGGCCGGGCGGGCGCTGCTGACCGAGGCGGAGCGGATCCTCGCGCAGGTGCGGTCGGCCCGGGAGGCGGTGGCCGCCGTGCAGGGCGTGCTGCGCGGCATGCTCGCGCTCGGGTCCGAGCAGTGTGTGGCCGGGCTGCATGTGGCGGGGCTGCTCGCCTCGTTCCGGCGTCTGCACCCGGATGTGGAGATCTGTCTGCGGCAGGCGGGCTCCGGCGCGCTCGCGGAGGAGGTCGCGAGCGGGCGGCTCGATCTGGCGTTCGCCGTGCGGACGGCGCAGGAGGACACCGACCAGCTGCGGGTCGTCCCGCTGTCCAGCGAGCCGATGACCGTCCTGTGCCACCCCAGTCACCGCCTCGCGCAGGCCGGGGCCGCGGTGACCCCGGAGGAGCTGGGCGGCGAGGTCTTCGTCGACTTCCACCCGGACTGGGGCCCACGCCGCACCACCGACGCGGTCTTCGCCGCCGCGGGCGTCCGCCGCGCGGTCGCCCTGGAGGTCAACGATGTGCACAGCCTCCTCGAACTCGTCGACGAGAACCTCGGCGTCGCCGTCGTCCCCCGTCACTTCCGGCACAAGCGCGACTCCCTCACCGCCCTCGCCGTCAAGGGCACCGGCGAGACCGTGTACGAGACGGTGGCCCTGCTGCCGTCCCCGCAGGCCACCAGCCCGGCGGCCCGCGCCCTGATGGAACTGCTGGATCCGCCGGTCGGGGGCCCCGAGGTCACTCGGTGACGGAGACCCACCGGCGGTTCAGGGTGTCGTACTCGTAGCGCGGCAGGCCCTTGATCCCGGTCGTACGGAACGGACGGCCGTCGTCGTCGATCCGGATGGTGCCGGTACGGCCCTCGGAGGACCACTCCAGCTCCAGGTACCAGCTGCAGTCACAGGTCTCGGTCTTGGCGGAGACCATCAGCACCTCCGGGTCGTCGGCCGACACGCGGTACGGAAGGCGCACGGCCGGGATCCGTACGTCCAGGTCGGCGCCGTCGACCGGGCGGGCGATCGGCCGGTCCTTGTCCAGGTCCACGTCGAAGTACCGGGGGCTGACCCGTCCGCCGCAGCCCTGGTCCATCGCGTAGGCGTTGCCCTCGGTGGGAGCGCCGCGTCCGACGACCCGCACGCGCAGCGCCGTCAGCACGACGGCCGTGGACTTCTTCCCCTGCACCGTGATCTCCACGATCGTGTTCCGCCCGTGCACCCCCCGCTGCGTCGCGACCCAGGCGCCCGCGTCCTGCGGGGCCGGCGGCGGGGGCACCTCCTTCGGCGGTTTGGCGATGACGTAGTCGTGACCGCAACCCAGGTTCCAGATCTGGGAGTTCGCCGTCCAGGTAAGGGGGATTCCGGTGGCCGGGGGCTTGCGCTCCCCGGTGTCCTCGTCCTTCGGGGGGGTGCCTTCGGGCTTGTCACTGGGCGTGGGTGTGGGCGTGCCCGAAGGGCTCTTCGGGGCCTCGATGTCCGGCGAGGGCGACGGGCTCGTGGGCGCGGCCGACGGGCGCTGGGCCGCCGATGTCGTACGGGAGGGGGTCGGGGTGCCGCCCTGCCCGGTGCTGTCCGCCGGGGAACGGCCGGACGGCAGGGCGGCGAGGCCGCCCAGGGTGGCGAGGAGCACGGCGGCGACGGCCGCGCTGACGAGGGTGCGCCGACGGCGGTGCCAGGGGCGGCGGGACGAGGGTGGTTCCGTGGGCGCGGCCGACTCGGCGTGAGCCTCGGACGGGGCGGACTTGCCGGGCTCCTCGGACGGCACCGACCCGGCGTGCTCCTCGGACGGCACCGACCCGGCGGGTTCCTCGGGCGGCACCGACCCGGCGGGTTCCTCGGGCGGCACCGACTCGGCCTGCTCCTCGGGCGGCGCCGTTTCGGTCGGCTGGGCCGGCTCCGGCGTCGAGGAGGCTGCCCCGCCCGTACGCGCCCGCTGCCGTGCCGCCACCGCCAGCAGCCACAGCCGGTGCAGTTCCAGCCGCTCCTCCCCCGTCGCCCCGCAGAGCGCGGCGAAGCGCTCGACGGGCGCGAAGTCGAGCGGGACGGTGTCCCCCGCGCAGTAGCGGTGCAGCGTGGAGGTGTTCATGTTGAGGCGGCGGGCCAGCTGGCCGTAGCTGCGGTCCGTGCGTTCCTTGATGCGCGTGAGCGACGCCGCGAATTCCTGAACGTCGTCCGGTACTGCCGACACTGTTCTCCCACGTCCCTCCACGTCCCGGGACGGCATCCCAGGCACTCCCTGTAGGTGCACGTCAGAAGGGCTGGGATGGTTCCATGGGCCCGGATCGGGCGCGGGCCGTTGCGCTCACACCGGGTGACGGCCGATGCTCTTGGTGTCACACCGACCAGGGCCGGACGGACCATCCGGCGTCGGCGGCGAAGACACACCACGCAGTCATCCACGTGCTCATCCACGTGCTCATTCATGTACGCATTCACGTACTCGTCCCGGGGGACATCCATGCTCAAGCACACCCGAGCCCGCACGCTCACCGCACTCGCCGTGGCGGGCCTCACCGCGCTCTCCGCACTCGCCGCCGGCGCCGTACCGGCCGCCGCCGCGAAGGCGAGCGGCGCGCCGAAGTACCTGTCGGCGAACGAACTGCCGCCGTACCTCTCCTCCACATGGACGGCGGGCAAGATCGAGGACGGTGTCCCCGAGGGGCTCCAGTACTGCCTGGGCGACGCGTTCCTGGCCTACGACGTCAACCACCGCTCCTTCCGGACGGACCTGGAGGCGGGTGCCACGCAGACGGTCGTCGTCACCGGCAGCGACAGCAAGGCCAAGGCGCTCGCCACGCGGCTGAACAAGGACTTCCAGAAGTGCGTGAGTGAGTCCTCCGACCCGGACGTCGAGGTCGAGTACCGGGACCTCGGGACGCTGCCGGTCGAGGAGGGCGCCCGCGTCCACGGGGTGGCCAGTGTCGCGTCCTGGGGGGCGATGGACCTGCGGCTCCTGTCCGTGGGCCGGGACGGCCGGACCGTCACCGTCGTGGACTACGGGCAGTTCGGCGGTTTCAAGAAGGCACCGGTCAAGGCCTTCAAGAAGACGACGACCACCGCCGTCAACAAGCTCTACTGACCGGAACCAGAGACTCGGCGCCGGAAACACGGCACCGGAAAACGGGGAACACGAACATGACCAGCACGCGCACCACCCGCACCACCCGCCGTACCGCTCTGGCGGCGGGCCTCGCCCTGGCCCTCGGCCTCGGCGTCACGGCCACCGCGTCCGCCGGCGGCCCGCGCACCGTCACCGGCGGGCCGGAGGACCCGATCACCCGCATCGCCGACTTCTACGGCGCCTACATCGACGCCCAGAGCGACCCGGAGGGCGGCGGCAAGCTCGCCGAGGAGCTGCGGAAGTACTACCTGACGCCCGCTCTGCGGAAGGAGCTCAAGGCCTGGGAGGCCAAGAACAACGCGGACGGCGTCCTGCGCGCCCAGAACGTCCCCGTCCGGTGGAAGGTCACCGACAACGGCACCGCGAACCACACCGAGGCCGGTATCACCTTCACCTGGGGCAACGGCAGGACCACCAAGCTGGTCGTCGACATGAACCGCAGCCTCAAGATCTTCCACATCGGCGCCAAGGGGGCCGCAGGAAGCTGACGGGTTCCCGACGGTGGGCGTCGGGGAGCGGTGCGGGCACGGCCGTGATGGTCGATGGTGGACGTATGGATGTCAGTGACGTTCTCCTCGACGCGTTCGGCCGGATCAAGGAGGAGGTGCACTCCGCCGTGGACGGACTGTCCCCGGCGGACCTCCACGCCCGCCCGGCCCCCGACGCCAACTCCGTGGCCTGGCTGGTCTGGCATCTCACCCGGATCCAGGACGACCACCTGGCCGACGCCTCAGGGCTCGACCAGGTCTGGCTGTCCCAGGGCTGGGAGAAGCGCTTCGGGCTCGGTCTGCCGGCCCGGGACACGGGCTACGGGCACAGCCCCGCGCAGGTGGCCGAGGTACGGGTCGAGTCGGCCGACCTGCTGACCGGATACCACGACGCCGTGCACGAACAGACGCTCGCGTTCGTGCGCGGCCTCGGGGCCGACGACCTGGACCGGATCGTGGACGAGCGGTGGACGCCGGCCGTCACCCTCGGTGTACGGCTGGTCAGTGTCCTGGCCGACGATCTCCAGCACGTCGGCCAGGCGGCTTACGTACGAGGGCTGATACGGCGGATGCCGCGCGGTCAGCGCGAGGACGCCGAGGCGTAGCGCGGCAGGACGACGTCCTCGATGAGGGCGTTGCGCTCGTCGAACGGGAGGAAGGCGCTCTTGAGGGCGTTGACGGTGACCGTGCGCAGGTCGTCGAGGGTCCAGCCGGCGTCCTCGACGAGCAGGGTCATCTCGCGGGTCATGGTGGTGCCCGAGACCAGACGGTTGTCGGTGTTGAGGGTGACGCGGAAGCCGAGGTCCTTCAGCGCCGTGATCGGGTGCCCGGCGATGGAAGTGGCCGCGCCGGTCTGGAGGTTGGAGGTGGGGCACATCTCCAGGGCGATCCGGCGGTCGCGGACCCAGGACGCGAGGCGGCCGAGCTTGCCGTCGACGATGTCCTCGGTGATACGGACGCCGTGGCCGATGCGCTGGGCGCCGCAGACCTGGAGGGCCTGGTGGATGCTGGGCAGGCCGTGGGCCTCGCCGGCGTGGATGGTGAAGGGCACGCTCTGGCGGCGCAGGTGCTCGAAGGCGGCCAGGTGGTCGGCGGGCGGGAAGCCGTCCTCGGCACCCGCGATGTCGAAGCCGACGACGCCCGCGTCCCGGAACGCCACCGCCAGATCGGCGGCCTCGCCGACCCGGTCGAACATACGCATGCCGCACAGCAGCGTGCCGACGCGGACCGGCGTGCCCTGGGCCGCCGCCTTGGCCATACCGGCGGCCAGCCCCTCCTGCACGGTCTCCACGACCTCGCCCATCGTGAGCCCGCCCCGCGTGTTCAGCTCGGGGGCGTAGCGCACCTCGCCGTAGACGACACCGTCGGCGGCCAGGTCGAGCACATACTCCTCGGCGGCCCGCAGCAGTCCCTCGCGGGTCTGCAGCACGGCGAGGGTGTGCTCGAAGGTGGCTATGTAGCGCACCAGGTCACCGGAGTTGGCCGCCTCGTAGAACCAGGCGGCGAGGGCCTCCGGGTCGGTCTCCGGGAGGGTGTGACCGACCTCCGCCGCGAGCTCCACGAGCGTGGCGGGGCGCAGACCGCCGTCGAGGTGGTCGTGCAGGACGGCCTTGGGGAGGCTGCGGATGGTGTCGGCGTCGATGCGGGGCGCGGTCATGGCGTTCGTTCCTCGGCAGGTGGTGCGGTGCGGTGGGGTGGGTACGGCGGTCGGGGGGTGGCTCAGGCGGTGGCCGGCTGGAGGAGGTCCCAGCGGTTCCCGTACAGGTCCTCGAAGACGGCGACCGAGCCGTACGGCTCGTGGCGCGGCTCCTCCAGGAACCTGACGCCGGCGGCCAGCATCCGGGCGTGGTCGCGGGCGAAGTCGTCGGTGTGCAGGAAGAACCCCACGCGTCCGCCGGTCTGGTCGCCGACCCGGCCGCGCTGGGCGTCGTCCTTGGCCTTGGCGAGCAGCAGTCCGCCGCCCTGTCCCTCGCTCCCCGGTTCGACGACGACCCACCGGCCGCCGCCGGGCCTCGGTTCGTCCTCGACGAGCGTGAAGCCGAGCGCCTCGGTGTAGAAGCGGATCGCCTCGTCGTAGTCGCCGACCACGAGGGTGACCAGGGCTATGCGTCTCATCGGGGCCTCTCGGGTAGCTCGGGGTTCCCGGGAGGTTATACGTAACACGCGTCGGACGGCAAATGGCATTCTCCGGGTACGGCGCGAGGGGTTCCGCCCGTACGGCGCGAGGGGTGCCCCCTGGCACGACGGAGGCCCCCTGCGCGGCAGGGGGCCTCGGGAGTCGGGAGGGAGCCGGGTGGGCCGGAGCCCGGGATCACTCGCCCGGCGACACCTTGCGCAGGGCGGCGATGCAGGTGTTCAGCGCCTGCTGGAGGTCTTCGAGGCGCTGGAGCATGTCGTCCTCGTAGATGGCGTCGAGGTCGACGGCGTCGTCGAGGGTCAGCTCCTCGAACACCTTCGTGGCCTTCTGGAGGCTGCTGTAGAACTTCGTCCGGCGCTCCTGGACCCGCAGTTCGGGGTCCGACTCGACGGTCTGGACGACGAGTTCCTTGACGGTGTCGTAGGCCTCCGACGCCCACTCGCCGGTGTCCTCGTCGTCGTCCAGCTCGTCGATGAGGGACAGATGCCGCTCGGCCTCGGCGCGCAGCTCGGCGGTGGCGTCGATCACCTGGCCGGCCGGGGTCTTGACCTGGCCGTTCTCGACGATCTGCCGGACGTAGCCGATCCGGCTGGCCGCCTGGGTCTCGTTCGCGACGGCCTTCTTCAGCTCGTCGGTGCGGGCGATGTCACGGGCCAGTTCCGTCTGGAGGGAGGGGTCCTCCTTGAGGCGGTCCAGGAGCGCGGTGCGGGCGGCCTGCGCGGTGGACGGGTCGGCGAGGATCGCGGCGCGCAGCGCGGTGGGGTTCTCGGCGACCTCCAGCGCCTTGGTCGGGCGGATGCCCTCGGCCTCGGCCGCCGCCGTGATCGCGGTGCCGCGGTCGGAGGTCGCGCTCGACCGGGAGCTGTAGTACGACAGCCACACGTCGGAGTCCGGGAGGTCGATCTCCGCGCCGGGGGCCAGCGCCTCGAAGTGCGGGACCATGCCGTCGTCGGCCGCCTTGTCCCACGCCTTGTAGTAGCGCATGACCCGCTCGGGCGAGCACCCGGCCAGCTCGGCGAACTGCTTCGCCGACACCTTCGGCGTCTCGCCCGCCGTCTCCCCACCGGGCCGCACGCTCCGCGCCACCTTCAGCGCGAACGCCCAGCCGCCGGTGCGCGCGTACTCCCCGAACTCGCGGGCGTCGCGGGCGACTTGCTCGTCCACGGCGTCGACGGGGGTGTCGTCGCCGGCCGCGTCCTCAGGAGTCTCAAGGGTCTCGGGGGCCTCCTCGGCCTGGGTCTGCCCCTCGACCTGGGTCTGTCCCTCGGCCGCGACCGGCTCGACCCAGAAGCCCTCGTCCTGCGCCGGGATTCCCCCGGTGGCCTCCGGTGTGGTGGTCGTCTCGTCGGCGGGCGGTACGGCCGATGCGGAGTGGGCGGTGGCTACGCTCACGGATGACTCTCCCGGGTGGTGACGAACGGCAGGGACAGAACAGGCAGCCTATATGAACCCGTTGATGCTGCTTTGCCCCGCGCCGTGATCGTCTCCGAGGTCGTCGCCGCAGTCTCGCACGTGCCGGGCACGCCGCCCGCCGGGTCGGCCGGATGGACGAACCTGACGGACGGGTGCGCTCGTTCGACTCAGCAGTACAGGTTGCCGCCCGCCGAGGTGCCCAGTATCTGGACGAAGCGCTGGTACGCGCTCACTCGGCTCTGCACCTGCGCGGGGTTCTTGCCGTCGCATTCCAGCGAGCCGTTGATGCTGCGGATCGTGTGCCCGAAGCCGGCGCTGTTGACCATGGCGTTGTGGCCGGTCATGGTGCCGGGTCCCTTCTGGGTGTTCCAGTACCACAGGGCGGTCTTCCAGGCGACGGCCGCGTCGTTCTGCACCAGCCAGGGGTTGCCCAGGAGGTTCAGGCCGAGCGCGTCGCCGGCCGCCTTGTAGTTGAAGTTCCAGCTGAGCTGGATGGGGCCGCGCCCGTAGTAGGCCGCCTGTCCGGCCGGGCAGCCGTACGACTGGCTCCAGTCGCAGTAGGTGGGGTAGTTGGCGGTGTTCTGCTCGACGATGTGGACGAGCCCGCCGGTCTCGTGGTTGACGTTGGCGAGGAAGGCGGCGGCCTCCTGCTTCTTGACGGTGTCGCTGCCGGTGGTGGCGAAGGCCGGGTAGGCGCTCATGGCCGCCCGCAGCCCGCTGTACGTGTAGAACGAGTTCCGGTTCGGGAACATCTGGTTGAACTGCGCCTCGCTCACCACGAACCCGGAGGGGTTGGTGGGACCGTTCTCGCAGGCGTACGGCTCCCAGTACCAGGTGCTGATGGTGGGGTCGTAGCCCGGGTTGTCGTGCTCGGCGATGTACGCCTTGCCGTCGGTGTAGCGCACGATGTTGCCGGTGACGTAGGACCTGCCGGCCACCCAGTTCGGATAGCTCGAACACGGTGCGGCGGACGCGCTCTGGGCGGGCAGCAGAAGGGGGGTGGAACCGCCGATGATCAGGGCGGTCAGTACGGCGGATATGCGGCGCCTCGACACGGGACCAACTCCTCGGTGGAGCACGGCCGCACCCGGGCAAGGGCCCGAAGGGCATGGGTGGGACTGAACCTCGCGCGCACGCGCCGGCGGGGCCGGCCACGGCGTGGGGGCGGCCGTGGTGGGGGGTGGGGGGCACACTCAACCGCGTTGGTCTGTACCAGTCAAGGGTGTAGACCAGTCAACTCGTATGACGCCAGGTCAGGCCGGGGCCCGACCCGGGATCAGGTGCGAGATCAGGCGCGAGGTCAGAGGACAGCCGTCGGATCAGCCGTCGGGGCAGCCGTCGGGTCAGTCGTCGGGGCAGCCGAGCCAGTAGCCGAAGCCGCGCCGGGTGTGGATCAGCGCGGGCTCCTCCTGGTCGATCTTGCGCCTCAGCCGGGCCACGAGCTTCTCGATCGCGCCGTGGGCCCGGTACTCCCCCCAGACGTGCCGGCTGATCTGCTCCTTGGACAGCACCCGTTCCGCGTTCGCCAGCAGATGGCGCAGCAGCCGGTACTCGGCGGGCGTGAGGCAGAGCGGCCTGGTTCCGCGCCGCGCCTCGCACGCGGCGTCGTCCAGGACCAGGTCGCCGTAGCAGGGCATCCCCTCAAGGCGTTCGGGACCGCCCCGACCGCGCAGCAACGCCCGGGCCCGGTCGAGGACTTCGGCGATGCGTACGGGCTTGACGACATAGTCCTCGTCACCGGGCCGCAGGCCGGGGACCAGGTCGTGGAGGGTGTCGCAGGTGGCCAGGAAGAGCAGCGGGGGCCGGTCCGCCGGGATGCCGTACCGGTTCCGTGCCGAGCGCTCCAGGTCCGGGAGCGCGGCGTCCCAGACGATCAGGTCGTACCGGTGGCGGGCGATCCGGGTCGCCCCCTCGGTGCCGGAGACCGCCGCGGCGACCCGGTATCCGGCCAACTCCAGGGTGGTGGTGAGGAGTTCGGTGACGCCGGGGTCGTCCACGACGACCAGGACGTGCTGTGCGTCGTCACGCGGCGACGACGGTTTCCCGGTGAGCAGAGTGCGCATGACAAGACCGTTCGCGTAGGGCTTGCGTGGGGGGATCGCGCTATGTGCCGTCAGTCGGCGGGCCGGGGGTTGACGGCCACCTCGGCGTGCTCGACGAAGTCGTCGGCCAACCGGCCGAAGAGATGGGCCAGTTGCCGTCGATCCTCGGTCGACCAGTCGCTCAGCACCACCTCGATGCCCCGGCGGCCGGCCTCTCTGACGCGTTCGAAGGCCGCGAGCCCGGCGTCGGTGATCTGGACGCGCTGCGCCCGGCGGTCGTCCGGGTCCGGGATACGGACCACATAGCCGGCGCTCTCCAACTGCCGTAGCTGCCGGGTGACATGGGAGGCCTCCACGGACAGCCGGACCGCGAGCACCCCCGGGCGCAGCGGCTCGCTCTCGGCGATGTGCCGCAGGATCGACACGGAGGAGCGGTCCAGGGACAGGCCGCTGTCGGACATCAGACGCTCGTGCTGACGGGCCCGGCCGGCGAGATACGCGACACGGGTGAGGAGCCGTTCGATCTCGGTCACGTCCGCCAGGGAGGCCGCTTCGATGGGGCGCGGTGTGGACATGCGGCAACCGTAGCAGAAGTTTGCCTGAGTCAAGCAATGTCAGATGGATCGGTCCCGGCACACGCCGGTGCCCCGGACGACACTTGTCGTCCGGGGCACCGAAGCGGGAAGGCCGAGCCTCGCGTCAGCCCAGCTTCAAGTGGTCCGTGCCGTGGCCTATGTGGGCGACGACCAGCCCGGCGCCGGACACCTCCGAGTACTCGGCGGTGTGGTAGCGGAACACACCGCCCGCGTCGGGCCCCTTGCGGGCCTCGACGGTCCAGCGCAGCTCGTGGAAGAAGAACCAGTCGTCGAAGTGCTGGTGGACGATCTCGATGTCACGGACCTCGTAGTGGGCGTGGAACTCCTGGAGATGGGCCCTCAGCTCGTCCTTGGTGTGCAGTTCCGCCAGGGTGCCGGTGCCCGCCGCGTAGTCCCGCACGGCCGTCTGGATCTCGGGGTGGGCCCGGTCGACGATCGTGTCGATGTCGCCCTTGCGGTAGGCGTCGAGCAGCGTGTCGTGCACCTTCGCCACGGCGAACCTGGAGGCGAGCGCACCGTCGGCCGGGTCGCCCGGCAGGGTCTCCTGCTGGGTGCGGCCCCAGAAGAGTTCACCGGTGATTCCCTCGGAACCCATCGTCGGGAACAGCACGATGATGGGACGCTCGGTCTCGGCACCGGTCCTCTTGTCGCGCCCCCGCCCCGTGCCGCTCACGAACTTGTACCAGGCGGTGTTGATCTCCGCGACCGGGCGGGTCTGCACCACGGCGGCGAACCGGTGCATGTTGCGGTAGCTGCTCTCGATGCCCTCGTACGTGTCGACGATCCGCTGCGTCGGGATCTCCTTGCCCTCTTCGAGGCCGGGAACGACGGTGTACGCGTAGGGCCCGCTCGGCGCCAGCGTCGCCAGGATGTCCTCGACGATGTCGACGTACTCGGCCTCGACGTGCTTCCACGCAACCGCCGAGGTCTGCAGCTGCAGGTCCGACGTGACGAGGAGTTCCTCGACCTTGGCCCGGTCTTTCATGGTCTTTCTCCTTACGGGGCCGAGCGGCCCGGTGGGGGGGGTGGAGCGAACCGTGGCTCGTAGAGCCGCCGGGGGCGCGGCCCCGACGATCACCATGCAAGCGCAGCGGCCTGACCGGTTGCGGCCAGCGACCTGACATCGGGCCGACGTGGCGCGCGTCACACACCGAAATCCGGCCACGCCCGCTCCCCGAAGATGTGATCTTTGGGGCCGGAGCCGGGGAGAATCACCCCATGACCACCTCACCGCATCCCCTCGTCGTCCAGGCGCGCAGACTCGCCGCCGAGGTGCTCGCGCCCCAGGCCGAGCGTGTCGACCAGGAGGGCGTGCCCGCGAGCAGTATCGAGGCGATCAAGCGGTCGGGGCTGCTCGGGGTGAGCGCGCCGGTGGCGTACGGCGGGTCGGGCGCCCCCAACTCCGTGGCGCGGGAGACCGCAGAGATCCTGGCCGGTGCCTGCTGCTCCACCTGGTTCGTGCAGACCCAGCACTACACCCCCGTGCTGACCCTGGTGAAGAGCGAACTGCCCGCCCGTGAGGGCCTGTTGCGGAAGCTGGCCACCGGCGAGCTGCTGTCCGGCGTCGCGTACGCGCATCTGCGCAGATATCCGCAGGTGCCGGTGCGGGCCGTGCCGAAGCGCGGTGGCTGGCGGTTCCACGGCACGGTTCCCTGGTACACGGGGTGGGGGCTCAACGATGTGCTGCTGCTGGCCGGGGTGACGGACGCGGACGAGGTGGTGTTCGCCTTCACCGAGGCCAGGCAGCAGTCCGGGCTGAAGGCCTCCGCGCCCATGCGGCTCGCGGCGCTCACGGCCGCCCGTACGGTCTCGCTCGACCTCGACGGGCTGTGGATCCCCGACGAGGCGGTGGCCCTGCACGCGCCGTACGAGTCCTGGGCCGCGAGCGACCGTCCCAAGCCCGCGAACGCCTCACCGGCGGTGTTCGGGGTCGCCGAGTCGGCCCTCGGCCTGCTGGACCAGGACGACCCCACGACCAAGGCGCTGCGTCTGCGTGTGGACAAGGTACGGCGGCAGGCCTACGCCCTCGCCGACCATCCGGCGCCGCACGAGCACATGAAGGAGCGGCTCGCCCTCAAGACGAAGGCGTTCGACCTGATGCGCACGGCGACGACCGCGGCGGTCGTCGCCGGCGGCGGACGCGCCCTCGCCCTGGACAGCCGCGCCCAACGCCTGGCCCGCGAGGCGCTGTTCCTGCTGGTACAGGGCCAGACCGCCGAGGTGCGCCGGGCCCACCTCGGCTCGCTGTCGGCCGCGTACTAGACGTCTCGGTCCTTGGTGCTAGCTCGCGAACGGCACCTGTGCCGTGAGGGTGGTGGGCCTGGCGAAGGGGTGGCGCCACAGGCCCTGCGCGGCGAGGCGCGGGAGGACGCCCTCGCCGAACCAGTACGCCTCCTCCAGGTGCGGGTAGCCGGAGAGCACGAACTCGTCGATGCCCAGGGCGTGGTACTCCTTGATGCGTTCGGCGACCTCGTCGTGGCTGCCGACCAGCGCCGTGCCCGCGCCACCGCGCACCAGGCCGATACCGGCCCAGAGGTTGGGGTGGATCTCCAGGCTGTCGCGGTTGCCGCCGTGCAGGGCGAGCATCCGCTGCT
Organism: Streptomyces sp. NPDC001868; assembly: GCF_040297125.1. Taxonomy (NCBI): domain Bacteria; kingdom Bacillati; phylum Actinomycetota; class Actinomycetes; order Kitasatosporales; family Streptomycetaceae; genus Streptomyces; species Streptomyces sp. NPDC001868. The sequence continues at coordinate 156,640 of NZ_JBEOYO010000008.1, read as the reverse complement.
GGCCCTCCGACTCGCTGCGGGCGAGGCCGGCCTGCACGGACCGTACGGTCTCCGGGTCGAAGCCGTCGAGCAGCCGGTTCGCCTCCGCCCAGGCCTGTTCCGAGGTGTCGCGGGTGATGACGTGCAGCCGGACGCCGAAGCGGAGGGTGCGGCCCTCCTTCGCCGCGAGGGACCTGATCCAGGCGATCTTCTCGGCGACCTTCGCCGGCGGCTCGCCCCAGGTGAGATAGACGTCGACGTGCCGGGCGGCGATCTCCCCGGCGATGGGTGAGGAGCCGCCGAAGTACACCTCTGGCACCGGATCGGGGAGCCGGGCCAGCCGCGCGTCCTCGACCTGGAGGTGCTCGCCCCTCAGGTCGACGGTCTTGCCCTCCCACAACCCCCGTACGACCTCCAGGAATTCACCGGTACGGCGATACCGGTCGTCCTTGTCGAGGAAGTCGCCGTAGGCCCGCTGCTCGTGGCTCTCGCCGCCGGTGACGACGTTGAGGAGGAGCCGTCCGCCGGTCTGCCGCTGGAAGGTGGAGGCCATCTGGGCGGCGAGTGTGGGCGAGACGAAGCCGGGGCGGAAGGCGACCAGGAACTTCAGGCGTTCGGTGTTCTGGCTGACCATCGCGGTGGTCAGCCAGGCGTCCTCGCACCAGGCACCGGTGGGGGTGAGCGCACCGACGAAGCCGAGGTCCTCGGCGGCGCGGGCGATCTGGCTCAGATAGGCGACCGTCGGCGGCCGGTCCCGGCCGGACTCGGTGGCGGGCGTGCCGTGGCCGCCGCCGACGACATGGCGGCTGTCGCCGTTGGTGGGCAGGAACCAGTGGAAGGTGAGGGACACGTGGGGTCTCCGATCAGGAAGGTCCGCGGCGACAGGTCATCGGGGTCGCCCTTCAGAGCAGGCCGTGGCGTGGGGGTCGGGTGCCGTTGAGGACGTGACGGCCGATGTGCTGAATCTTCCAGCGGGCCGGGTCGTGCAGGGTGTGGGTGCGGGCGTCCCGCCAATGACGGTGCAGATTGAGGGAGTTGAGGGCCGAGCGGGTGCCGGAGACCTCGAAGAGGGCGCCCGCGATCTCGACGGCGGTGGTGGCCGCGTGGGCCTTCGCCGCGGCCACGGCGATGGAGGCCTCGGCCGCCGAGTCGTCGGTGAGGTCGGCGCGGGCCGCGTCGACCGCACGGGCCGCCTCCCGGAGCAGCGCCCTCGACGCCCTTGCCTGGACGGAGAGTTCACCGAAGCGCTGGATGAGGAGAGGGTCCTCGGCCGCCGTCTCGAAGCCGCTCTCGAACCAGGGCCGGCTCTTGGTCCGCACGAACTCGACCGCCTCCGCGAGCGCCCCGTCGGCGATCCCGACGTCGATGGCCGCGTGCAGCAACTGGGCGCTCGCGCCATGGAGTTGGGGGCCCTGGAAGGTGAGGTGGTGCGGGAGGACCCGGTCCGCCGGGACGGGCACCTCCTCCAGGCGGACCGTACCGCTGGCGGTCGTCCGCTGGCCGAGGCCGTCCCAGTCGTCGACGACCGTCAGGCCCGGGGCGTCCCGGGGTACATAGGCGACGTGCAGGTTGTCGTCCTCGGTCCGCGCGAGCACCGGGATCCAGTGGGCGAACAGGGCGCCCGTGGCGTAGTGCTTGACGCCGTTCAGGACGTACGAGCCGTCGGCCTGACGGGTGAGCCGGGTGCGGATGTCCTGGAGGTGCCTGGTGCCCGCCTCCGACTGGGCGTTGCCGAAGCGGCGCCCGGCGAGAAGTTCACCGAAGAAGAACTCCCGCTGTTCGGCGGTGCCTTGACGGATGATCACATTGACATAGGCGAAGTGGCTCTGCGGGATCTGGGCGAGGCTTGCGTCGGCGGAGGCGAGCAGCCGGAAGATCTCGGCCAGGGTCTCCTGGCTGACGTCCGCTCCCCCGTGCTCGGCGGGCACGGTGACGGCCAGCAGCCCGGAGGCGGAGAGCCGGTCCAACTCGGCGCGCGGCAGCCGCCGTTCGGCGTCACGCTCGGAGGCTCCGGCGCGGAACTCCTCGGCGAGCGCGGCGACGACGGTCAGGGCCTCGACGTCGTCGGCGATGACCTTGGCGGCCGGGGACGCGGTGGCCTCGTCGACGTTGGCGGCGGGGGACGCGATGGGCGCGCCGTACCCGGGAGTGCCGTACCCGGGAGTGGGGGTGTCGGTCATGGCGTCAGCTCGCGGCGGCCAGCACCGGCGCCGGGCCGAGCGCGGTCAGAAACTGATCGACGACCTGGCCGAGGGCCTCGGCGGTGGCCGGGGCGACCGTGACCTTGCCGTCCTCCCCCACGGTGATGTCCTTGTCGAGGGTGAACCAGCCGGGGACGATGTGCCGGGCGCCCATGGAGCTGAGCACCGGCCGCAGGGCGTAGTCGATGGCGAGGACATGAGCGGTGGAACCGCCGGTGGCCAGGGGCAGCACGGTCTTGCCGGTGAGGGCGTACTGCGGGAGCAGGTCGAGCAGGGCCTTGAGGACTCCGGAGTAGGCGGCCTTGTAGACGGGGGTGGCGATGACGATGCCGTCGGCCCGTGCGAAGAGTTCGGTGGCCTCGACGATGGCCGGATGCTTGAAGTCCGCGCCGAGCAGGGCTTCGGCGGGGATGGTGCGGATGTCGAGCGGGACGACGTCGTGGCCCTGGGCGATGAGGCGGGCGTCGAGGTGCCGGACGAGCTTCGCGGTGCGGGAGGAGACGGAGGGGCTGCCGGAGACTGACAGGACGGTGGCCATGGGTCCTCTTTCTGGGGTACCCGGGGTGCCCGTGCGGACGGGCACCCCGGAAGGGAGCGGTCAGGAGTACCAGGTGGGTTCGGGCAGTTCGCCTTCGAGGACCCAGCGCCCGACCTCGCGGCGCTTGTAGGCGACGGGGTCGTGGAGGGTGTGGGTGCGGATGTTGCGCCAGAAGCGGTCGAGGCCTTCGGCGGCGGCCGTCGACCGGGCTCCGGTCACCTCGAAGATCCGGTTCGCGACCTCCAGGGCCACATCCGTGGCGCGCGCCTTGACGGCGGCCACCCGGACCTCGAAGTCGCCGCGCGTCTTCTCGGTGACGGCGTCGGGATCGTCGTGCAGCCGCTGCCCCTCGGCGGCGACCGTGTCGGCGAGGGCCTCGACCGCCCAGAGCTTGGCGGTCAGATCGCCGTAGACGTCGATGACGTACGGCTCGTCGACCGCGCGCTCGTACCCGCCGTGCAGCCACGACCGGGACTTGGTGCGGGTGTACGTCGCCGCCGTCTCCAGCGCGCCGGCCGCGATGCCGAGGTAGAAGTTGACGAAGACGAGCTGGATCGTGGGGACGTTGAGGGTGTTGTAGGTGCGGGGCCGGAACTCCTTGTCGACATAGCCGGCGGCGGAGGACCAGGGGGTGCGGACGCCGTCGAGGGTGACGCCGCCGCTCTCGGTGAGCCGCTGGCCGATGTTGTCCCAGTCGTCGTGGAAGGTCAGGCCCTCGCTGTCGGAGGGGACGATCGCGAAGACATGGCTGTCGGTGCCCTCCAGGACGCCTTCGAGGACGGTGACGTCGGAGACCTTGCTGCCGGTGGAGAAGGACTTGCGGCCGGTGAAGACGAGGTCGTCGCCGTCCTCGGTGACCACGACGTCCTTGTCGCGCGGGTTGACGGCCCCGCCGAAGAACCAGCGGTCGCGTGCGGCCTCGGCCTCGACGTGCTCCCACTGTTCGCGGGTGCCGACCAGTCGGGCGGCCCAGTTCCAGAGGTAGTGGTAGCCGAGGAGCTGGCCGATGGATCCGTCGGCCTTGGCGACCTCCCGGACGACCCGGTAGGCGGTGGGCCATTCCTGGCCTCCGCCGCCGTGCTCGGTGGGGCCGAGCAGGGTGACGAGGCCGGAGTCCTTCAGCAGCCGGACCTCGGCGTAGGGGGTGGCTCCGGCGCGGTCGCGCTCGGCGGCGTCGGTGGCGAGGACGGCGGCGACCTCGCCGGCGCGGGCGATCCACTCCTGGGCGGTCTTCGGGGCGGGGCCGGTCGTCCAGTCGGTGGGGGTGACGGTGCTCATCTCGATGGCCTCCTCAGACCTGGGCGAGGGCGGATTCGGGGAGCTGGGCCTCCAGTTCACGCACCAGCGGCAGCACGCGCTTGCCGAAGTACTCGACCTCCTCGTGGTAGTGGAGGAAGCCCAGGAGGAAGAGGTCGACGCCGAGCCGCTTGTAGGCGACGATCCGTTCGGCGATCTGCTCGGGGGTGCCGATCAGGCCCGTACGGAAGCCGTCGTTGTACTGGACGAGGTCCTCGAACGAGGAGTCCTGCCACATGCCCTTGCCGTCCGCGGCCGACTGCCCGGCCTGCTTGACGGCGGCGCCGAATCCCTCGACGGCCTCCCGGTCGGCGTTCGCGACGATCTCCCGCAGGGTGTCGCGGGCCTCGGCCTCGGTGTCACGGGCGATGAGGAAGCCGTTGAGGCCGAACTTCGGTGCCGTACGGCCGACCTGGGCGGCGGCGGCGCGTACGTCCGTGAGCTGCTCGACGACTCCGTCGAAGTCCTTGCCGTTGGAGAAGTACCAGTCGGAGACCCGGCCGGCCATGGCGCGCGCGGCGGTCGAGTTGCCGCCCTGGAAGATCTCCGGGTGGGGGCGTTCGGGGGTGTTGAGGGGCTTGGGCTTGAGGGAGAAGTCGCGCAACCGGTAGAAGTCACCGGCGAGTTCGGTGTGGTCCTCGGTCCAGATCTGGCGCAGGGCGCGGATGAACTCCTCGGAGCGGCGGTAGCGCTCGTCGTGCTCCAGCCAGGGCTCGCCGAGGGCGGTGAACTCGCCCTTGAACCAGCCGGATACGACGTTGACGGCGAAGCGTCCGTTCGAGAGGTGGTCGGCGGTCGCGCCGAACTTGGCGAGGACGCCCGGGTGCCACAGCCCCGGGTGAATGGCGGCGATGACCTTCAGGCGCTGGGTGGCGAGCAGCAGGGCGAGGCTGAAGCTCGTCGACTCGTGCTGGTACTCGGCGCCGTAGCTGGCCATGTAGCGGACCTGGCTGAGCGCGTACTCGAAGCCGTTGTTCTCGGCGAGGACGGCGAGTTCGCGGTTGTACTCGTACCCCCAGTCGGTGCGCTGCTCGATCTTGCTGGTGACGAGTCCCCCGCTGACGTTGGGGACCCAATAGGCGAATTTCGCGGGCGCGGCGGGCATGCGGAACTCCTGGTGCGGAATGTTTTCGGGCACGCCGAATTCGGGGAACAGGCACACGGGCACGGCAGGAGGCGCGCAGGCGCTTCAAAGGGTGCGCGGGCACAGGGAATTCAGGCGGGGAATGCGGAAAAGCGCGGCGGATCGCAGGGGTTGATCAGGCCGCGGCGCGACAGGAGGCGCTGGAGACGCGCGCGAGGTCGACATGGCGTCGCCGCGTGAGGTCCAGTCGCATCTTCATGTCGTCGATCGTGACAGCCGTCGGCGACGACCGTCAAGGAGAACCCGACCGGTCTCGAATCCCGGACCATTGAATTTCACGAAGGTGTGACAGGGAAACCCTTGAACCGGCGGGAAATCGGCGCGCATTCTGCTGCCGTGCGGACAGAACAGCTGGAATACATCACGGCGGTGACCAGGCTCGGTTCCCTGCGCCGGGCCGCCGACGAACTGCGGCTCTCCCAGCCCGCGTTGAGCGAGACCGTACGGAATCTGGAACGCGAACTCGGGGTCGATCTGCTGGAGCGCAAGCGGTCCGGCGCGACGATGAGCGCCTCGGGCCGGGAGCTGCTGCCGCACATCATCGGTGTGCTGGACGCGGTGGACCGGCTGCGGGCGGCGGCGGGCGAACAGCACCGCATCAGCCGGATGGTCCGCCTGGGCACGGTCAACGCGGCGACCGTGCCGCTGCTCATCCCGGTGATCCGCGACTTCCGTGCCACGCATCCCCTCACCCAGGTCGAGGTGGTCGGCACCCAGCAGACCGACATCCACCGGGGTCTGCTGGAGGGCTCCTTCGACCTCGGGCTCGTCAACCACCTCGACGGCGACGACGTGCCCGCCGAGTTCGAGGCCACCGAGCTGCTGCGGGGCCGCCCGGTGGTGGTGGTCCGCCCGGACAGTCCGCTGGCGTCCCGGGCGGCGGTGTCCGTGGACGACCTGCTCGCCGTACCGCTGATCGGTATGCGCTCGGGGTATGTCATGCACCGCTATGTCCACCGGCTCCTCGACGGCCGCGATCCCGCCTTCGCGTACTCCACCGACGGCGCCGAGATGGGCAAGCTGCTGGTCGCGGAGGGGCTCGGGGCGACGGTCCTGCCGGACTTCAGCGTGACCGGCGACCCGCTGGAGCGGCGGGGCGCCCTCGTCCACCGGCCGATCGCCGGGGACTCCACCCGGGTCCTGCTGATGCTCCAGCGCCGCAAGGCGGACTCCGTACCGCAGGCGGCGCGGGACCTGCACGAGGCGTTCGTACGGACCGCACACGGCCTGACCGGCCGAGACCTGACCGGCGGACAGACGCCGCAGCCCTGACACCGCCGTCCCGCCCGGCTCCCCCTGCGGATGAAAAGCGCGCCCACCGCATCCGAACCGGCCCTCCGCGTGGAAGTGACGGGTGGGGGACCTTGGGGGACCTGATACGGAGGTGTGCCCATGAACGTCTCGGTGGTGCTGTTCACCGCCGACCTGCGGCTGCGCGACCATCCGCCGCTGCGGGCGGCCCTGGACGGCTCCCGGCGGGTCGTGCCGCTGTTCGTGCGGGATCCGGCGGTGGACCGGGCCGGTTTCGCCGTGCCCAACCGGCTGGCGTTCCTCGCCGACTGTCTGCGGGATCTGGACGCGGGACTGCGCGAGCGCGGTGGACGGCTGGTGGTGCGCTCGGGCGACGTCGTGGAGCAGGTGGCGAAGGTGGCGGCCGAGGCGGACGCCGACGAGGTGCATCTGACGGCGGACGTCAGCGCGCACGCGCACCGGCGGGAAGAGCGGCTGCGCCGGGCGCTGGAGGGGCAGGGGGTACGGCTGCATGTGCACGACACGGTGACCACGGCCGTTCCGCCGGGTGCCCTGACCCCGGCCGGGTCCGACCATTTCAGTGTCTTCACGCCCTACTTCCGGCACTGGTCCCGGCAGCCGCTGCGCGACACGCTGGACGCGCCCCGGGCGGTCCTGGTCCCGGACGGTCTCGGCTCCGAGCGGCTGCCGTCCCGTACCGGCATCGCGGACCTGTCGCCGGGGCTCGCGGCCGGCGGTGAGACGGAGGGCCGGCGGCGGCTCACGGCCTGGCTGCGGGCCGGTGTCGACGCGTACGAGGACCGGCACGACGACCTGGCGGGCGACGCGACCTCCCGGCTCTCGCCCCATCTGCACTTCGGCACCCTCTCCCCCGTCGAGCTGGTCCACCGGGCGCGCCGGGCGGGCGGTCCGGGCGCCGAGGCGTTCGTACGGCAGCTAGCGTGGCGGGACTTCAACCGCCAGGTGCTGGCCGCCCGGCCGGAGACCGCGTCCGTGGACTACCGCGCCCGGCACGACCGTTGGCGGTCCGCTCCGGAGGAGGCCGAGGCTTGGCGGGAGGGCCGCACCGGCTACCCGGTGGTCGACGCGGCCATGCGCCAGCTCCGTCACGAGGGCTGGATGCACAACCGGGGCAGGCTCCTGACCGCGAGCTTCCTCACCAAGACGCTGTACGTCGACTGGCGGGTCGGCGCCCGGCACTTCCTGGACCTCCTCGTCGACGGCGACGTGGCCAACAACCAGCTCAACTGGCAGTGGGTGGCCGGAACCGGCACCGACACCCGCCCCAACCGGGTCCTCAATCCGGTCACGCAGGCGAAGCGGTACGACCCGGACGGGGAGTACGTACGGCGCTGGGTACCGGAGTTGGCGGGCATCGCGGGCGGCGCGGTGCACGAGCCGTGGAAGCTGCGGGGGCCGGATCGTGCCGCGCTCGGCTATCCGGAGCCGATCGTCGAGCTGGCGGAGGGGCGGGAGCGGTTCCTGCGGGGGCGCAAGTCCTAGACCGGCCGGGCCACCTGTCCTTCGGGACGTGGGCGGTGCTGTCCGTCGAGGCCGGACAGCACCTCCACCGCCTCGTCCAGCGTGGCCGGCCGGACCGTCCCCGACGCGGGGCGCCCGTGCCAGCCGGGGCCGCCGAGCACGACGAGCGCCTGTCCGCGGGCGCCCTTCACGCCCCAGCGCAGGGCGGCGACACGGCGGGCCAGCGGCAGGCTCGCAGTGGCGCGGGCCTGGGCCCACAGGACCACGGCCGCCGGGCCGAGCCGGTCGACCGCCGCGGTGAGGGCCTCGGCGGGGACGGCGGCGCCGAACATCCGGGTGGGCAGACCGAGTTCGCCGAGGGCGGCGTTCAGGGCCTCCAACGGGAGAGTGTGCTGTTCGCCGGGCACACAGGCCAGGACGACCGGGCCGGGGGCGGTGGTGTCGTGGCGCGGTGCGGGCGGCCGGGTGTGGCGGCGCAGGGTGGTGGAGACATGCCAGGACAGCAGATGCTCGACCTCGACGTAACGGTCGCCGGACGACGCCCACTTGCGGCCCACCGCGTGCAGCGTCGGCACCATCACCTCCTGCCATGCGACCGTGAGCCCGTGCCGCGCCACGGCCCCGGCCAACCGGTCCTCCACCGCCGGGGCGTCCAGCCGTACGGCGGCGCGGGCGAGGCCCCGGCACTCCTGGCGGGTCTCCCCCGGGGACGCCCGGCATTCCCGGCGGGTCTCCCCCGGGGACGGCGGGCCGGGCGGGTGTGAGGGCCGGCCCCGGTCCTCCCCGTCCGGGACTTCCGCTGCCCCGGTCCCTTTCCGCCCGCTCGGGGCCCCGGCCCCCTGTTTCGCGGCGCGGGCCGCCTCGGCCGGTGGCAGCCCGGCGGATGTCAGCCGGCACATCGTCTCGACCATCGCCACGTCCCCCGGGGTCCAGCGCCGGTGCCGGCCGTCGGTGCGGAGCGCGGGCCCGATGCCGTAGCGGCGGTCCCAGGAACGCAGGGTCGTCGGTGACACGCCCAGCCGGCGGGCCAGGGCCCCGCTGGTGAGCCCGGGATCGGCGGGGTTTTCCTCCCCGTATGCACCCATGAGGGCGACTATACGATGCACAAGCGATGCGAGTTGAACGCCGGTCTCGCGGGCTCGGACGATGGCGGCATGCGCACCGCCCCTGGTGAGGAGCCGCCCCCATGAGCCCTGTGTGTCCGAGCGTGCCTCCGGGCGCCGTACCCGCCGACGAGGAGCTGGCGCGGGGGCTGGTGGCGGGCGACGACGACTGTCTGGCCGCCGCCTATCACCGCTGGTCGGCGCTGGTGCACACGCTCGCGCGGCGCGGTCTCGGCGACACCGGCGAGGCCGAGGACGTCACCCAGCAGGTGTTCCTGGGCGTGTGGCGCGGCCGGCACCGGTACCGGTCCGAGCGCGGCGCGATGGGCGCCTGGATCGTCGGGATCGCCCGGCGCCGGATCGCCGACGCCCTGTCCGCGCGGACCCGCCGGGCGGACCTGGTGACCTCGGTGGGCACCGCCCTCGCCCTCGCCGACCGCCCCGGCCGCACGCGCCCCGAGGCCGTCCTCGACGGTGTACTGATCCGCGCCGAGCTCGCCAGGCTGCCCGCACCCCAGCGGCAGGTCCTCCACCTGGCCTTCTACGAGGACCTCACCCAGACCCAGATCGCGGAACGCACCGGCCTCCCCCTCGGCACGGTCAAGAGCCACACCCGGCGGGCGCTGCGACGGCTGCGCGGCCGCCTGGACCAGGAGTTCCGCCCCGCTCCTCCCGCGTTCCCACCCTCTACACATAAAGGGAAAATAAGCGCAGAATGAACGTACGCGGCGCTTACCGCATACCCCACCAGACGCGGTCAGGCCTGCGGAGTTCAAAGGAGTCGAGTCATGGCCAACGTCTCACACCGGGGTGACATCACCAGCCACCCCGATGCACCCGAAATGCAGGCCCGGTACGCCCGCATGCTCGAAGGTCGCGATGTGGCGCTCGTGGACGGACCGGTGTTCCTGCTCGGTCTGTACTGCGCCGTGTCCCCGTGGATACTCCACTACACGACGAGCCAGCCCGCGCTGGTGCCCCACAACCTCATCGTGGGCATCGCCATCGGCCTGCTGGCCCTCGGCTTCACCGCCGCACCGGAGAGGATGTACGGCCTGAGCTGGGCGATGTGCGCGCTGGGAGTCTGGATGATCATCTCGGCGTGGATCGTCGGCGACAGCCCGGACGCCGGTGTCGTGGTCAACAACATCATCATCGGCTGCCTGGCCCTGGTGCTGGGGCTGATGTGCGCCGGCGCCTCGGCGAAGGGCACCACGCGTGCGGGCCGCACGCCGTAGGTGTACACAGGAACGCCCGCGAGGGGTAACGGCGGCCGATCCGCTCAGGCGGGTCGGCCGTCGCCGTTCGCCCCGACCGACACAGGGCCGGGCCGCACCGGGGGCACGGCGGCCTCACCGGCCGCGCGGCACCTCCCACGGCTCCTGCGGCAGCACCCGGCCGGTCTCCAGCAGCGACTTGAGGTTGGACAGCACCGCGGGCCAGCCGAAGGACACCTCGGCGAGCGCGCCCTCGTCCGCCAGGTCCTCGTGGGTCACGGTGAGCCGCACGATGTCGCCGTGCGGCTCGATGGTGAAGGTGACCCGTGAGTACGTGTCCTCCTCGCCCTCGTTCCCGGGCTCGGCCCAGGTGGTGACCAGGCGGGTCGGGGGCTCGCTCTCCACGACCGTGCCGACGACGTCCTCGACGCCGGAGCCGTCCGTGCGGACATGGGCCCAGCGCGAGCCCTGCCGCCAGTCCGACTCGTTGCGGTGCCCCCAGTACTCGGCGGTCAGATCGGCACTGGTGAGCGCCTCCCAGACCTTCTCGGGCGTGCTGGCGATGTAGGTGACGTACACGAAGGTGGGTTTGTCGGTCATGGCGTCCTCGGCTCGTCGTTTCACGGCACCGAGCGCCCTCAGCCGGGGGCGCTCGAACTTGTCGATCCACCGCTCCTGCATCTCGTGGAGCGGGACCGGATTGAGGTAGTGCAGCTTCTCCCGCCCCCGGCGCACCGTGCTGACCAGGTTGGCGGCCTCCAGAACGGCCAGGTGCTGCGTCACCGACTGGCGCGCCATGTCGATCCGCTCGCACAGCTCGCCCAGCGTCTGCCCGTTGTGCTCGTGCAGCCGGTCCAGCAGCCTTCTGCGTGTCTCGTCGGCCAGTGCCTTGAAGACCTTGTCCATCCCCGGGTCGCTCTCTGATCGCACACTCCACGTTATGCAGGCAATTACCTGCATGTCAATCGCGGACGAGGCGCCTCACACTGTCGCCGTGAGTCGAACCGTGAGCGCATGGGTGACCTCGGGCGAGGACTTCCTCGGTGTCACCGGCCCCTTCCCCGTCGACATCCCCTGGTGGGCAGAGGCCGAGCCGGTCGTGGCCCTGCTGGAGCGCACCCTCGACGTACCCGTCCTCGTCCTGCGGCTCCTGACGGTGCGCGGAGGTGAGGGCGGCCGGGACGGACACGTGACCTACCACGTCGAGGCACTGGAGCCGCCGGCACCCGGGAAGCTGGAGCAACGCGACGTGGATCGGCGGCTGTTGGCCGCCGACGACGCCCGTAGAGCACCCTGGGCGCGGGCCGACGGGCTGCGGGAACTGCTGGACTGGGCCTCGCGGACGCTGGCCGCGCTGGGGCGGCCGGTGACGGGGCCGGTCGAGCAGCGGCGGACCTGGAACCTGGCGGGCCTCTTCCGGCTGCCCACCGCCCGGGGACCGGTCTGGCTCAAGGCCACACCTCGCTTCGCCACGGACGAGGCCGCCGTCATCGCCGCGTTCGCCCGGGTGGACGCGCATCTCGTCCCGACGGTTCTCGCCGCCGGCGAGCGGCGGATGCTGCTGGAGCACATCCCCGGCGAAGACTGCTGGACGGCCGACGCCGTCACGGTCGAGGCCGGGGTACGCCGGTTCGTCGCCGCGCAGGCCGCGCTGGCCGGCCGACGGCCGCCGGGCCTCCGGGACCGGCGGGACCGGGTTCTCGGCGACAAGGTCCGCGAACTGCTCGACGGGACGGTCGAGTTGAACATCACTGATCAAGAGCGGCGGGTCGCAGGGAAGTTGACGAGCCGCTGGGATCAACTCCCGGCGTGCGGGCTCCCCGACACGCTCGTCCACGCCGACTTCCATCCGGGCAACTGGCGCAGCGACGGCCGGCCGCCCGTCGTCGTGGACTTCGCCGACGCCCACTGGGGCAACCCCGTGCTGGACTGTCTGCGCCTGTGCGACTTCCTCCCCGAGGCCGTACGCCCCACGGCCGCCCGGGTCTGGGCCGACGCCTGGAAGGCCCACGCCCCGGCGAGCGACCCCGCCCGCGCGCTCGCCCTCGCCGAACCGCTGGCCCACCTCGCGTACGCCGTGCGCTATCAGGAGTTCCTGGACGGCATCGAGGCGTCCGAACGGCCGTATCACGAAGGGGACCCGGCGACCGCGATCCGGCAGGCACTGCGGTGCGCCGCACAGCCGAGTCCCGACTCCGTGGAGGTGGCCGGCTAGATGGACCGTGCCGAGGTGCTGCTCATCGGCGGGCGGGCCGGGGTCGGCAAGTCGACGGTGGGCTGGGAGGTCTCCGACCGGCTGCGGGTCGCCGAGGTCGCCCACGCGATCGTCGAGGGCGACTTCATGGGCCAGGTGCACCCGGCGCCCCCGGACGATCCGCACCGCGCGGCCATCGCCGAGCGCAACCTCACCGCCGTATGGGCCAACTACGCGGCCCTCGGCCACCGGCGGCTCGTCTACACGAACACCGTGAGCGTGCTGGCCGAGACGGAGGGCACCTTCCGGCGGGCCATGGGCGCCGACGTACGGATCGTACGGGTGCTCCTCACCGCCACCGACGCGACGGCCGAACAGCGGCTCAGAGGGCGGGAGATCGGCTCCGAGCTGCAACGGGAACTGGCCGGCAGCGCGCGCAAGGCACGCCTGCTGGACGAGCGGGCGCCGGCGGACACCGTCCGGATCACGACCGACGGACGCACGGTCATGGACATCGCGGCGGAGGTGCTCGCCGCCACGGGATGGGTGACGGGCCGTGAAGAACGGGATGGATGACGGGCCCGTGAAGAAGCTGCGACGGGGGCGGACTGTACTCGCGTTCGAAGGGCACTCGCGTGGTTGCGGGAATCCCGAGGACAAGGGGCGGAGTTCAGATGGAGATCGGCGGCATCATCAGTGCCATCGTCATCGGCATTGTCATAGGCGTACTCGGTCGGCTCGTCGTACCGGGCCGGCAGCGCATCGGCATCCTGCTGACGATCCTCGTCGGCATCGTCGCCGCGCTGATCGGCACCGCGATCGCCGCGGGGATCGGCGTGGCCGACACCGACGGCGTCGACTGGGTCCAGTGGCTCATCCAGATCGCACTGGCGGCACTGGGCATCGCGGCCCTGGACCGCACGAAGGTACGGCGCTGAGAGTTCACCGGTCGGCGGTCGTGCGCGCTCGGCATGACGACGGCCGTCGGGCGCGCCCCGGAATCCCGTTGCGGGTCGGCGCGCCCGGCGGCTAACGTCGCCGGGCCTTGTCCCGTGCCCGCCGACCAGCCCCGGAGCCCCCTTGCCGCCGTGCGTCACCCAGCTCACCGACCTCGCCGTCACCCCGTCGAGCCGCCGTCTGGTCTGGCTGGCGTCCGGGGCCGACGGGGTCCCTCTCGGTTCCGCCTTTCTGCGGCTGTTCACCAAGGAGGGGCAGACGCATCTGGCGGAACTGGAAGTCGCCGTGCACCCGGCCGAACGGCGGCAGGGTGTGGGTACGGCGCTGCTCGACGCGGCGGTCGGCGCGGCACGTGAGGAGCGGCGCCGCGCGGTCGTCGCCCAGGCCGAACAGGGCTCCCCCGGCGACGCGTTCCTCCCGGCACGCGGGTTCCGCCGGGTGCTGACCCTGACGTACGCCCGGCTCGAACTCGCCGCCGCCGACCCCGGTCACTTCACCCGTATCCTCGAACAGCCGCGTCCGGGCTACCACTTGACCGACTGGACGGGCGTCGTGCCGACCGGACTCGCGCGGAACTACGCCGCCTCGCGCCGCGCGATGGACGACATGCCGATGGGCGACACCGACTACGGGCGAGTGGTCTGGGACGTCGAACGGGTCGTTGCCGCCGCCGAGGCGATCGCGAAACGCGGCGACTCGCTGTACACCGTGGCCGCGGTACACACCGCGAGCGGCACGATCGTCGGCTTCTCGGAGCTGGTCCTGCCGGGCGGAAGCAAGGACGAAAAGGGCGACGCGCAGCACTACGGTACGGCCGTGCTGCCCGAGCACCGGGGGCACGCGCTGGGACTCTGGATGAAGGCGAAGGCGATCCTCCACGCCCATCGCCAGGCCCCGGACCTGGCCCTGCTCACCGACACGGCGGAGGACAACACCCCCATGCGCCAGGTCAACGACGCGCTCGGCTACCGGCCCACACACACGGCGATCGAGTACCAGTTCGACCTGTGACGCACCCGACGCACCCGACGCACCCGACGCACCCGACGCACCCGACGCACCCGACGCACCCGACGCACCCGACGCACCCGACGCACCCGACAGGTCTACGTCTACGGGGAGACCACGTACTCGTACGGCGTGGTCGTCGTGAGCGGCTCGAAGCCCAGGCGGGCCAGGATCGGGCGGCTGGCGGCCAGGGCGTCGACCTGGACGTAGCGGTAGCCGCGGTCGGCGGCGACGCGGGCGCGGTGGGCGACGAGGGCCCGGTAGACACCTCGGCCGCGCCAGCCCTCGACGGTGCCGCCGCCCCACAGGCCGGCGAAGCGCGTGCCGGGAAGCAGTTCCATCCGGGCGGCGCTCACCGGTTCGTCACCGGCGAGGGCCACGACGGCGACGACCGACTCGGTGTCCCCGGTGAGCTGGGCCAGCAGTTGGTGGCGCATACGGGTGCTGTCCGTGCCGAAGGCCTTCTCATGGACGTCGGCCACCAGGTCCACGCCCTCACGGTCGGTGACCGGAAGGAGCCGTACGCCCTCGGGCGGCTCGACGTCGAGGGTCAGGTCGGCGACCTCGGCGATCATCAGCGTCTCCTCCGGGGCGGCCGTGAACCCGGCGTCGCGCAGGCGTTGTCCCAGGTCGACCGGGAGGTCGTGGCCGTACAGCTTCCACTCGAAGTCACGCCCGAGGCCGGAGAAGTACCGGATCTGCTCGGTGATCGCCGCGTCGGCGCCCGCCTCGTCCAGGTCGGACCAGACGACACCGCTCCAGCCGTTCTCGAAACCGATCTGGCGCACCACCCCGCCCACGCGCTCGATCCGGGCTCCGGGCCCGTCGGGGCGGGCGCCCTCCCGCATGTCCCGGTCGAACAGTGCCAGCACAGCAGCGTGATCCATACAGCTCACTCCATCATCAGTCGTTCGCCCTGGCAACGGAATTCGCCCGCCAATCACGCGCCGGAGCGATACGGCCCCACGTACACGCCCGTCCACGGAGCCGCCCGGCGGGGCCGTACGGGTGTCGCTCGTGGAAAGGCGTGCGACACCGGACACACGACGTAGGGTGCTCGTCGCGGAACGCGGCCGGGCAGTGCTGGAGGAGGGTGCGGACGACGATGGTGAACGACTCCGAACTGGTGCACCTACGACGCTGTGTGGAGCTGGCGACCGAGGCGCTGGAGACGGGAGACGAACCGTTCGGTTCGGTCCTGGTCGGCGGTGACGGCACAGTGCTGGCCGAGGACCACAACCGGGTGGCCGGCGGCGACCGCACCCGTCATCCGGAGTTCGAGCTGGCCCGCTGGTCGGCGGCCCGGCTCACCCCCGAGGAGCGCGCGGCGGCGACCGTCTACACCTCGGGCGAGCACTGTCCGATGTGCGCGGCCGCCCACGCCTGGGTGGGTCTGGGCCGTATCGTGTACGTCGCCTCGTCCGAGCAACTCGCCGCCTGGCTGGACGAGTTGGGGGTGCCCGCGCCGCCGGTGCGGACGCTGCCCGTGCGGGAGATCGCACCGGGGGTGACGGTCGAGGGGCCGGTGCCGGAGCTGGCCGGGGAGGTACGGGCCCTGCACCGGCGGTTCCACGCCAAAACGGTCGGTGATGTCGCCGACGACGACTGAGAACGACGCGACGGGGCAGGCGGTCCGGGTTCCGTCGTCGTTGTCCGGAGAACCTCACCGATGCCCGAAGACGTGGTGCAGCACACCCGCCCCGCCCCCGCGGCCCCGCCCGAGCGGGAGAAGCCACGACCGGGGCGGACCTCGCGTGACCCGTACTTCGACAACGCGAAGTACCTCACCATCGTCCTGGTGGCCTGCGGGCACGCCTGGGAGCCGCTGACGTACGGCAGCCGGGCGGCGACGGCCGCGTATCTGACCGTGTACGCGTTCCACATGCCGGCCTTCGCCCTGATCTCCGGGTACTTCTCGCGGAGCTTCGACATGGCGCCCGGCCGGCTGAAGCGGCTGATGACGGGGGTGGTCCTGCCGTATGTCGTGTTCGAGACGGCGTACACCCTGTTCTACCGGTGGGCGCAGGACGATCCGGGCTATCCGCTGAGCCTGCTGGATCCCTGGTACGTAATGTGGTTCCTGGTCGCGCTGTTCATCTGGCGGCTGACCACGCCGCTGTGGCTGATGCTGCGTCACCCCCTGCCGGTCGCGCTGGGTCTGGCGATGCTGGCGGCGGTCTCCCCCGGTCTCGGCGGCGATGTCTCCATCCAGCGGGTGCTGGGCTTCCTGCCGTTCTTCGTGCTGGGGCTGACCCTGCGCCCCGACCACTTCGAGCGGCTGCGCACCCGCCGGGTACGGCTGTGTCTGCTCCCGGTCGGGCTGGGGGCGCTCGCGGTGGCGTACTGGGTGGCGCCGTGGTTCGACGCGGGCTGGTTCTACCACCGGGGCAGCGTCACCGGCCAGGGTGTGTCCCGCTGGTGGGGCCTGCTGACCACGCCCGCGCTGTTCTGTCTCGCGGTGCTCCTGACGGCCTGCTTCCTGGCCTGGGTGCCGCGCCGGCAGCTGTGGTTCACGGCGCTGGGCGCGGGCACGATGTACGGCTATCTGCTGCACGGCTTCGTGATCAAGTGGGCGCGGTTCCGGGACTGGTACGCCGTGGAGTGGCTGCACACCCCGCTCGGGCAGCTCGCGGTCACGGCCCTCGCGGTCGGCGGCATCACCCTGCTGTGCACCGCGCCGGTCCGGACCGCGCTCCGCTGTGTCGTCGAGCCGCGCATGGAGTGGGCGTTCAGAAAGAGCGACGCCGCCCCGGCGGCCGGGTCGAAAGGCTCCCCTCCCCCGGCCGGGACGGGGGACGCCGCCCCGCCGTCTAGCCGAGCTCCAGGGTCGTGACGCCGAAGACGCGCTCCGCCGCGTACGGCCGGATCGGGCCGGTGTACATCCGGGCCGTCTCGAAGGAGGGCGTCAGCCCGTACTCCTCGACCAGCGCCACGGCGGCGGCGTTCGGCTCGGGCACGTCGACGGCCAGCGTCCGGCCCGCCGCCTCGGCGGCCAGCCCGGCGAGGAGCGCGCGGGCGTCGGCGGCGGTGTCGGCGAACAGCGGACCGATCCGCAGGGCGTCCCGGCCGGGGCGGATGACGCCGTAGCCGGTGAGCCGCCCGTCGACGATCCGCGCGAGGGCCCGGTGCCCGTCGGCGGTCAGCCAGTGCTCCAGGAAGCGGGGCCGGTCGGCCGGGTGGCAGGCGTTGTCGTACGCGGCGAGGGAGGCGGCGTCCTCGACGGGCCGGACACCGTCGGGGACGGCGGCCACGGGCATGACGCCCGAGTACCGGAAGGTGCGGTGGGCCGGCCGGAAGCCGGACTGCCGGTAGTTGTCCTGCTGCGCGACCACACCGTCGAGGCCGACCGTACGGTTCCCGGCGTGGGCGAGCGCCGTCTTCCAGGTGGTGAGGCCGTGGCCCTGACCGCGCAGCTCCGGGCGGACGAGGTAGAAACCGAGGAAGGCGTAGGCGTCGCCGTAGGTGACGACGGAGACGGACGAGACCGGTTCCCCGTCGAGCCGGCCGATGAAGAAGCCCTCGGGGTCCTGGGCGAAGAAGCACGCCGGGTCCGAGAGCCCCGGGTTCCAGCCCTCGTCGCCGGCCCATCGGGCGACCACCGCCCAGTCGTCGGGCGTGGCCCGGGTGACGACGAGGTCCTGAGGCCCCGGAGAGGTCATCTCTGCGCTCCTTCGCTGAGGTCGCGGATGCGCGGCCGTCACACGACCGCGAGTGCGGTGGTACGGGTGCGACGGTCGGGCCGCACCCCGCAGCATCCTCGCCGAAGGGCCCTCGCACCCGTGACACCGGAAACGGCCGACCTCGCCGGGCGACGGGCCTGTCCGACGCCCCGGTTCACACGTACGAGCGACCCGGCCGGGCTGTCGTACGGCGTCGACGCGGCCCGTCGTACGGCGTCGGCACGGCCCGTCGAACGGCGTCGGCACGGCCCCTCGTGCGGTGTCGGCAGCGGCGCCGTACGGCGTCGGCGCGGCGCAGATTACGGCACGTCCGGCCGGTCCGCCCGCCGGCGGGCGTGGCCGCGAGGGGCCGCCTATGGTGATCCGGGGGTTGTCCCCGGCCGCCCTGGCCGGGCGTCCCTGGAGGCACGCATGCGGTCCACGCACATACGGCGCCCGTTCGCCGGAGCCGCGGTCGCGGTGCTGGCCCTGCTGGGGGCCGGGCTCCCGGCCACGCCGGCGGGCGCCGACGACAAGCAGGACGACAAGCAGCCCGACCTGACCCGCTTCTACGACCAGAAGATCAAGTGGTCGAAGTGCGAGGGCATGGAGATGCCCGAGGATCTGCGGTGCGGCAAGGTCACCGTGCCGCTCGACTACGCCCGGCCCCGGGCCGGCACCCTCGACCTGGCGGTGGCCCGCTACCGGGGCACCGGCGACCCGCGTGGCTCGCTGCTGCTGAACTTCGGCGGTCCCGGCGGCCCGGGTGTCCCCGAACTCGCCTACGGCGGCGAGGACTTCATGGATCTCACCGACGGCTACGACCTGGTCTCCTTCGACCCGCGCGGCGTGGGCCGCTCCTCCCCCGTCAGCTGCGGCGACGGCACCGACGAGGCCCTGGAGGCGACCGACGACGGGGACGACGCCCACAGTCCGCAGGCCGCGCTGGAGCGGCTGCGGCGGGCCGCCGCAGCGTGCGGGAAGAACTCCGGCCCGGTGCTGCCGCACATCGGCACCCTCAACGCCTCCCGGGACCTGGACGTGATGCGCGCCGCCCTCGGCGACAAGAAGCTCAACTACCTCGGCTTCTCCTACGGGACCCGGCTGGGCGCGGTGTACGCGGCGCAGTTCCCCGACAAGGTGGGCCGGATGGTCCTCGACGGGGTGGACACCCTCACCGAACCGTTGACCGAACAGAATCTGGTGGGTGCCGCGGGCCAGCAGGCCGCGCTGGAGGACTACCTCGACGCGTGCACCGAGCAGCTGACATGCCCGTTCGGTCAGGACTCCCGCTCGGCTCGGGAGCAGGTCGTCGCCCTGGTCGACTCGCTGGACGAGCATCCCGTGCCGTCGGACTTCGGGCCGGACTTCACGGGCCAGGACCTGGTGGGCGCCATCGGTCACGCCCTGTACAGCGAACAGATGTGGCCGCTGCTCACCCAGGCGCTCAACATGCTCGTCCACGACGGCGACACCCGCGGCGTCATGGCGCTCACGGGCGGCGGCTTCGCCCCGCCGACCGTCCCGTACCGCTCCCCTCTCGCCGTCCCGTACGTTTCCCCTCTCGCCGTCCCGTACCGCTCCCCGTTCTCCGTCCCGTACCGCTCCCCGTTCTCCGTCCCGTCCCGCTCCCCCCTGTCCTTCCCGTACGCCCCCTCGGCGCCGGCCCGTCCGCACGAGCCCGCCGAGCCCAGCGCGTCCGGTACGCCGACCCCGCACACCGGGCTCGTCGACGTCGAGGAGATCCCGCTGGACAACCTTCCGGCCGCGCTCATGGCGATCAACTGCGCCGACGACCCCGACCGGCCCACCGCCAAGAAGATCACCGACAACCTGGCGGACCTGCGCGCCGCCTACGAGGACGCCTCCCCGGTCTTCGGCCCGTACCGGCTCACCCAGGTGCTGATGTGCTACGGCCGCCCCGCGGGCACCGACTTCATCCGCGAGAAGGTCCGGGACGTCGACACCCCGGAGATGCTGCTGGTGGGCACCCGGGGCGACCCGGCCACCCCGTACCGCTGGACCGTGGAGACGGCGAAGCGGCTCGGCTCCTCGGCGGTCGTCCTCGACAACAAGGGCACGGGACACACCGGGTACGGGTCGTCGAAGTGCGTGCACGAGAAGGTGGACGACTTCCTGCTGTTCGGGACGCTGCCCGACGACGGAAGTTCCTGCGGGGACGACGATTGAGCACCGGGCGTGTAACACGCTCCGGTCCGGTACAACCACGTGCGCATCCCGCTCGTCTCACTGGGCAGACGTCACCTTTGTGCGTGCCGTACCCGTACGTGACCGAAACTGGGGGATTCCACCGATGCGTAGCCGTACCTTCCTCACCGTCTCGACCGCGGCGGCCGCCGGCGCCGCGCTGCTCCTGACCGCCGCCCCGCAGGGTCTGGCCGCCCAGCCCGCCGCGAAGACCCCGGTCTGCAAGGCGAAGGTCCTCAAGCTGGGGGCCAAGCAGGCGAAGGACACGCGGATCGTGCACATCAGCGTCAAGAACACCGGCGCCCGCGCCTGCACGATCGACCGCCTTCCCGTCGTCACCTTCGGCGACCTCGACGGGGCCGCCCTGCCGGTGCCCTCCGGCGAGAGCGGACCGTACAAGGTCGGCGCGGGGAAGACCGTGTACGCGGCGGTCCGCACGATCGCCGATCTCAAGGACCCCGAGGCGCGTCGCGTCGGCACGATCACCGTGTCGGCCAACCCCAACCTCAACGGCCGTACGTTCACCGTGAAGCAGCTGGGCGCGACCAAGAAGGTCAAGGTCTGGGAGCCGGTCACGACCTGGTGGAAGCCGTCCAAGGCCGCCGCCGACAAGGCGCTGAAGAAGGAAGTAGGCTGACCCGCGCGGCAGCCGCACGGCACAGCGCGAGCCCGTCGGCGGGCACCCTCACCGGTGCGCGCGGGCGGGCTCGTCCGCTGCCCTCCTCCGGTCGCCGGAGCCGCCCGTACCGGGGGCCGGATTACCCCAAATGCCCGACACGCCAATCAGCCCTATCGTGAAGTCATGGAGCATGCCCTCAGTCCCGCGACCCTCACCGAACTGCGCCGTCCGCGGCCCTATCCGGCCGTGTCGGTCCTGACGCCGACCCACCGCCGGGAACCCGAGAACGCCCAGGATCCGGTCCGGCTGCGCAATGTGGTGGCCGAGGCGAAGAAGCGGCTGGAGCACGATCCCGCCGTCACCCGGGAGCGGCGCCACGACGTCGTCGCCCAGCTGGACCAGGCGCTGGCCGAGGTGGACCTGACGCACGCCGAGGACGGTCTGGTGATCTTCGCGGCGCCCGGTGAGCACCAGGTCTGGTCGCTCGCCCGTCCGGTGCCGGAGCGTGTGGTGCTCTCGGACACCTTCCTCACCCGGAACCTGGTGGCCGCGCAGGCCGCCGAGCGGCCGTTCTGGGTGCTCTCCGTCTCCTCCGACCGGGTCACCCTGTGGAACGGCGGCGGCGACCGCGTCACGGAGGCGCACACCGGCGGTTTCCCGCTGACCCGGGACCGCGACAACTTCGACGCCGAGCGGCAGGAGCGGATCGGCGACCTGCCGTCCGCCTTCCGCGACGAGGACACCCGGCACTTCCTGCGCGACGCCGACACCGCGCTGGCCCGGGTGCTGCGCGCACAGCACCGGCCCCTGTACGTCACCGGGGAGACGGCGGCGCTGTCGCTGCTCGACGAGATCGGCACGGTCACCAAGGACGCCACGCACATCCCGCACGGCGGTCTCGCGCACGGCACCCCGGACGCGGTGTGGCAGGCGGTCCGGCCCCTGGTCGCCGCCGAGGACCGCAGGAACGTCGACACCGTGGCCCGACGGCTCGAAACGGCCCGCGGCCAGAAGGCGTTCGCGGCCAGCGTCGACGAGGTCTGGCAGAACGCGCGGCAGGGCCGCATCCAGTTGCTGGCCGTCGAGGAGAACTACCGGACGACCGTGCGCTCCGACGGCGAGGGCGCCGGCACCGGACATCTCGTCCCGGCCGAGAGCGGTGACCTGGACGTCCGCGAGGACATCGTGGACGAGATCGTCGAGCGGTGCCTGGACACCGGCGCCGAGGTCCGCTTCGTCCCCGACGGCATGCTCGGCGAGGCCCGGGGCATCGCGGGCGTCCTGCGGTACTGATCAGACATTCCCGAGGAGGGACGTCAGGCCCCGGTCGAGGGCGGGGCCCACCTCCTCTCTTCCGGCGGCGACGACGGCGTAGCTGCGCAGCAGGAAGCGCTGGAGGGCCGGCTTCTCGAACCGGAGCAGGGCCATGCCGTACGGGGAGTGCAGCTCCACCACCGTGCGGAAGCGCCCGCAGGGCCAGATGTGCACGTCGCCGGCGCCGGCCGGGGCCCGCACGCCGTCCTCCAGCAGTCCGCGGGAGAAGGTCCAGGTGACCATGTCACCGTTGAGCGAGATGTCGGCCGGGAAGTCGAGGTGCACGGCCAGCGGATCGTCGGAGGAATAGCGCAGGCTCGCGGGCACGGGGACCTCCCGGTCCTCGGCGGTGACGAGGAGCGCGCGGGCGGGCTGTTCCAGCGTGACGGTCATGAACGGTCTCCGTTTCGGTGAAGCTCTTCCGAGGGCTTTCGCACGACGCGGCGCCTTGGATTCACCCCTGTGACCCATGTCACCCAGTGGGATTTACATATGCCGCTCTATGTAATCGAGAGGGCTCGCACATATGCCCCTCGAACAAGGGAATGAAAGACGTGTGAATGCGGTCGGTGGTCCGTCAAGTCACGTACGATCCCTACGACTTGGACCCTCGGGGCGCGTATCGACTTGCAGTGGAGAACCCCGACTGCAAGGACGGTGGCATATGCCGGATGCACCACCGTATCGTGTCTTGCCAAATCCCTTACAGCGCGTCGCGGGCTGTGCAACAGTCGTAATCGGCCCTTACGTCAGCGTTGGTCGTACCGTCCCCCATCGGAGTACGTGATGCCGTCCCATCTCTCTGCGGATCGTCCCGCCGCCCAGCCGCCCCGACGCGGCACGGTCGACGCGCTCATCTCGCAGACGCGACGGCTGCGGGGCGACGTCGACGCCGTCCGACGGGACGCGCCCGCCGACGAGGCGGACCCCGAGGTCCGCTGGCAGCGCGCGCTCTACGACCTGGCCCTGCATCAACTGAGCGATCTCGACGAGCACTTGGCCCAGCTGCGGGACGGCCCGGCCCAGCCGCCGGCCCCCGCCGCCGCGGCCGGCCTCCCGGTCGCCCCGCCTCCGGCACCCCGGCGCGCCTCCCTGCTCAGCCGGGTGGGCAGCGCCGAGTGGAACCTGCTGACGGACGAGGCCAGCTGGTCCGGGGAGCTGTACCAGATCCTCGGCCGCGACCCCGCCGCCCCGCCGCTCACCCTCGACGAACTGCCGTCGCTGGTGCTCGACGAGGACCGGCCGAAGCTGACGGCGATGGTCACGGACTGTCTGATCGACGCCCAGCGCATCGACGGCGAGTTCCGGATCGTGCTCCCCGACGGCGGGGTGCGCACCGTGCACATGATGGGCGAGCCCGTGCTCGACGACGACGGCGGTACGGCCTCGATGTGGGCCGTCCTCCGGGACGTCAGCGAACTGCGGCGCAGCCAGCGGGCGGAGAGCGAGACCCGTGACTCGCTGCACCGCCAGCGGCATGCGGCGCAGACCGAGCACCGGCTCGCGGTCGAGCTGCAGGAAGCCGTGCTGCCGCCGTGGCGCGGCTCCCTGCGGCTCCCGCGCCAGGGCCCCGAGCGGCTCGATCTGGCGGCCCACTACCTACCCTGCTCGACGAGCTCGCTGATCGGCGGCGACTGGTACGACGCCCTTGAACTACCGGGCGGCGAGAGCCTGTTGAGTGTCGGCGACCTGACCGGGCACGGCGTCACCGTCACCTCGGGCATGGCGATGCTGATCGGCGCGCTGCGCGGTATGGCGACGGCGGGCACCGAGCCGGGCCGGCTGATGGCCTGCCTCAACCAGTTACTGGACGCCACCGTGCAACCGGCCCTCGGCAGCGCCGTCTGCTGCCGCTACCGGCCGGCGACCCGCACCCTCGTATGGGCGCAGGCCGGGCACCCCGCCCCGCTGCTGTTCCGCGACGGGACGGGGCGCGTACTGACACCACCGGACGGCGTCCTGCTCGGCGCGACCTCGGGTGCCGTCTACGGGCAGGCCGAAGTGACGCTCGAACAGGGCGATCTGCTGCTCCTGCACACCGACGGACTGGTCCCCCGGCAGGGCGGAGAGACAGCCGCCCAGCGGCTGTTGGACCTGGCCCCACGGTTCGGCGAGGCGCGTACGGCCCAGGAATGTGTACGGACAGTGGTGGAAGAGTTCGGCGGGACCGAGCGGGCGGACGACGCCTGTGTGCTCGTCGCCCGGGTCAGCTCCTGAGGGTCCGCCGGGTTCGGTTCCCGGCGGCCCGGGGGCCGGGCCCCACGGTCACGCCGACGCGATGTCGCCCCGGTTCTTCGACTGGGGTTTGGGCAGGGCGAGTTTGAGCTCCTCCCGCAGTTCCTGGATCTTCGGATAGCTGGAGTACTGACCGGTGAGCCGGTACATCTCACGCAGCCGGTCCCAGGTGCGGTGGGAGGAGTTGGAGCCCATCGACATCAGGGCGAGGCGGGCGTACCGGTCCGCCTGTTCGGGGTCGTCGGCGATGAAGCAGGCCGAGGCCATGGACAGGAAGTCGAAGATCTTCGACCTCTGGCGGCCGTCGACCCGTAGTTCCAGGGCCTTGTCCGCGTAGTGCTGGGCCTGTTTGGCCGCGGCCGGGTCGTGCTCCGCGAGGGTGCGGTAGGCCAGGGCCTGCATGCCGTAGAGGTCCTCCTCCTTGAACATCTGCATCCAGCTGGGCGGCGGCACGTCCGCCCGGTCGGAGACGAACAGGTCCTCGGCCTGGCCCAGGGTGCGGCGCATCGCCTGGCCCTTGCCCATGGAGGCCTGTGCCCAGGCCTCGACGGTGTGGAGCATGGCCTTCGTGCGCGGCAGCACCTGCTCGCCGGAGCCGGACTGGGCGAGCTTCATCAGGTCGAGCGCCTCGTCGGGCTTGCCGAGGTGCACCAGTTGTCGGGCCGCCCGGGAGAGGGCCTCGCCGGCGCGGGGCCGGTCGCCGCCCTCCCTGGCGGCGTGGGCGGCGATGATGAAGTACTTCTGGGCGGTGGGTTCGAGGCCGATGTCGTGCGACATCCAGCCCGCGAGGACGGCGAGGTTGGCGGCGACGCCCCACAGGCGCCGCTGGAGATGCTCGGGGTGGCGGTAGGAGAGCATGCCTCCCACCTCGTTCAGCTGTCCCACGACAGCCTTGCGTTGCAGCCCGCCGCCGCGGGCCGCGTCCCAGGCCCGGAACACCTCGACCGAGCGCTCCAGTTCCTCGATCTCCTGCGACCCGATGGGGGCGGCCTCGTACCGGTCGAACCCGGCGGGGTCGGCGTGCAGGGGATGGTCGAGGTCGGGGGCGTCGGCCGCGAGGGCCGGATCGGTGTGGAGCCAGTCGTGCATGGCGCTGCTGAGTGCGGATCCCGCGGTGAGCGCGACGCCCGCACCCACCAAGCCGCGTCGGTTGAGCATGAGGTCCATTCCCGTGAATTCGGTGAGGACCGCAGCAGTCCGTTCGGGCGCCCACGGCATGCCGTCGGGATGTTCCACACTCCCGCCGCGCGGCCGCTTCCCCGTACGCCCGTGCCGGACCAGACCGAGGTCCTCGATGGTCACGACACGGCCGAGACGCTCGGTGAACAGAGCCGCCAGTACCCGCGGCACGGGATCGCGCGGGATCTCTCCCATGTCGATCCACCGCCGCACCCGTGAGGTGTCGGTCGCCAGCTGCGGGTGGCCCATGGCCGCCGCCTGCCGGTTGACCAGCCTCGCGAGCTCGCCCTTCGACCAGCCGGCCAGGCCGAACAGGTCTGCGAGTCGGGTGTTGGGTTGTCCGCTCACGTCAAGCCCCCAGGTTCTCGGCTGAGTTGAATGTAGCCCGCTGTCAGTTGCACGGGGACTATTCGCCAGGCTTCGCCAGGGTGCGCTACATGGTGTGCCACGCCCCATCCGGTGTCAGGTAGGAAAGCGCCACCCCGACCCGGTCGCCCCGACGGGCACTCCCCAGGGTGTCCCCGGACGGCCGGGGCGGGCAGCGCGTGACCTCGCCGGCACACGAAGGGATCTGTCTTCCCCCATGTACGCAGCATCGTCCTCCGTGTCCGCTCCTCCCCGGTCCCTGCACCCCCGCCAGCCGGGCAGCGGCGGCCCCTACCTCGACCCCACCCGTACGGCGGCCCCGATGCTCGCCGGCGGCCGGACGCGGCGCGCGCCGGGGCTCGGCACCCAACCGCTCAGCGGGAGACTCGACTTGTCCGGCCCCCAGGGCGCGCAGCTGCGCACGGCGATCGCCGCGGTGCATCGCATCTGTCCGGAGTTCACTCCGGTGCAGGTGCTGCGCCGCAGCGGCCGCTCGGTGCTGCTCGTCGGTACGACAGGGCGCAGCACGGCCGTCGCCAAGTGTTTACTGGACCATTCGTCCATCTGGGAGGAGCGGCTCCGGCACGAAATAGCCGCATACCGCTCGTTCGTCCGGCACCGCCCACCCGTGCGGGCGCCGAGGCTGATCGCGGCGGACCCGGACAACTGCACCCTGGTCATCGAGCGGATGCCGGGCCGGGTGGCCGCCCTGCAGCGGCATCCGGTGGAGGCGCCGCCGCGCGCCGACATCC
Organism: Streptomyces sp. NPDC001868; assembly: GCF_040297125.1. Lineage (NCBI taxonomy): Bacteria > Bacillati > Actinomycetota > Actinomycetes > Kitasatosporales > Streptomycetaceae > Streptomyces > Streptomyces sp. NPDC001868. The sequence goes on along the minus strand of NZ_JBEOYO010000008.1, from coordinate 129,938 downwards.
GGGCGGCGCTCGGCGCGATCTGCCGGCTGAACGCGTGGCGGCCACCGGCGGGGACGTTCGACGCCCCGCTGGACTACGCGGAGCGGATCTCCCGGTTCCATGAGCTGGGTCTGCTCACCGACCGGGACATGGGCGATCTGCAGAAGCTCCTGCACGGCATCGCGCACGCCTCGGGCCGTCAGGGCATGGGCCAGTTCTGTCACGGCGACGCCCTCCTGTCGAACATCCTCCTGTCACCGGCCGGTCCAGTGCTGGTGGACTGGGAGCACGCGGGCTGGTACCTGCCGGGGTACGACCTGGCGACGCTGTGGGCGGTGCTCGGGGACGCACCGGTGGCACGGCGGCAGATCAGTCAGCTGGCGCAGTCGGCGGGCCCGGCCTCACGGGACGCGTTCCTGGTGAACCTGATGCTCGTGCTGACCCGGGAGATCCGTACCTACGAGACCGCCGTGCAGCGTTCGATGCACGACACGACCCCGGCGGCACCGGGCCCGGCCCACCCGGCTGCCGTGCCGTCCGGCGAGGAACAGCGGCTGCTGCTCAGGCGGCTGCACGACGACTGCCAGTTGGCCCGCAAGGCCGTACGGGCGGCGGTCGGCACTCGCTGAGGGGAAGAAGAGGTCCGCGGTGCGCCCTGCGCAAGGGGCGCCCCGCGGACTTCGTCGTGTCCGGGACAGGTCATCAATCACCGCGGAAGCGGCCTCCTGCGGGCATGATTGACGGATCGTCGGCCGACCGCCGGCACCGGTCCGCGGTCGGCTCCGTACCCCCACCGATGCCCCACCGTTCCAGGAGGCCGCCTTGCGAGGATCCCCCACCGACCGCAGGCCCACCCCGCTCCCCAGACGTATCCGCGGAACGGCCGTCGCCGCGGCACCGGCGGTGTTGCTGCTGCCCCTGCTGGGCGCGGCCCCACCCGCCGCCCCGTCGGTCTCGTCGTCGGCCTCGGCCCGGCTGCAGGGCGCCTTCGCCGCCGCGGCCGCCGAGTACGGCGTACCGCGCAGTGTTCTGCTCGGCGTCTCCTATCTCCAGTCCCGCTGGGACGCGCACGGCGGCGCGCCGAGCGTGACCGGCGGGTACGGCCCGCTGCACCTCACCGACGCGCGTACGGCTCTGGCCGAGGCCCCGCACCACAGCGAGGGCACGGAGGACGCGCGCGGCGACGACTCCCGACCACCCCTGGTGGCCGAGGCCGACCTGCCCGATCCGGGCGAACTGCCTCCCCGGCTGCGGACGTTGACGAAGGCGGCCGAGCTGACGGGGCTGCCCGAGGAGGCCCTCCGTACGGACGCGGAGGCCAATGTCGCGGGCGGCGCCGCGCTGCTCGCCGCCGCGCAGCGGGAGCTCGGCGCGAAGCCGAGCGCCGATCCGGCGGACTGGTACGGGGCGGTGGCCCGTTTCTCGGGCGCCGACGACCGGGCCACGGCCGCGGCGTACGCGAACGAGGTGTTCGAGGTGATCCGCGACGGCGCCGCCCGCGTCACGGACGCCGGCCAGCGGGTGACGCTCGCCGCCGAACCGGGCCTGAGGCCCGCTACCGGGCAGCTGTCCCGGGCGGGGCTGCGCGCGACGGCCGCGGACGGCGCGGAGTGCCCGACGACGGTGTCCTGCGAGTGGATCCCGGCGCCGTACAAGGAGTTCGGCGACAACGACTACGGCAACCACGACCTGGCCGACCGGCCGAACTCGCCGCGCGTCCGGTACATCGTCGTCCACGACACCGAGGGCTACTGGGACACCACTCTGGAGCTGGTCCAGGACCCGACCTATGTGTCGTGGCACTATTCGCTGCGCTCCACGGACGGGCACATCGCCCAGCACATCAAGAACAAGGACGTGGCCTGGCACGCCGGCAACTGGTACATCAACTCGGAGTCGATCGGTCTGGAGCACGAGGGGTTCCTCGCCTCGCCGGACGCCTGGTACACGGAGGCGATGTACCGGACGTCGGCGCGGCTGGTGAAGTACCTCTCCGACAGGTACGGCGTCCCGCTGGACCGGCAGCACATCCTGGGCCATGACACCGTGCCCGGCCCGACCACAGCGACGATCCCGGGGATGCACACCGACCCGGGCCCGTACTGGGACTGGCGGCACTACTTCGAGCTGCTGGGCAAGCCGCTCGGCGCGACGTCCGGCGAGAACAGCTCCCTGGTCACCATCCTCCCGGACTACGCCGACAACCGGCCCGCGTTCACCGGGTGTGTGTCCAGTGGCCGGCCCTGCGCGGTGCACGGCTCCAGCGCCGTACGCCTGTACAGCCGGCCCGACACGACCTCGCCCCTGATCAAGGACATCGGGCTGCGGCCGGACGGCAGTGTCTCGACGATCGGGGTGAACGACCTCGGTTCCCGGGTCTCCACCGGGCAGCAGTACGCGGTCGCGGAGCGGCAGGGCGACTGGACGGCGATCTGGTTCCTGGGGCAGAAGGCCTGGTTCCAGAACCCGAAGGAGAAGCCGACGGCGGTCGGCGCGGCCGGCATGGTCGTGACGCCCCGGGAGGGCCTGGCGGAGATCCCGGTGTACGGCCGCGCCTACCCGGAGGCCTCGGCGTACCCGGCGGGTGTGCCCGCCCAGGCTGTGTCCCCGTGGCCGTACAAGCTGCTCAAGGACCAGAAGTACGTCACCGGCGGCCGGGTGCCCGGCGAGTACTACTACGCCGTCTCCTTCGACACGAGCGGACATCGGCTCGTGGTCGGTGAGGATCTCTACTACGAGATCCAGTTCGGCCATCGGGTGGCGTTCGTGCGGGCGGCGGATGTGCGGGTGCTGCCGGCCGCGTGAGGGCCGCGGCAGGACAGGGGAAGGGGCCGGGTCCGCACCCGGCCCCTTCGTCGTCCTCGCTCTCAGCCCTGCTGGAACAGCTCCGCCGGGAGCGGCTTGAGGAGCGCGTAGAGATCGTCGGTGATGGGGCGGTCCCAGGCGGCGATGGTCACCAGGACGTTGTCGCTGCGGTCGAACTGCACGCAGGCGATCCGGGACTCGGAGAGCTTCAGGCGGCGGACGATCAGGAGGTTGTCACCCTGCATCACCGGCATGTCCTCGACACCGACGACGGTGATGTCCTCCTCGTTCTCCAGCGCGATGAGCAGCTGGGCCACCTCGAAGGGGACCTCGCCGTCGGAGACCTCGCGCGCCGGGGAGCCCTCCGGGAGGTTGCCGATGATCATCGCGGGGCCGCGCCCGCCGTAGAGGTCGTAGCGCAGGAAGACGCCCTGGCAGCTGCCGTCGGGGGCGGGCAGCAGGCCGGCACCGAGATTGCCCGGCCAGTCGCCCGGATCCATGGCCAGTACGTCGAAATCGGGCCCGGCAGGGGTGGCGCTGCGGCGACGGAGGAAGGACATGCCGCAATGGTACGGCGTGCCGTCCGGCGGTGGGGCCGAGGGAGCGTCGGGGACGGGGGTCGCTGACTGTGGACAATCGACGGCCAATTTTGGCACGGTGAGGCGAAGCGGCCCACAAATCGAACGTGTGGCCGATTCATACTGGGGGTTCAGTCATGCCACCCGTACACCTCGCACCGGACGCCGCCGCCTTCTACGCCACGCAGAGCGCGTTCACCGACCCCGGCGCACTCGCCCCGCTCTACGCCGGTCTTCCTCCCGATCCCGCTCAACTCGCGCGGGTGACAAGGGATCTGATGATCCATCGGGGCGAAGGGGAGACGTTCGGCTACGCCGTCCCGGCCGAGCGGCTGCACGACGACGCCGAGACGCGCTACCTCGACGACATCCTGCGGATCGTCGTCGAGCGGAACGACGCGCCGCTGTCACGGCGCCGCGAGCCCGGGGACCGGTTCGTCGGGGTGTGCCGCGATTTCGCGCTGCTGCTCTGTTCGCTGCTGCGCCACATGGGCGTGCCCGCCCGGCTGCGGTCGGGGTTCGCCACCTATTTCGGTGCTGACGGATTCCACTGCGACCATGTGGTCACCGAGTACTGGGACCCGGCCCGGGGCTGGCTGTTCGCCGACGCGCAGCTCATGGACCCGCTGATGGTCGACACCTGGAAGATCGACTTCGACCCGATGGACGTGCCCCGCGACAGTTTCCTCGTCGCGGGCAAGGCATGGCGGGCCATCCGGGAGGGCGGGGCGGACCCCCGTACGTTCGGTCTGCATCCACCGGAGGAAGGGCCGCTGAACGGGGACTGGTTCGTGGCCGGGAACGTCCGTCTCGACCTCGCGGACCTCAACAAGGTCGAGACGCTGCTGTGGGACGTCTGGGGCACGGAGACCGAGGCCGGCCAGGAGCTGGTGGACCCGGTGCGCGCCCTGTACGACGAGGTCGCGCCGGTGGTGGGCGACGAGGTGTGCTTCACCGCGGCGCGTGAGCTGTTCGCGGGTCATGAGGGGCTGCGGACACCGCGGACCGTCCTGTCGCTGGCGCCGTACAACGGTCCGCGCGAGGTCACCCTCCGCTGACACCCCGCTCGCTCCGCACCAGCGGCATCGTCCTCTCTGTCGGTGGGCGCCGTCAGGCGCGTCGCCCACCGACACCGCGCGTACGGCCGCTCAGGTCAGGTCGAACTCGCCCTCGCGGGCGCCCGACACGAAGGCGCCCCATTCGGCGGGGGTGAAGATCAGCGAGGGGCTCTCGGGGCTGCCGCTGTTGCGCATGGCGATGAAGCCCTCGACAAAGGCGATCTGGACATCTCCCCGCCCCTGGCTGCTCGACCGCCAGTCCGCGTTGCTCAGGTCCAGTTCCGCCGGCTTGTGCCAGCCGTCGAGGGATCGCTGCTCCATGGTGGTCTCGGCCACGTCCGTGCTCCTCCCGGTTCGTCGTCCGCCCGCCAGACTAGCGATCGACCCCCACCGCCGACAGGCCATGTGAGGGGGAGGTTCAGGTGGTGGGCGGTTCCGCGCCCACCAGCCACATCGAGAAGAACTGCGATCCGCCGCCGTAGGCGTGCCCGAGCACCCGCCGGGCGCCCTCCACCTGGTGTTCTCCCGCGAGGCCCCGTACCTGGAGCGCGGCCTCGGCGAAGCGGATCATGCCGGAGGCGCCGATGGGATTGGTGGAGAGCACCCCGCCGGACATGTCGACCGGAAGATCGCCGTCCAGCTCGGTGACACCGGACTCGGTGAGCTTCCAGCCCTCCCCCTCGGCGGCGAAGCCCAGGTTCTCCAGCCACATCGGCTCGTACCAGGAGAACGGCACGTACATCTCCACCGCGTCGATCTCCCGGCGCGGATCGGCGATCCCCGCCTGCCGGTAGACATCGGCCGCGCAGTCCCGCCCCGCGCGCGGCGACACGCTGTCCTTGCCCGCGAACAGCGTCGGCTCGCTGCGCATGGCACCGCCGTGCATCCACGCGGCGGGCCGGGGCGCACGGGCCGCGCCGGCCCGGTCGGTGAGGACCATGGCCACCGCGCCGTCCGACGAGGGACAGGTCTCCGAGTAGCGGATCGGGTCCCACAGCATGGGCGAGGCCTGGACCTTCTCCAGCGTGATGTCGTGCTCGTGGAGATGGGCGTACGGGTTCTTCAGCGCGTTGCGGCGGTTCTTGTACGCCACCAGGGAGCCGACGGTGTCGGGGGCGCCGCTGCGCCGCATGTACGCCCGGACGTGCGGGGCGAAGAAGCCGCCGGCGCCGGCGAGCAGGGGCTGCTGGAACGGGATCGGCAGGGAAAGGCCCCACATGGCGTTGGATTCGGACTGTTTCTCGAAGGCGAGGGTGAGCACCGTGCCGTGGACGCGGGCGGCGACGAGGCTCGCGGCGACCAGCGCGGTCGAGCCGCCGACCGAGCCCGCCGTGTGCACCCGCATCATGGGTTTGCCCACCGCGCCGAGCGCGTCCGCGAGATACAGCTCGGGCATCATGACGCCCTCGAAGAAGTCGGGCGCCTTCCCGATGACGACGGCCTCCACGTCGGCCCACGTCAACTCGGCGTCGTCCAGGGCCCGTCGGGCGGCCTCGCGGACGAGCCCGGCGATCGACACGTCCCGGCGCGCCGCCACATGCTTGGTCTGGCCGACGCCTACGACGGCCACGGGCTCCTTGCTCATCGCGGATCCCCTTCCAGTACGGCGACCAGGTTCTGTTGCAGACAGGGGCCGGAGGTGGCGTGCGCCAACGCCCGGTCGGACTCGCCCCGATGGATGCGGGCGGCGGCCTCGCCGATCCGGATGAGCCCGGCGGCCATGATCGGGTTGGCGGCCAGGGCCCCGCCCGACGGATTGACCCGCACGCTGTCGTCGAGCCCCAGCACCTCGCGCAGGATCACCTCCTGGGAGCTGAACGGCGCGTGCAACTCGGCGGTGTCCACGGGCCGTTCGTACGCGCCGGCCCGCTGGGCGGCGAGGCGGGTGGACGGCGAGTCGGTCAGATCCCGGACGCCGATGCCATGCGCCTCGATGCGGTGGTCGATGCCCCGGATCCAGGCGGGCCGTTCACACAGCTCACGGGCCCGCTCCCCCGCCGCGAGGACCACCGCGGCGGCCCCGTCGCCGATGGGCGGACAGTCCCCGGTGCGCAGCGGCCGTACGAGGTACTCCCCTTGCGACACCGAACCCCTCAGCTGGGCATGGGAGTTGGCGTCGGCGTCCGCCCGGCTGCGCGCCCCGACCGCCGCCAGCGCGGGCTCGTCGGTGGCGCCGGCGTCGATGAGCGCCTGGGCCTGGAGGGCGGCGAGGGCGACGGAGTCGGGCCACAGCGGGGCGACGTAGTACGGGTCCAGCTGCCGGGTGAGGACGTCCCGTACCGACCCGGGCGAGGACTTGCCGTACGAGTAGACGAGCGCGGTGTCCGCGTCCCCCGTCCGCAGCTTCACCCACGCCTCGTACAGCGCCCAGGCCCCGTCCATCTCGACGTGCGACTCGGAGATCGGCGGCCAGGCGCCCACGCCGTCGAGGGCGAGGGTGAAGGAGAAGGCGCGGCCGGCGAGGTAGTCGCTGGACCCGGAGCAGGTGAAGCCGATGTCGGCGGTCTTCAGCCCCGTCTGTTCCAGGACCTGGTGGAGCACCGGCATGAGCATCTCCACCTCGGAGACGTCCTCGCTGGTGCGCCGGTGGTCGGTCTGGGCGAAGGCGACGACGGCGATCTCCCGGTTCACAGCAGCTCCTTGAACGTGTCGTACTCGGCGTCCGGCTCGCCCGTGGGCCGGTAGTGATCGGGATAGCGGGCGCCTTCCGTCCACACGGGTTCGACGCGCAGACCGATCCGCACCTGGTCGTAGGGGATACCCGCGATCCGGCCGTGCAGGGCGAGGTCGGCGCCGTCGAGGGCGATGTGCCCGTAGACGTACGGGACTTCGATGTCCAGGTTCTTCGCCTTGATGTTGACGATGCAGAACGTGGTCACCGTGCCGCCCGGCCCCACCTCCACCTGCTCGGCCGTGGCCACCCCGCAGGTCGGACAGGCCCCCCTCGGCGGGACGTACACCTTGCGGCACGACGGGCAGCGCTCGCCGACGTTGCGGCGCTCGGCGAGGGCGTTGATGTAGCCGGTCTGGGCCCGGCCCGGCGCGTAGGTGTAGTCGAGGCGGGCGGGGGCGACGATCCCGGTGACGCGCTCGTCGAACTCGCCGCCGTGGCCCGTCGGTTCCACCGGATCACCGTCGTACGGCTCGAAGCAGGCGACGTCCGTGATGGCACCGGAGCGCTCCTCGGCCCAGCGGACCCGGACCCGCATTCCGGTGCGTACGGCGTCGGGGCCGGGCGCGTCGAGGGCGTGGAGCAGGGCGGTGTCGGCCCCGTCGAGCTTCACCAGCACCCAGGCGAAGGGGGTGGCGAGGGGCTGCCCGCGACGCGGCTCGTGGTTCCAGGCCCAGGTGGTGACGGTCCCGGTGGGCGCGACCTCGACGAGATCACGAATCTCCTCGGCGGTCACGGGGTCGTACTCGACGGGCGGCACGAGCACCCGCCCGTCACCGGTACGCACCCCGAGGACGACCCGCTCCCGAAGCCCGGTGAGAAAGGCACTCTGAACGGGCCCGAGGGACCGGGTGAACGGAAACTCGACGGTGAGGGGTGCCTTGAGGATGACGGACATCGAAGCTTGCCTCCTTCAGAAAGGGGGGCGACAGGCGCGCCCCAAAGGGGCGCGGGGAACTGCGCGACCAGCCACAACGAACCCGCAGCCGAAACACGACCTCCCCGAGCAGTACGCCTACGCCCGCTTGTAAACAGGGGTCCGTTTCTCGGCAAACGCCCTGGCCCCTTCCTTCGCATCGGCCGTGTCGAAGACCGGCCACCCCCGCTTGAGCTCGGCGGCCAGCCCCTCCGCTTCGGTCATCTCGGCCGTCTCGTACACCGACGCCTTCACCGCCTCCACGGCCAACGGCCCACACGCGTTGATCTGTTCGGCGATCTCCAACGCCTTGGCCAGGGCGGTCCCGTCGGGCACGACATGCCCGATCAGGCCGATCCCGGCGGCCTCGCGCGCACCGTACGGCCGCCCGGTGAGCAGCATCTCCAGCGCGTGGGTGCGCGGGATCTGCCGCTGGAGGCGGACCGTGGAGCCGCCGATCGGGAAGAGCCCGCGTCTGACCTCGAACAGACCGAAAGTCGCCGACTCCCCCGCGACGCGGATGTCCGTGCCCTGGAGGATCTCCGTGCCGCCCGCGACGCAGTGGCCCTCGACCGCCGCGATCACCGGTTTGCGCGGCCGGTGGTGGCGCAGCATCGCCTTCCAGTGCAGATCGGGGTCGGCCTTGAGCCGGTCCCGGTACTGCTGCCCCTCCATCCCCTTGCCCGCGAGGGCCTTGAGGTCCATCCCGGCGCAGAAGGCACCGCCGGCCCCGGTGAGGACGATCGAGCGGACCGTGTCGTCCGCGTCGGCCTCGACCCAGCCGTCGTACAGACCGACGAGCATCGGCAGCGAGAGCGCGTTCTTGGCCTCGGGCCTGTTGAGCGTGAGCACCAGTGTGGCGCCTTCACGCCGCACGGCGAGGTGTTCGGTGCCGCCCATCCGGAATCCTCCGTCCACAGGAAACGAGAACAGGTTGCAGGAGGCGAGTCGGCACTTCAAGGGTTTTCTGACAGACAGTCAGATTTCTGTGCGTGGACCCTTCACAGTTGTGCCGCCCTTTGCTCTGATGACCGGCAACCGAGGGGCAGCGAGGTCAGGAGGAGCGCGGTGGAGTACAACCTTGCCGACCTGTTCGAGTCGGTCGTCGATGTGGTGCCCGGCCGGGCGGCGCTCGTCTGTCTCGACATTCCCGGTACCGGCGCGGAACGCCGGCTCAGCTACGCGGAGCTGGACGCGGCGGCGAACCGGATCGGTCACCATCTGCTGGACAGCGGGATCGAGCCCGGTGAGCACGTCGGTCTGCACCTCTACAACGGCGTCGAGTATCTGCAGACCGTGCTCGGCTGCCTCAAGGCCCGGATCGTGCCCGTCAACGTGAACTACCGTTATGTGGAAGAGGAGTTGGTCTACCTCTACCGGGACGCCGATCTGGCGGGCCTGGTCTTCGACACGGAGTTCACGGCGCGGGTGTCGGCCGCGCTGCCCCGGACGGAGAAGCTGAGGCATCTGGTGCGGGTGGGGACCCCCGCGCCGGACGCGCCCGCGCTCGACGCCGTGGACTTCGCCGAGGCGGAGGCGTCCGCGTCCGCCGGGCGGGGTTTCCCGGCCCGCTCGGGCGACGACCAGTTCATCATCTACACCGGCGGTACGACGGGCATGCCCAAGGGTGTGATGTGGCGTCAGGAGGACCTGTTCTTCTCGGGGTTGGGCGGAGGCGCCCCGACCGGGGAGCCGGTGAAGGCGCCGGAGGAGCTGGCCGAGCGGGTCGCGGCCGGGGGTGACGGGATCACGTTCTTCCCCACCGCCCCGCTGATGCACGGCACGTCCACGCTCACCGCGTTCATCGGGTTCAACTTCGGCCAACGGGTGGTGATCCACCGCAAGTTCGTGCCCGAGGAGGCCCTGCGGACGATCGAGAAGGAGAAGGTCACCAGTGTGTCGCTGGTCGGCGACGCGATGCTGCGCCCGCTGATCGACGCGCTCAGCGGCCCGATGCGGGGCACGGACTGCTCGTCGCTGTTCAGTGTGTCGTCCTCCGGCGCGATCATGTCGGAGACGGTCCGGCAGCAGTTCCAGGCGCTGGTGCCGAACGCGACGCTGCTGAACAACTTCGGTTCGTCGGAGTCCGGCTTCAACGGCACGGCGACCGAGGACTCGGGCGCGGGCGACGGGTTCCGCATCCGCGTCCACTCCGGCACCCGGGTCGTCGATCCGGCGACGTACGAGCCCGTGCCGGCCGGTGTGGTGGGGCGGGTCGCCCAGCGCGGCCATGTTCCGCTCGGCTACTACAACGACCCGAGGAAGACCGCCGAGACCTTCTTCGAGCGGGACGGTGAGCGCTGGGTGCTCCTCGGTGACATGGCGACCGTCGACGAGGAGGGGGTCGTCACGGTCCTCGGCCGGGGCTCGCAGTGCATCAACACCGGGGGCGAGAAGGTGTATCCGGAGGAGGTCGAGCAGGCGCTCAAGGCCCATCCCGATGTGTACGACGTGCTGGTCGCCGGGGTGCCGGACGCCCGCTGGGGCAACCATGTCGCCGCCGTGGTGCAGTTGCGCGCGGGCGCGGACCGGCCGTCCCTGGAGGACATCCAGACCCACTGCCGTACCCGCCTCGCCGGCTACAAGATCCCCCGCCAGCTTGTCCTGACCGACGCCATCCAGCGCTCCCCCAGCGGCAAGGCGGACTACCGCTGGGCGCGGTCGGTGGCGGTGGACGCGGACCGGTGAGCCGTCTCAGCGGCTACCGGTGAGGAAGTCGAGGACACGGCGTACGAACCACTCCGGGTCGTCGAGCCACGGGAAGTGCCCGCCGCCGGGCTGGACCGTGAACCGGGCGTCCGGGAAGAGGCCGGCGGCGCGGCGGGCGAGCTCGGGCGTCGGGCCGGTGTCGAGTTCGCCCGCGTAGACGAGGACCGGGGCGGACAGCTCGGCGAGTGCGGCCCGGGTGGCGGGCGGGTCGTAGGCGCCCGCCGAGCCGTAGACGGTGGACGCCTCTTCGTTCACCTGCTCTTCCTCGGTGGCCATGTGGGCGTGGGCCGTGTCGTCCCAACGGCCGTAGAAGAAGGGCATCATGGCGTCGTCGAAGGGGCCCCGCCCGGTCCAGGCGGCCTCGAAGGCCGGGTACGCGTCGGCGAACCACGGTTCGTCCTCGCGGAGGCGGGCCGCGGTGAGGCGGTCCTCGACGGTCACCGGCAGGCCCACCGCCCAGGGGGTGGCGGCGATCAGCGCCAGGCTGGAGACCCGCTCGGGCCGGCGGGCCGCGTAGAGCGTGGCCAGGTTGCCGCCGGCCGAGTGGGCGAGAAGGTCCACGCGGTCCAGGCCCAGGTGGGCGCGGAGGGCCTCCACGTCGTCGACCTGCCGGTCGCAGCGGTACGTCGCCGGGTCGGCGGGGACCGCGGAGTCGCCGGTGCCGCGCAGGTCGAGCAGGACCAGACGGCGGTGGGCGGTGAGTCCGCCCAGGTCGCCCAGGTACGCGGAGGCGCGCATGGCTCCGCCGGGGAGGACGATCAGCGGGGCGCCCTCGCCGCGCTGGTGGTAGGCGAGTTCGGTTCCGTCGGGTGCGGTGAAGGTCGGCATGGCGTCGATCTTGAGGGGCTGGTGTCCTCCGCCGCAACGGAGTTCACCGGCGCGGCGGAGGTCAGGCCTTCGCGAAGCGGTCCCGCAGCTCCCGCTTGAGGATCTTCCCGCTCGCGTTGCGCGGCAGTTCGTCCACGAAGACGATCCTCTTCGGGGCCTTGAAGTGGGGGAGCTTCTCGCGGGCGTGGGCGATGAGTTCGTCCTCGGTGGTCTCTCCCCGGCGTACGACGACCGCCGTGACGGCCTCGATCCAGTGGTCGTCGGGCAGGCCGATCACCGCGACCTCGGCGACCCGGTCGTGGGTGTAGAGCGCGTCCTCGACCTGGCGGGAGGCGATCAGGACGCCGCCGGAGTTGATGACGTCCTTGACGCGGTCGACGACGGTGAAGAACCCGTGGGCGTCGCGGACGGCGAGGTCCCCGGAGTGGAACCAGCCGTCGCGGAAGGCCGCGGCGGTCTCCTCCGGCTTGTTCCAGTAGCCCTCGCAGAGCTGCTTCGACTGGTAGACGATCTCGCCGGGGGTGCCGTCGGGCACCTCCTCGCCGTCCTCGTCGACGACCTTCGCCTCGACGAACATGACGGGGCGTCCGCAGGAGTCCATCCGGCCCTTGTGCTCGTGCGGGCCGAGGACCATCGACAGCGGGCCGATCTCGCTCTGTCCGAAGCAGTTGTGGAAGGCGAGCTTCGGCAGACGCTCCCTGAGCCGTTCGAGGACGGGCACCGGCATGATCGACGCCCCGTAGTAGGCCTTGCGCAGCCCGCTGAGGTCGCGGGTGGCGAAGTCGGGGCGGTTGGACAGCGCGATCCACACCGTGGGCGGGGCGAAGAGGCTGTCGGCGCGGCCCTCCTCCACGAGGTCGAGGATCCGGTCGCCGTCGGGTGCGTCGAGGATCGTGTTCGTGGCGCCGACCGCCAGATACGGCACCAGGAAGACATGCATCTGCGCGGAGTGGTACAGCGGCAGGGAGTGCACGGGCAGGTCGCCCGCCTGGAGGTCCAGGGCGGAGATCGCGCTGAGGTACTCGTGGACCAGCGCGCGGTGCGTCATCATCGCGCCCTTGGGCAGCGCGGTGGTGCCCGAGGTGTACAGCAGCTGGACGAGGTCCTCGGCGCGGGGCTCCTCGCCGTCGTACGGCTCGGTGCCGGCGAGGCGGGCGAGGAGCGAGTCGTCCGCGTCGCGCAGCGGCAGGGTGCGGGTGCCCTCGGGGAGGTTCCCGGCGAGGTCCGGGTCGGTGAGGACGAGGGTGCTGCCGGACTGGTCGAGGATGTACGAGAGGTCGTCGCCGGTGAGGTTCTGGTTGACCGGTACGTGGACCAGGCCGGCGCGGGCGGCGGCCAGGAAGGCGATGAGGTAGGCGTCCGAGTTGTGGCCGTAGGCGGCGACCCGGTCGCCGGGCCGGAGCCCGGTGTCACGCAGGGCGCGGGCGGCGCGGGAGACGGCGTCGTCCAGCTCCGCGTAGGTCCAGGACCGTTCGCCGTAGTGGATCGCGACACGGGCGGGGATGCGCCCGGCGGTGCGCCGCAATGTCCCGTCGACCGTCACACTGCGGCCAGCCGTCATGTTCCCCGCTCCTTCGTCCATGTTTCCGACGCGATCCTCGGTCCGTCGCGCGAGCGAGGTCAAGCGGACCGCCCGTACGACCGGAATCCAGTGCGTATGGCGGGAAGTCGCTCAACTTCCAGCATCGAACGGCGGGTCACCTTGAGGGACGATCCCTCACCCGTATGGACTACGCGAACGCGTGTCCCCACGCTCAGCCTTCCTCTTCCTCAACGATGTTGGGAGCCCGTATGCGTACCCGCCTGAGACAGCTCGTGGTCTCGGCCGTCGCCCTGCTCACCGCCTCGGCCGTCCTGCCGTCCGCCGGCGCCACCGCCGCCGACGGCGACGCGCGGGCCGGTGGGCACCGCACGTCCCACGGTGGTCTGTCCGCCGTGATCCGCTACACCGAGTACGGCGTACCGCACATCGTCGCGAAGGACTACGCGAACCTCGGCTTCGGCACCGGTTGGGCGCAGGCCGCCGACCAGGTGTGTGTGCTCGCCGACGGGTTCGTGACCGTGCAGGGGGAGCGCTCCCGCCACTTCGGGCCCGACGCGGCGCCCGACTTCTCGCTCTCCTCCGCCACCACGAACCTCACCAGCGACCTGTACTTCCGGGGCGTCCGGGACGCGGGCACCGTACGGCGGCTGCTGGACCGGCCCGAACCGCTCGGGCCGAGCCGCGCGGTCGAGGAGCTGACGCGGGGCTGGGCGGCCGGCTACAACGCGTGGCTGAAGAAGAACCGGATCACCGACCCCGCCTGTGCGGGCGCCGCCTGGGTGCGGCCGGTCTCCACGCTCGACGTGTTCTCCCGGGCGTACGCCCTCGCCGTGCTCGGCGGTGAGGGGCGGCTCGTGGACACGATCACCACCGCGCGACCGCCCGCCGCCGGCGCCACGAGCACGGCCGCCACCCCGGACGCCAGGACCGCCGCCCGCGCCGCGGCCGAGCTGTACGGCGCCGCGAACGCGGACATGGGCTCCAACGCCGTCGCCTTCAGCGGTGACACCACGGCGAACGGCCGCGGTCTGCTGCTGGGCAACCCGCACTACCCGTGGGCCGGCGGACGCCGCTTCTGGCAGGCGCAGCAGACGATCCCCGGTGAGCTGAACGTCTCCGGCGGGTCGCTGCTCGGCTCGCCCATCACCCAGATCGGGTTCAACGCGAAGGTCGCGTGGAGCCACACCGTGGCCACCGGCGTCCCCATGAACATCCATCAGCTGACGCTGGACCCGGCCGACCCGACCACGTATCTCGTGGACGGCGTGCCGGAGCGGATGACGAAGCGGACCGTGACCGTCGGCGTCAAGGACGGCTCCCCGGTCACCCGCACCCAGTGGTGGACGCGCTACGGCCCGGTCGTCACCTCGCTCGGCGCCGACCTTCCGCTGCCCTGGACGGCCGGGACCGCGTACGCCCTCAACGACCCCAACACGGCGAACATCCGCTTCACCGACACCTCGCTCGGCTTCGCCAAGGCCCGCGGCACGGCGGACGTCCTCAAGTCGCTGGCCCGGCACCAGGGCCTGCCCTGGGTGAACACCGTGGCCGCCGACTCCGCCGGCCACACCCTGTTCACCCAGTCGCAGACACTCCCCCGCATCACCGACGAACTCGCCGCCCGCTGCTCGACACCGCTGGGCAGGGCCACGTATCCGTCGGCGGGTGTCGCGATCCTCGACGGCTCCCGCGCCGACTGCGCTCTCGGCAGCGACGCCGACGCCGTCCAGCCGGGGATCTTCGGGCCCGCGAAGATGCCGACGCTGAAGGACGCGCCGTACGCGGAGAACTCCAACGACAGCGCGTGGCTGGCCAACGCGGACCGGCCGCTGACCGGGTACGAGCGGGTGTTCGGCAACATCGGCACCCAGCGGTCGATGCGGACGCGGGGCGCGGTCGAGGACGTGGCGGCGATGGCCGACCGGGGCGGCCTCACCGTACGGGACCTCCAGCGGCAGCAGTTCGCCAACCGGGTGCCCGCGGCGGATCTCACCGTCGACGACGTGGCGCGGGCGTGTGCCGTGCTGCCGGGCGGTACGGCGACGGACAGTGACGGCAAGGTCGTCGACGTGTCCGAGGCGTGCGGTGTGTTCAAGACCTGGGACCGGACCGCGAACACCGACAGTGCGGGCGCGCTGCTCTTCGACCGCTTCTGGCGGCGGCTGAACGCGGTGGTGCCGCGCGCCCAGTTCTGGAAGGTGCCCTTCTCCGCGGCCGATCCGGTCACCACTCCGCACACGCTCAACACGGACGCGCCCGGCTTCGCCACGGCCCTCGCCGACACGGTGAGGGATCTGCGGGCGGCGGGCGTGGCGCTGGACGCGAAGCTCGGCGACCACCAGTTCGTCGTACGGAACGGCCTGCGCATCCCGGTGTCCGGCGGTACGGAGTCGCTGGGCGTGTGGAACAAGATCGAGTCGCCGTGGCGCCCGGCCGAGGGCGTCTACCCGGAGGTCTCGTCGGGTTCCAGCCATATCCAGGCGGTCGGCTGGGACGGCGGCCGCTGCCCGGTGGCCCGCACGCTGCTGACGTACTCGCAGTCCTCGAACCCGAACTCGCCCCACCACCTGGACCAGACACGGCTGTTCTCGGCGGAGAAGTGGGTGACGTCCCGTTTCTGCGAGAAGGACATCCTGTCCTCGCCGAAGCTGAGGGTGGTCCGTGTGAGCCAATGAGCGAGGGGATATGGTGCCGCCCCGCTCCGGGCGGCACCATTCCCTTTGTCGGCATGCGACATCATGCCGTTGGCATATAACCGTTCCTCATGAGGAGGCCGCCCGGTGGCGCAGGACTCGTTACGTCCGGAGACGGATTCGACCACCATGATCGACACGACGGTGCCTCATTCGGCCCGCATCTGGAACTACTGGCTGGGCGGCAAGGACAACTATCCGGTCGACCACGCGGCGGGCGACGCGTTCCGCGCGGTGTTCCCCGGTATCACCGACCTGGCCCGCGACTCCCGGGCCTTCCTCGGCCGGGCGGTCACCTTCCTCGCCGCCGAGGCGGGCATCCGCCAGTTCCTCGACATCGGCACCGGTCTGCCCACGGCGGACAACACGCACGAGATCGCCCAGCGGGTGGCCCCGGACGCGCGCGTCGTCTACGTGGACAACGACCCACTGGTCCTGACCCACGCGCGGGCGCTGCTCACCAGTACGCCCGAGGGGGCGACCGACTACATCGACTCCGATCTGCACGACCCCGAGACCGTGCTGCGGGAGGCGGCCAAGACGCTGGACCTCTCCCGACCGGTCGGGCTGACGCTGATGCAGGTCAGCGGCCATATCGCCGACTACGACCGGGCACGCGCCATCGTCGACACCCTGATGGCGGCCCTGCCGTCGGGGAGTTACCTCGCGTTCAACGACAGCGTGGACACCAACGAAGCCAACGCCGAGGCCACTCGTGGCTACAACGAGAGCGGCGCCGTTCCCTACTATCTGCGCAGCCCGGCCGAACTCGCCGGTTTCTTCGACGGGTTGGAGCTGTTGGCGCCGGGCGTGGTGCCGTTGAGCGACTGGCGCCCCGACCCGGCGGCGTCCGGCGGCGGCTCCGGCGAGGTCATCGCGGTGGGCGGGGTCGCGCGCAAGCGGTGAGGCCCGCGCGCGACGTCGGTCCGCGTACGGTTGGTGCGTGTACCGCCGGTCCGCGTACGGCCGGTCCGTCCACAGCCGGTCCACGTACGGCTGGCCCTGCGTGCGGCCGGTCCCGCGTCCGGCCGGTCCGGATGCGGTCAGACGGTCCGGACGCGGTCAGACGGTCCTCGCCCGTCCTTCCCAGTACGGCTCCCGCAGCCGCCGTTTGTAGAGCTTGCCGTTCGGGTCGCGGGGCATCGCCTCGGTGAAGTCGACGCTCTTCGGCCGCTTGTACCCGGCGAGTCGACGCGCGCAGTGGGCGAGGATCTCCTCGGCGAGCACCGGCCCCGGGGTGAAGCCGGGGGCGGGCTCGACGACGGCCTTGACCTCCTCGCCCCAGTCGTCGTGCGGGATGCCGAAGGCGGCGGCGTCGGCGACGGCGGGATGGGTGAGGAGGGCGGCCTCGATCTCGGCGGGGTAGATGTTGACGCCGCCGGAGATGATGAGGTCGATCTTCCGGTCGCGGAGGAAGAGATAGCCCTCCTCGTCGAGGAGCCCGAGGTCGCCGACGGTGAAGAAGTCACCGATGCGGTTCTTCCGCGTCTTGCCCTCGTCCTTGTGGTACGAGAAGCCGCCGGTGCTCATCTTCATGTAGACGGTGCCGAGTTCACCGGGCGGCAGCCGGTTGCCGTCGTCGTCGAAGACGGCGAGTTCGCTGATGGGCCAGGCCCTGCCGACCGTGCCGGGCTTCTTCAGCCAGTCCTCGGCCGTCGCGAAGGCACCACCACCCTCGCTGGCCGCGTAGTACTCCTCGACGCACTCGCCCCACCACTCGATCATGGCCCGTTTCACATGGTCCGGGCAGGGCGCGGCCCCGTGGATGGCGTGCCGCATGGACGACACGTCGTAGCGGGCGCGCACCTCCTCGGGGAGGGCGAGGAGCCGGTGGAACTGAGTGGGGACCATATGGGTGTGCGTGCAGCGGTGTGCGTCGATGACGCGGAGCATCTCCTCGGGCGTCCATTTGTCCATCAGCACCAGCCGGTGCCCGATGTGCAGGGACGCGCCCGCGAACTGCAGCACGGCCGTGTGGTAGAGCGGTGAGCAGACGAGGTGCACGTTGTCGTCGAACGGCCGGATACCGAAGATGCCGAGGAAGCCGCCGAGGTAGGACTCCTCGGGAAGCTTGCCGGGCAGCGGGCGGCGGATCCCGCGCGGGCGGCCGGTGGTGCCCGAGGTGTAGTTCATGACCCAGCCGAGCGTGCGGTCGCCGGGCGCCGACTCGGGCTGCCCGTCGAGGAGTTCGGCGTACGGCCGGAAGCCCTCCACCGTGCCGACCGCGTACCGCCGGCTCTCGGGGAGCTCGGCCTCGTCGGCGGCGGCCCGCGCCGGGTCGGCGAACCGTTCGTGCGCGATGAGCACCTTGGCGCCCGAGTCGGAGACGATCCAGGCGATCTCGGGGCCCACGAGATGGTGGTTGACGGGGACGAGATAGAAACCGGCCTGGGTGGCGGCGAGATACGCGGTGAGGAACTCGACGCTGTTCGGCAGCACGACCGCGAAGGCGTCGCCGCGTTCGAGTCCCGCCGCGCGCAGTCCGTGCACCAGGCGGTTGGTCTCGGCGTGCAGGCGTCCGGCGGTCCATTCCTCCCCGTCGGGGGCGATGAGCACCGGGCGGCCGGGGTCGGCGGCGGCCTGGGCCCAGAAGCCGGCGGGAGGCTGGCCTTGCGGCGACTGACCTTGAGGGGATCGGCGCTGGGGGGCCTGGCCCTGGGCGGCTTGGCCGGGGACGGCTCGGCCCAGGGGCGTCTGGCCTTGGACGGCTGGGCCCAGGGGGGCTTGGTCCTGGGCGGCTTGGCCCTGGGTTGCGTTGCCTTGGGGCGGCGGGCCTTGGGGGGCTTGGCTCACTGTTCCTCGCTCCTTCCGGCGATCCGGTTGATGCGGTCCACGGCCTTCTCGAAGCCTCGGGTGAGGTCGTCGAAGACGGCCTGGACGCTGCGTTCGCTGTTCATCCGGCCCACGATCTGTCCGACCGGGGTGCCGAGCAGCGGCTCGACCTCGTACTTCTGGATGCGGGAGACCGCCTCGGCGACGAGCAGCCCCTGGAGGGGCATGGGGAGGGTGCCGGGTCCGGCCGGGTCGTCCCAGGCGTCGGTCCATTCGGTACGGAGCTGGCGTGCGGGCTTGCCGGTGAGGGCGCGGGAGCGGACGGTGTCGCCCGAACCGGCGGCGAGCAGCTTCTCGATCAGGCGGGGCGAGGGCAGTTCGGCCTCGGTGGTGGTCAGCCACAGCGAGCCGAGCCAGACGCCCTGGGCGCCGAGGGCGAGGGCGGCGGCCACCTGCTGTCCGCTGCCGATGCCGCCGGCGGCGAGGACCGGCAACGGGGCGACGGCGTCGACGACTTCGGGGGTCAGCACCATGGAGGCGATGTCACCGGTGTGGCCGCCTGCCTCGTAGCCCTGGGCCACGACGATGTCGATCCCGGCCTCGGCGTGCTTGCGGGCGTGGCGGGCGCTGCCGGCGAGGGCGGCGACGAGGACGTCCTGTTCGTGGGCGCGGTCGATGACGTCGGCGGGTGGGGAGCCGAGCGCGTTGGCGAGGAGCTTGATCGGGTAGTCGAACGCGACGTCGAGCTGGTTGCGGGCGACCTGTTCCATCCAGCCGGTGATACGCCAGCCGGAGGCCTCCCCCTCGGCGAGTTCGGGTACGCCGTACCGGGCGAGGGTGTCCTTGACGAACTGCCGGTGCGACTCGGGGATCATCGCCTCGACGTCGGCCTCCGTGACGCCCTCCACCTTCTTGGCCGGCATGACGACGTCCAGGCCGTACGGCATGCCGTCGACGTGGGCCTCGATCCAGTCGAGGTCGCGTTTGAGGTCGTCCGGGGCCGTGTAGCGGACCGCGCCGAGCACTCCGAAGCCGCCGGCGCGGCTGATGGCGGCGGCGACCGCGGGGAAGGGCGTGAAGCCGAAGACGGCGTACTGGACTCCGAGGTTGTTGCTCAGCTCCGTCTGCATGGTGCGCAGGATGCCGTAGTCCTCCGGACGAGGGAAGGGGTTTTCTGATGCACCGTCAGATTGGTCGGCGGGACGGGGGCGTGTGAGGGGGTGGGGTGGGGGGTCGTGCGGCGGGTGCGGGTTTGTGGGGGCTGGTCGCGCAGTTCCCCGCGCCCCTGAGGGGGGTGGGCTGACAGGTCGGCTGGCGGGTGCGGGTTTCGTGGGGCTTGTCGCGCAGTTCCCCGCGCCCCTGAGGGGGGTGAGGTGATGGGTTGGTTGGCGGGTGCGGGTTTCGTGGGGCTTGTCGCGCAGTTCCTCGCGCCCCTGAGGGGGGTGAGGTGATGGGTTGGTTGGCGGGTGCGGGTTTCGTGGGGCTTGTCGCGCAGTTCCTCGCGCCCCTGAGGGGGGTGGGGTGATGGGTTGGTTGGTGGGTGCGGGTTTCGTGGGGTTGGCCGGGCAGTTCCTCGCGCCCCTAGGGGGGTGGGTGCTTGACTTGGTTTTATGCGTGGGATGAGTCGGCGGGAGCTCGGTAGGCGGGTGTTGGCGGTGGGGGGTGGGCTTGTCGGGGTGACGGTTCCTGTCGGGTCGGTCGCCGCTTCGGCCTTCGGGGGTGGTCGGCCGACTCTTCGGCGTGGGTCGCCCGAGCGGGCCGGGCTTCTTCCCGGGCACCTCCATCGGCTTGTCGCCGAGGCGGAGGGGTTTCTCGGGCCCTCCCCCAAGTACCCGTGGTACGCGGGGGCCGTGCTGCTCGCCGGGCGGGGTGGGACCGTCGCCCTGCATCGGGCGATCGGGGCGGCGGTGCGGTACTCGGCGTACGACCAGGCGACGGACACCGGGGTGGAGTTTCCGGCGGATCAGCGAATTCCCATGGCCGAGGACACCGTGTTCGATCTGGCCTCGGTGTCGAAGCTGTTCACGTCGATCCTCGCGGTGCAGCAGATCGAGCGGGGCGCGCTGGACCTGGAGGGGAAGGTCGCCTCCTATCTGCCGGAGTTCGGGGCGGCGGGCAAGCGGGATATCACCGTGCGCCAACTGCTCACGCACACCTCGGGGTTCCGGGCCTGGATCCCGCTGTACAAGGAGCCGACGTACGAGGGGAAGCTTCGGCTCATCTGGAACGAGGCGCCGCTGAACCCGCCGGGCACGACGTATCTGTACTCCGACCTGAATCTGATCTCGCTGCAACTCGTCCTTGAGGAGATCACCGGTCACCGTCTGGATCAGCTGCTCCGAAACGAGATCACTGCTCCACTCGGGATGCACCGCACTCGTTTCAATCCGCCGGCCTCCTGGAAGCCGGGCATCGCGGCGACCGAGGACGCCCGTCTCCCCTGGTCGGGCCTCGACCGGGGGCTGGTGTGGGGCGAGGTGCACGACGAGAACGCCTTCGCCCTCGGCGGCGTCGCGGGCCACGCCGGTGTCTTCTCCTGCGCCTGGGACCTGGCCGTCCTCGGCCGCACCCTGCTCAACGGGGGTGTCTACGGCAGGACCCGCATCCTGGAACCCGAGTCGGTGGAGCTGATGTTCACCGACTTCAACAGCGGGTTCCCCGGCGACGAGCACGGCCTGGGCTTCGAGCTCTACCAGCACTGGTACATGGGCGCGATGGCCACCCCGCGCACCGCCGGACACACCGGCTTCACCGGCACGTCCCTCGTCCTGGACCCGACGACCGACTCGTTCCTCGTGATCCTGGGCAACTCCGTCCACCCGGTCAGGAGTTGGCGGTCCGGTTCCGCGCCCCGGGTCGCCGCGGCGAACCATCTCGCCCGCGCGGTCCCCGTGCGCCCCGCCCGTGGCCGCAGGTCCTGGTTCTCCGGGATGGCGACCTCCACGACAGCGTCCCTGGCGCTCCCGCCGCTCGACACCGCCACCACCGCCACCGCCGCCACCGGGCGGCGGCCCCGCCTGTGCTGCGACCTCTGGTGGGACATCGAACCCCAGGCCGACGCCCTCTTCCTGGAGGCCTCCACCGACGGCGGCGGCACCTGGCAGCCGGTCGCCTTCACGACCGTACGAGCCGAGGGTGGTGCGCGGCAGGAGCATCCGTCCGGGTCGGTCACGGGGTGGTCGGGCCGGGTGTGGCACCGGGTCGTCGCGGAACTGCCGGAGGCCGCCGGGCTCGCCGTGCGCTGGCGGTACACGACTGACCGGCTGTACGTCGGCCGTGGTGCCTATGTCGACGGGCTGCGGGTCGAGGCAGGCGGCAAGACCGTCTTCGACGAGGCGCGGCCGGCGGACGCGGGGCGGATCACGGCCGTGGGCTGGACGCCCGCCACCGACTAGGAGGCGGGCGAAATCGAACGAGCGGCGGCCCCGCCTACAGCGGGCCTCCCGTCCCGGAGTCCTCCAGGACCGCCATCGCCGCGTTGTGACCGGGGACTCCGCTCACCCCGCCGCCGCGCACCGCGCCCGCGCCGCACAGCAGGACGTTGGCGTGGCGGGTCTCGACGCCCCAGCGGCCGGTGTCCTCCTGGGCGTGGGGCCAGGCGAGGTCGCGGTGGAAGATGTTGCCGCCGGGGAGACCGAGGTCGCGTTCCAGGTCGAGGGGGGTCCTGGCCTCGATACAGGGGCGGCCGTCGGCGTCGGTGGCGAGGCAGTCGGCGAGGGGCTCGGCGAGGTGGGTGTCCAGCTGGGCGAGGGTGGACTTGAGGAGTTCCTCGCGTACGGCGTCGTTGTCGGCCTCGAACAGCCGCGCGGGGGTGTGCAGGCCGAACAGGGTGAGCGTCTGGTAGCCCTGGTCGACCAGGTCCGGGCCGAGGATGGTCGGGTCGGTGAGGGAGTGGCAGTAGATCTCGGAGGGCGGTGCGTCGGGCAGCGTGCCGGAGGCGGCCTGGGCGTAGGCGGCTGCCAGTTGGCCGTAGCCCTCGGCGATGTGGAAGGTCCCGGAGAAGGCCTCGCGCGGGTCGACGGACTCGTCGCGGAGTCGCGGGAGCCGCTTGAGCAGCATGTTCACCTTGAGCTGGGCGCCCTCGGCGGGGGCGGGCGGTTCGTCGCCGGTCAGTGCGGCCAGTTCCCGCGGGGAGGCGTTCACCAGGACGTGCCGTGCGGCGACGGCGCCCTCCGTGTCGGCCGTCCGGTAGGTGATCTCGGCGGACCGTCCGTCCGTCGCGATCCGGTGTGCCTCGTGGCCCGTGGCGAGCACCGCGCCGGCGTCGCGCGCGGCCCTGGCCAGCGCGTCCGTGAGGGCGCCCATGCCGCCGACGGGCACGTCCCAGGCGCCCGTGCCGCCGCCGATCACGTGGTACAGGAAGCAGCGGTTCTGGCGGAGGGAGGGGTCGTGGGCGTCCGCGAAGGTGCCGATGAGCGCGTCGGTGAGGACGACGCCGCGTACGAGGTCGTCGGTGAACGTCGATTCGACGGCCACGCCGATCGGTTCCTCGAAGAGGGTCCGCCAGGCCTCCTCGTCGTCGACGAGACGGCGCAGTTCGTCCCGGGTGGGCAGGGGTCCGGTGAGCGTCGGGAACACCCGTTCGGCGACGCGGCCCGTCATCGCGTAGAAGCGCTGCCAGGCCTCGTACTCGCGGCCCGAGCCCGTCAACCGGGCGAACGCCTCGCGGGTGCGACGCTCGCCGCCGCCGACGAGCAGGCCGGTGGGGCGGCCGTCGCGTTCGACGGGGGTGTAGGAGGAGATCGTCCGGCCACGGACACGGAAGTCGAGGTCCAGGTCCCGCACGATCTTCCGGGGCAGCAGACTGACCAGGTAGGAGTAGCGCGACAGCCGGGCGTCGACCCCGGCGAACGGTCGCGTCGACACGGCTGCGCCGCCGGTGTGGTCCAGCCGTTCCAGCACGAGGACGGAGCGCCCGGCGCGGGCGAGGTAGGCGGCGGCGACGAGACCGTTGTGTCCGCCGCCGACGATCACGGCGTCGTACGAGTCGTGCGGCCGGGGTGCGGCCGGGCGTCCGGCCCGGGCGGTGGGTGCGGGGGTGGCAGGCATGGCTCTTGGTAACACGCGATGATCGGGATCGGCCAGGGGGGCGTGTCAGGTGGATCAACGGTGTGCGGTCCAGCTCCGGCGTGACGGCTGGGTCTCAGTGTCCGCCCGTCGCCCCCCGCTGCCGTAACGCCGCCACCCGCCGGTACAGTTCGACGGCCTCCTGGCCCCGGCCGAGTTGTTCCAGGCAGTGGGCCTCGTCGTTGCGGCTGGCGAGGGCGTCGGGGTGGTCGGGGCCCAGGACGCGTTCGCGGGCGTCGGCGACGCGGCGGTACTCGGTGAGGGCGTCGGCCCAGCGGCCCAGCCAGCCGAGGCCGACGGCGACCTCGCGGCGGCTGACGAGGGTGTCGGGGTGGTCCGGGCCGAGGACGCGCTCGCGCAGGGCGCACACGTCGCGGGACTCGGCGAGGGCCTCCTCCCAGCGGCTGAGGCGGCCGAGGTTGACGCCGAGGCCGTGACGGGCGCGGAGGGTCTCGGTGTGGGCGGGGCCGTGGACGCGGGTGCGGTCGTCGACCAGGGCGCGGTACAGGGTCAGCGCGTCGGTGCTGCGGCCGAGCCGGCCGAGGCTGATCCCGACCTCGTGGCGGGCGGCGAGGGTGTCGGGGTGGTCGGGGCCGAGGGCCTGGGCGCGAGAGTCGGCGACCTCCTGGTAGGTCTGCAGCGCCTCGGGCCAGCGGCCCAACTGACCGAGGGCGTAGGCGACTTCGTAGCGGGTGACGAGGGTGTCGGGGTGGTTGGCGCCGAGTACGCGGGTGCGGGCGGCGGCGACCTCGCTCGCCATGCGGTACGAGTCCTCCAGCCGGCCGAGCCTGCTGAGGTTGTAGGCGAGGTTGTGCCGGCAGCGCAGGGTGTCCGGATGGTCGGGGCCCGCCATGCGTTCACGGGCCCCGAGGACGGACAGGTACGCCTGGTGGGCCTCGAAATGACGGCCCAACTGACCGAGTACGTACGCCATTTCCTGCCGGGCGGCGAGGGTGTCGGGGTGCTCGGGGCCGAGGGCGTGCTCACGGACACGGGCGACATGGGCGAACTCGCGCAGCGCGTCGGCGGGGCGGCCGGTGCGGCTGAGGGTGAAGCCGACCTCGTAGCGGCTGGCGAGGGTGTCGGGGTGTTCGGGACCGAGGGCGTGTTCGCGTTCGGCGGCGACCGCGCGGTGCACCTCGCCGGCCTCCGTCCAGCGGCCGAGACGTCCGAGGCTGAGGCCCGCGTTGTGCCGCCCGGCCAGGGTGGTGATCAACTCCGGTGACGGGGTGGGCCGTTCGGGGCGTACGGGTTCCTCGACGCGGCCGGCCGCCGGGCGGGCGATCCACTCTCCGGTGAGCCCGGCGGAGGCGTCCGGCGGGGTCAGGTCCAGCCCGGCTCCGGTGGCCTTGCGGCCGGTGGTCATGCCACGGGTCCAGGAGGGCAGCCGGGGTTCGCGCGACGGCGGCTGCTCGGGGCGCGCCCAGGGCCCGGGCACACCGGCGACGGCCTCGGGCGCGAGGACGGTCGGCACAGGGGCGCGGGCCGGTGCCAGGGCCGTCGCCGCCCGTCCCTCGCCGACCAGGCGGCCCAACTCGCTGGCGTCGTACGGTCGTTCCTCCGGCTCCTTGGCCAGCAGGTCCAGAATGATCCGGTCGAGGAACTCGGGCACCTCGTGGCGGTGGCTGCGCGGGGGCCGCGGCGGGGTGTCGCGGTGGCCCATGAGGACGGCCCAGGCGTCGTCGAGGTCGAACGGCGGCACTCCGGTGGTGATCTCGTAGAGCACACAGCCGAACGAGTAGAGGTCGCTGCGCCGGTCGACCTGGTCGCCGCTGATCTGTTCCGGCGACATGTAGTGCGGGGTGCCCATCGCGATACCGGTGCCGGTGAGGCGGGAGGTGAAGGTGACGTCGCGGCCGAGGCGGGCGATGCCGAAGTCGCAGATCTTCACGGTGCCGTCGGTGAGCAGCATGATGTTCGCGGGCTTCAGGTCGCGGTGCACGATGCCCTGGTGATGGGTGTAGGCGAGGGCCGCGGCCACCTGGTCGGCGATCTCGACGATCGCGGGGACGGCCAGCGGATGGTGTTTGTTGTCCTCCAGGAGCTGGCTGAGGTTACGGCCCTCCAGTAACTCCATGACGAGGAACAGCACCCCGTCGGACTCACCGAAGTCGTGGACGACGGTGACCCCCCGGTGCTGGAGAGCCGCCGCGACGCGCGCCTCGCGCCGGAAGCGTTCCCGCAGGACACGGGTGAAGGACTGGTCGGGCTGGGCGTTGACGGGCTTGAGGCACTTGACCGCGACCAGCCGCCCCAGCGACTCGTCTCTCGCGCGCCAGACCTCGCCCATCCCCCCGCGCCCGATCAGATCGAGCAGCCGGTACCGGCCCTGGATCAGCCTGGTGTCCGCCATCGCCAACGATGCCCCCGTATCCGTACGGACCCGCCCTCCCCTGGCCCGTCCAGTATGGCGACCTGTCTGCCTACTTTGTACGGTGCCGGGCGCGAGCCGGGGCCGAGCCGTGACATGGCGCGGAGGATGTGTTTGGGCGGGAGTTGCCAGCGCAGACGTGCGGGAACACAGCGCAGGAAGGTTCCGGTGAGCCGTAGGCGGCGGGTGACGACGGCCGGTGCGGGGGCCGGTCTGCCGTACAACTCGTGGGCGTACGGCGGCAGGGAGGCGTACGCCAGGCTCGACACGCGCCGCCACAGTGCTTCACGTGCCGGTACGAGCAACGGGTGGGCGGGCGGCCGACGCAGGAAGTCGTCGACCTCCCGCGCCTCGGGCCCGGCGGCCAGCTCGGGGCGCACCTTCTCGAAGTAGGCCGCCAACTCCGCCCGGTCGCCGGGTACGTCGTCCGGGTCGAGGCCCACCAGGCGGGCGCTGACGCGGTGTTCGCCGATGTACCGGTCGGCGGCGGCGTCGGTGAGGGGGTAGCCGGTGCGGCGCAGGATGTGGAGGTAGGAGTCGATCTCGGCGCAGTGCACCCACAGCAGCAGTCCGGGTTCGTCGACGCCGTACCGCTCCCCCGTGTCCGGGTCGGTCGCCGACAGCAGGCGGTGGATCTTCCGGACGCGGGCGCCGGCCCGCTCGGCGGCCTCCGTGGTGCCGTACGTGGTCGTGCCGACGAAGCTCGCCGTCCGCATCAGCCGGCCCCAGGCGCCCTTGTGGAAGTCGGAGTTCTGCGTGACGCCGCGTACCGCGCGCGGGTGCAGGGCCTGGAGGTACAGCGCGCGGATCCCGGCGATCCACATCACGGGGTCGCCGTGCGCCTGCCAGGTCACGGAGTGCGGGCCGAAGAGTCCGGGGTCGCCTGTGCCCATGGGAGGGTCGTCCACGCCGTCGGGTGTGGCCACAGCCGCTGGGTGTCTCCGGAGCATCACGATGACCTGCGCTTTCGCAAACCGGCCCCGGCAAGTACGGGGAGCTGTCCATCTGGGATTCTTGGCGCATCGGTACAGATGTACAGATCTTCCCGCCCTGCACCGCCGTAAGGCCCTCTCCTTCCTCGGCCGCGTGCATCGGCACATCCCCAACCACGCCGTCACCCCGGATCGTCCCCCGGCGCCGCTGAATCATTCCCTGGAGGGCGGGTCCGGATCACCACGGCAAGGCACCGCATCGCCGGACTGGGCGCCCCCGGTCGCACAGTTCCCCTTCACTGGATCGGCCGAAGGACCACAGCACGTCGGACCGTCTCCCTGAGGTGCTGCGACATGGTGCCGGGCAGGGGCCCAGCCCTTGCGCCGCCAAGCGGGCTCATGACGGCTCAGCCACGGAGATCAAGACGTGCCGCGCCCAAGTCGTCCCCGGTAGACCGGGCGTCACTCCGCAGCCGGAGCACCCCCGGATCAGGCCCGCGGGAGCCTGGCGGCCACGTACTCGGTGAGGTCCAGGAGCCGGTTGGTGTAGCCCCACTCGTTGTCGTACCAGCCGAAGACCTTGACCAGTTCGCCGTGCGCCTGGGTCAGCGGGGCGTCCAGGACGCATGAGGCGGGGTCGCCGACGATGTCACGGGAGACGATCGGGGCGTCGGAGACCCGCAGGACGCCCTTGAGCGGCCCGTCGGCGGCCTCCCGGAAGGCGGCGTTGACCTCGTCCGCGGTCACGGGCCGCTCCAGGACCACGCTCAGGTCGGTCAGCGAGCCGTCCTCGACGGGGACGCGTACGGCGATGCCGTCCAGGGTGCCGGACAGTTCCGGCAGCACGAGGCCGACCGCGCGGGCGGCACCGGTGCTGGTGGGGATGATGTTGACGGCGGCGCTGCGGCCGCGACGGAGGTCCTTGTGCGGGCCGTCGAGGACGACCTGGTCGTTGGTGTAGCCGTGGATGGTGGTCATCAGGCCCTTGACGAGGCCGAAGTGCTCGTCCAGCACCTTCACCAGGGGGGCCACGCAGTTGGTGGTGCACGACGCGTTGGAGACGACGTGGTGCTGCTCGGGGTCGTACGTCCCCTCGTTGACGCCCACGACGACGGTGGCGTCGACTCCCTTGCCCGGCACGGAGAGCAGCACCTTGCGTGCCCCTGCCGTCAGGTGCAGTCCGGCCTGTTCGCGGGTGCGGAAGCGGCCGGTGGACTCGATGACCACGTCCACGCCGTGCTCGCCCCAGGCCAGCTTCGCCGGGTCGCGCTCGGCGGTCACGGCGATACGGTGTCCATCGACGGTCAGCGAGGTGTCGTCGTGGTCGACGGTGCGGCCGAGCCGCCCGTACGTCGAGTCGTACTGCAACAGATGCGCCAGCGCGGCCGGCGAGGTCAGGTCGTTGACCGCCACCACCTCGACGGGGGCGCCGGTGCCGTTCTGCGCGCGTTCCAGTACACAGCGCAGGTAGTTGCGTCCGATGCGGCCGAAGCCGTTGATGCCCACGCGCACGCCCATGTCCCGTGTCCTCCTGATCGATCCCGGGTCTGTGTCTGATGCACAGCCTGGGCGAGGCGGGCCGGGCGGAACATGGGCCTTACGGGGGCGGGATGAGGGCCGTTCGGCCCGGCCGACCGCGTGGTCCTCCCGAAACCGGGCTCAGTGTCCGTCCCGCTTCAGCCGCTCCTGGGCCTGGCTCGCGAGGACCGCGGCCTGCGCGCGCCGCTCCACGCCGGGCTTGGCCGGCGGCCAGGAGAGGTGGTTCTTGACGGTCCTCTCGGCGAGATGGAGCCGCCGGCCGATCTGGCGGTTGGTCAGGCCCTCGCCGATCAGGGCGAGGATCTCCCGCTCGCGGTCGGTCAGGTTCGGCAGGTCGTCCGGCTCCGCTTCCCCGGTGTGCCCGCCGTGATCGAGTCCGGCAGCCTGGCCGCCGCCGACCGGGCCGGGCGGGGGAAGCCGAGATGCTGGTGCTGGGCTCCAGCGGTCATGGCGCCGTCGCCGGATTCGTGCTCGGCTCCGTCGGACAGCGGGTGCTCGCCCGCGCGAAGAACCCGGTGGGCCTGGTGCGGGCGAACCCGCGCTCGGCATGTGCGTCGGGCCTGTCACCCATGCTGTCCTGGAAACGTGCCGCGGCCCCGTCGCGGCCGTCCCGCACGTCCGAGAGCCGGCCCGCTGGAGGGCGGGGCAGGTTCCGGACGCCGGAGGGCCGGTTTCCGCACGCGCTGAGGGCCGAAGGGCTCAGCGCCGAGGACATCCGGTACCTGCCTTCGCATCGCCGCGGAGCACGAACCTGGAGCCGCACCGTACCCGACAGGCGCGGCCCGCTCCGGGGAGCATCGGATGAGGGCAGCAGTCCTCCGGTCCTTCGCCGAGCCGCTGGTGATCGGGAGGCGGTCCGCCCCGGAGCCCCGGCCCGTCTGTATCCGGAAGCCGGAAGCCAACAGTCAGAAGGAAGTGCACACGTCATGGCCCGTTATGTGTACGAGTTCACCGAGGGCGGCCGGGACCTGGCCGGTCTGCTCGGCGGCAAGGGCGCCAATCTGGCCGAGATGACCCGAATGGGCCTGCCGGTGCCGCCCGGTTTCACCGTGACCACCGAGGCCTGCCGGGCCTTCCTGGCCACGGGCTCCGAGCCGGCCGGTCTGGCCCGCGAGATCTCCGAGCACCTGACCGCACTGGAGCACACGGCCGGACGGCTGCTCGGGGAGCCGGATGATCCGCTGCTGCTGTCCGTCCGCTCGGGGGCACGTTTCTCCATGCCCGGCATGATGGAGACGATCCTCGACATCGGCCTCAACGACGAGTCCGTGCTGGGGCTGGCCAAGACCTCCGGGAACGAGCGCTTCGCCTGGGACTCCTACCGCCGTCTCGTGCAGATGTTCGGCAGCACGGTCATGGGTGTCGACGGTGCGCTGTTCGAGGACGTCATGGCCCGCCTCAAGGAGGCCCGCGGGGCCGCCGACGACCTGGGCCTGGACGCGACCGATCTGGCCGAGCTCGTCGAGGCGTACAAGGAACTGATCCGCCAGGAGACCGGCGACTACTTCCCCCAGGCTCCGGCCGAGCAGCTGCGCCGGGCCGTTCTCGCGGTCTTCGAGTCCTGGAACGGCGAACGCGCCCGGCTCTACCGCCGCCGCGAGCACATCCCCGACGACCTGGGCACCGCGGTGAACGTGCAGACCATGGTCTTCGGCAACCTCGGCCCCGACTCCGGCAGCGGCGTCGCCTTCACCCGCGACCCGGCGACCGGTCACACCGGCCTGTACGGCGACTACCTGTCCAACGCTCAGGGCGAGGACGTCGTCGCCGGCATCCGCAACGCCGTCCCGCTGACCGAACTGGAGCGCCTGGATCCGCCGTCGTACGCGCGACTGCGGGACCATCTGCGGACGTTGGAGTCGCACTACCGGGATCTGTGCGACATCGAGTTCACCATCGAGCGCGGCAGGCTGTGGATGCTGCAGACGCGGGTGGGCAAGCGGACCGCCGAGGCGGCGTTCGTCATCGCCGCCGAGCTGGTCGACGAGGGGCTCATCACGCCGGAAGAGGCCCTGGCGCGGGTCAGCGGCGACGGGCTCGCGCGGCTGATGTTCCCGCGGTTCGACACCTCGGCCGTCGGTGAGGCTCTCGCGCACGGCATCCCGGCCTCGCCCGGTGCCGCCGTCGGCGCGGCCGTCTTCGACTCGGCCGAAGCGGTACGGCGCGCGTCCGCCGGGGAGAAGGTCGTCCTCGTACGGCAGGAGACCACCCCCGACGACCTGCCCGGCATGGTCGCCGCCCAGGCCGTGCTGACCAGCCGTGGCGGCAAGACCAGTCACGCGGCCGTGGTGGCCCGGGGCATGGGCAAGGTCTGCGTGTGCGGCGCCGAAGAGATCGCCGTGGACCCGCAGGGGCGCCGTTTCACCGTGGGCGGCACCACGGTCGAGGAGGGCACGGTCATCTCCGTCGACGGGTCCGAGGGCGCCGTGTACCCGGGCGCGGCCTCGTTGGTGGACTCGGCGGTGATGCGGTACTTCGAGACCGGCGGGCCCGGTGAGCGGTCGGCCGAGCTGGTCGACGCCGTGGCCCGCGCCATGCGACAGGCCGACGGTGTACGGCGGCTGGGCGTGCGGGCGAACGCCGACACACCCGAGGACGCCGCACGGGCCCGGCGGTTCGGCGCCGAGGGCATCGGGCTGTGCCGTACCGAGCACATGTTCCTCGGCGATCGGCGGCAGCTGGTCGAGGCGATGATCCTGGCCCGTACCGACGCCGAGCGGGAGCGGGCGCTGGACGCGCTGCTGCCGCTGCAACGGCAGGACTTCATCGGCATTCTGGAGGCGATGGACGGGCTGCCGGTGACCATCCGGCTCCTCGACCCACCGCTGCACGAGTTCCTGCCGGACCGCACCGGACTCGCCGTGCGTCTCGCGGCCGCCGAGGCACAGGGCAGCCCGCCCAGCGCGCACGACGCCGAACTGCTGGACGCCGTGAACCGCATGCACGAGGAGAACCCGATGCTCGGCCTGCGCGGCGTGCGCCTGGGCCTGGTGGCGCCCGGCCTGGTCGCCATGCAGGTGCGGGCGATCGCCGAGGCGGTGGTGGAGCGCAAGCGGGCAGGTGGAGATCCACGAGCGGAGATCATGGTCCCGCTGATCGACACGGTCGAGGAACTGCGTCTCGTGCGCGAGGAAGTGCAGCTGGTACTGGCCGAGGTCTCCACCGCCTCGGGGATCGCCGTGGAGTGCCCGGTCGGCACGATGATCGAGCTGCCCAGGGCGGCACTCACCGCGGGCCGGATCGCCGAAGAGGCCGAGTTCTTCTCGTTCGGCACGAACGACCTGACCCAGACCACCTGGGGTTTCTCCCGCGACGACGTCGAGGCGGCGTTCTTCTCCGCCTACCTCGACAAGGGCATCTTCAAGGTCTCTCCGTTCGAGACGATCGACCGCGAGGGCGTGGGGCGACTGGTCGAGATCGCGGTCGAGGAAGGACGTGCGGCGCGCCCCGGCCTGAAGATCGGCGTATGCGGTGAGCACGGCGGGGATCCGGAGTCGGTGCACTTCTTCCACGGTGCGGGACTGGACTACGTCTCCTGCTCGCCGTTCCGGGTCCCCGTGGCCCGCCTTGAGGCCGGCCGGGCCGCACTTCCCCGGACGGAAACCAGCGACAGCAGGTGAGCGCGGAAAGGGAGTGGGCGTCATGACCCGCACCATCGGCGAGGTGATGACCCGGGAGGTCGTCGCAGCGCACCCGGAGACATCGTTCAAGGAAGTGGCACGACTGCTGGACGAACACCGGATCAGCGGACTTCCTGTGGTGGACCACGACGACAAGGTCCTGGGGGTGCTCTCCGAGACCGACCTGGTCCACGGCCAGGCGGCCCGGTTCGCACTCGGCCGGGAACGGCGTTTCCGGATCCCCGCGCTGCGCCGCGCCGCCCGTCGCACGGCCGCCGTCGCGCGCGCCACGACCGCGCGGGACCTGATGTCGACGCCCGCGATCACCGTGCACCCGGAACAGCGCGTCGCGGACGCCGCCCGTGTGATGGAACGCCACCACATCGAACGTCTCCCCGTCGTGGACGAGGAGGACCGGCTGATCGGCATCGCCACCCGCCGTGACCTGCTGCGGGTCTTCTTGCGCACGGACGAGGAGATCCGCGAGGACGTGCTCGACACGCTGACCCGCGCCATGGGGCTGCCGCCCCACACCGTGATCGTCTCGGTCCGGGACGGCCTGGCCACCCTGGAGGGACGGCTGAAGCTCCGTGGCGACATCGCACAGGCCGTCCGGCATGCCTGGCGCGTCGACGGGGTGGTCGGTGTCGTGAACAGCCTCACCTTCCACATCGACGACATCCACCCGCCCGAGAAGCACCCGTCACGAAGGATCGAGCACCACTGGCTGCCCGAGCGCTGACCTCGGGCGGTGCGAGGGCTGAGCGGTACGGCGGCCGGGGTCACACCCGGGGCCGTCCGGCCCGGCGGATCCGGGCCTGTCGGGACCTCGCCGGGGACCGACGGGACCTGGGGACGGCGCGGCGTCCGGGA
Source organism: Streptomyces sp. NPDC001868 (assembly GCF_040297125.1). Classification (NCBI taxonomy): domain Bacteria; kingdom Bacillati; phylum Actinomycetota; class Actinomycetes; order Kitasatosporales; family Streptomycetaceae; genus Streptomyces; species Streptomyces sp. NPDC001868. The sequence continues at coordinate 96,984 of NZ_JBEOYO010000008.1, read as the reverse complement.
GAGCCTGCTGGTGGGAGTGGCACCGATCCCTCACGGTGCCACTCCCCCTACCGAGCCGCCGACCACGCGGCTCCACCGACGACGGAGGCGTACCCATGACCCGCCACGACGACCGACCCCGGACCGCTGCCACGGCCACCGCCGACGCACCGTCCGACATCGCCATCGCCGTGGACCGGCTGGTGACGGCCGGCCTCAAGGCACTGGCCGACTACGAGGCACTCACCCAGGAGCAGGTCGACCACATCGTCAACAAGGCCTCGGTCGCCGCCCTGGACCAGCACACCGCACTGGCCCGGCTCGCCGTGGAGGAGACCGGGCGCGGCGTCTTCGAGGACAAGGCCGCCAAGAACATGTTCGCGTGCGAGTACGTCACGCACAGCATGGGCCGCATGAAGACCGTCGGCGTCATCGCCCGCGACGACATCGAGGACATGGTCGAGATCGCGGAACCGGTGGGTGTGGTGTGCGCGATCACGCCCGTGACCAACCCGACCTCCACCACGATCTTCAAGGCGCTGATGGCGCTGAAGACCCGCAACCCGATCGTGTTCGCCTTCCACCCGTCCGCCCAGCGGTGCAGCGCGCGGGCCGCCCGGATCGTGCGTGACGCCGCCGTCGCCGCGGGCGCGCCGGAGCACTGCGTCCAGTGGATCGAGACCCCTTCGGTCGAGGCCACCGGCACGCTCATGCGCCACGCGGGTGTCTCACTGATCCTCGCCACCGGCGGCAACGCCATGGTCAAGGCCGCCTACTCGGCCGGCAAGCCCGCCCTGGGCGTCGGCGCGGGCAACGTCCCCGCGTATGTGCACAGGAGCGCCGAGCTGCGCCGGGCCGTCAACGACCTGGTGCTGTCCAAGTCGTTCGACAACGGCATGATCTGCGCCTCCGAGCAGGCCGTCATCCTGGACGACGAGATCTACGACCGGGCGGTGACGGAGTTCCGCACCCTGCACGCCCACCTGGCGACCGCCGAGGAGAAGGCGAAGCTGGAGGCGTTCCTGTTCCCCACCGGCCGGACGGGGAAGGGCTGCGAGCCCAAGGTCAACGCGGCGGCCGTCGGGCAGAGCCCGGTGTGGATCGCCGAGCAGGCGGGCTTCACCGTTCCCGTCGGCACCTCGCTCATCCTGGTCGAGGCCGCCCGGGTCGGCCCGGACGAGCCGCTGACCCGCGAGAAGCTCTGCCCGGTGCTCGCCGTGCTGCGCGCCCGCTCCGAGGAGCAGGGCTTCGGCCTGGCCGCCGACATGGTCGCCTTCCACGGCCAGGGGCACAGCGCGGTCATCCACACCGAGGACCGCGACCTCGCCGAGGCGTACGGCAGGCGTATCAAGACCGTACGGATCATCGTCAACGCCCCGTCCTCGCAGGGCGCCATCGGCGGCATCTACAACGGCCTGCTGCCCTCGCTCACGCTGGGCTGCGGCTCCTGGGGCAGCACGTCGGTGTCCGACAACGTCTCCGCGGCCCAGTTGCTGAACGTCAAACGGGTCGGGACGCGCCGCAACAACCTGCAGTGGTTCAAGATCCCGCCGAAGATCTACTTCGAGCCGCAGGCCATCCGGTACCTCGCCGACATGCCGGACGTCCACCGCGTCACGGTCGTCACCGACGCGACCATGACCCGACTCGGCTTCGTCGACCGCGTCGACCGAATCCTCAGGCGCCGTCCCGAGCCCGTGACGCTGCAGATCATCGACAACGTGGAACCGGAACCCAGCATCGACTCCGTGCAGCGCGGTGCCCGCCTCATGCGGGACTTCCGCCCGGACACGATCATCGCGCTCGGCGGCGGCTCGCCCATGGACGCGGCCAAGGTGATGTGGCTTCTCTACGAGCACCCGGACACCGACTTCGCCGACATGCGGCACAAGTTCTCCGACATCCGCAAGCGAGCGTTCCGCTTCCCCGTCCTGGGCCGGCTCGCCCGTCTGGTGTGCGTACCCACCACGTCCGGCACCGGCGCCGAGGTCACACCGTTCGCCGTGATCTCCGACCCCGCCACCGGCAAGAAGTACCCGCTGGCCGACTACGCGCTCACACCCAGCGTGGCCATCGTCGACCCGCTGCTCACCACCGAGCTGCCCGCAGCACTGGCCGCCGACAGCGGCTTCGACGCCCTCACCCACGCCCTCGAGGCGTACGTCTCCGTCTACGCCAACGATTTCACCGACGGCCTCGCCCTGCACGCGATCCGCCTGGTCTTCGACAACATCGAGGCGGCGGTGAACGACCGCACCGGCCGTCCCGACGCGCGCGAGAGGATGCACAACGCCGGCACCATCGCGGGCATGGCCTTCGGCAACGCCTTCCTCGGCATCGTCCACGCCATGTCCCACACCCTCGGCGCCACCTTCCACATCGCCCACGGCCGCACCAACGCCGTCCTGCTCCCCCATGTCATCCGCCACAACGGCACCGTCCCGACCAAGCTCACCGGCTGGCCCAGGTACGAGAGCTACCGCGCCCCCGAACGCTTCCAGGACATCGCCCGCGCTCTCGGCCTGCCGGCCACCACCCCGGCCGAGGGCGTGGAGTCGCTCGCCACCGCCGTGGAGTGCCTGCGCGAGGCGGTGGGCATCGAGCCGTCGTTCCGGTCCCTCGGCGTGGACGAGCGCGCCTTCCTCGACGCCCTGCCCCAGCAGGCCCTCAACGCCTACGAGGACCAGTGCGCCCCCGCCAACCCACGGATGCCCATGCTCGACGACATGCGGGAGATCATGCGTACCGCCTACTACGGCCCCGCGAACACGCCGAGCGCCTGAGGGGCCGATCGGCCGGGACCGGTGGCCCCGGGGCGGCACCGGTCTGCCCTCGCGGCCGTGCCCGCCCTGTGGTCACGCTGGTCATAGGCCCCTTCCTGCGGCCGGCGTCCTGGGGTGAAGGAGTTGATCGACATGACGACCGTGGCAGGCATACCGGACCGCCCCGTCCGCGTGAACGCGGTGCTCGACGCACCGCTGTCCCGGTGGCTGTGGCTGGTGAAGTGGATCCTGGTCATCCCCCACTACGTGGTGCTGTTCTTCCTCTGGATCGCGTTCACCGTGGTCGGCGTGATCGCGTTCTTCGCCATCCTGTTCACCGAGCGCTATCCACGCGCCTTGTTCGACTTCAACCTGGGGGTGCTGCGCTGGACCTGGCGCGTCTCCTACTACTCGTACGGAGCACTGGGCACGGACCGGTACCCGCCGTTCAGCCTGGGTGAGGAACCCGGCTACCCGGCGCGGCTGGACATCGCCTACCCCGAGCGCCTCTCCCGCGGCCTGGTCCTGGTGAAGTGGTGGCTGCTGGCCATCCCGCACTACATCGTCATCGGCTTCTTCGTCGGCGGCTGGCACTCCGGCTGGTGGGGCGGTGGACTCGTCGCCGTACTGACGTTGATCGCCGCCGTGACCATGGCCTTCACGGAGAAGTACCCCACGGATCTGTTCGATCTGATTGTCGGCCTCAACCGATGGGTGCTGCGGGTCGCCGCCTACGCCTGCCTGATGACGGACACGTATCCGCCGTTCCGGCTCGACATGGGCGGCACCGAGCCGAGGACTGCGGAGCAGCCGTCATGACCCCCGAACCGGTGTCGTCGCCGCCGTGACCCCCGCATGCCCGGCCGACTGTGATCAGGCGTGCGGGACGACCGCCACCGGCGCCGAGGCGTGGTGGAGCACCGCGTGAGTGACGGGGCCGACGTGGCTGCCGACCGGTGCGCGGCGGATGCGTCGTCCCACGACGACCAGCGCCGCTTCCCGCGACGCGTCCACGAGGTGGGCGCCCGCGCCGCCGACCACGCTCTGCGTACGCACCTCGACGTCGGGGAACTTGTCCCTCCACGGCTCCAGTACATCGGCTACATCGGCCGGACCGGCATAGAGCCCGGTGTCCAGGACATCCTCGTCGCCATTGGAGGACGGAACGCTCCAGCCGTGCACGACGCGCAGCACAGCCGCGCGGCGTCGTGCGGCGTCGAAGGCGAACTCGATGACGGCGTCGCCGGGGCCCGCGAGGTCCAGCCCCAGCACGACCTCCCGGTACGGAGTGGCCGCGGACGACGTTCCCGCGGCGTCCGGCAGGTGCTCGTGCTCGGCGCGCTCACCCGCCCGTACGAGGACGACAGGACTCTCGGCGCGGGCCAGGACGGCGAGGGCGACGGAGCCGACCAGGAGGCCCGCGACGGTGCCGATGCCGCGGGATCCGAGTACCAGGAGGCCGGCTTCCCCGGCGGCGGCCGACAGCGCCGCGACAGGCTGTCCGGCGATCTGGTCGGCGGTGATCCGCAGGGCTGGGTGGCGGTGACGGAGGGCGGTCCCGACCTCGCGGAGCATCCGTGCGGAGCGGTCCGCACCAGGCGGCGGCACGGCTTCCCCGCCGAACGGAGTGTAGGCGTGGAGCGGCAGCTCCCCGGCGTGCACGAGACGCAGGGGTACGTCGCGGAGCAACGCTTCGCGGGCGGCCCAGTCGGCTGCGGCAAGGCTCTCGGGGGAGCCGTCGAGGCCGACGGCGATGACACGGGGCATGCGAGGGATCTCCTTCAGGATGCGATGCCAGTCTCCGAGCCGCGCGAGGGAGAGGGCAGGGGCCTCAAGTCCCCGCTGAGGACCGACCATGATGACCAGGTCACAGCGCCCGCAGTCCGTGTGCGCGGAACTGCTCGCGCACCCGCTCCGTGAGCTCCTCTCCCGGAGCGGATGTGTCACGCAACGGGAAGGGGATCCCGAGGGCGTCGTACTTGTGGGCGCCGAGCTTGTGGAACGGCAGGACGTCCACACGGTCGACACCGCCGAGACCGGCGGCGAAGCGGGCGAGGCCGTCGACGGCCTTCGGGTCGTCGGTCCAGCCGGGGACCAGGACGTAGCGGATCCACATCGGGACGCCGAGCCGGTCGAGGCGGGTGGCGAAGTTCAGCGTCGGTGTGAGTTCGCCGCCTGTCAGCTTCCGGTAGGTGTTGATGTCGAAGGACTTGATGTCCAGCAGCACCAGGTCGGTGTCCGCGAGGAGGTCGTCGCCGGCGCGGGCGCCGAGGAAGCCGGAGGTGTCGAGGGCGGTGTGCAGTCCGGCCTCCTTGCAGCGGCGCAGCACTTCACCGGTGAAGGCGGGCTGGAGCAGTGGCTCTCCGCCGGTGACCGTGACCCCGCCGCCGGCCGTGGTGATGAACGGGCGGTACTTCTCGATCTCCGCCACCACGTCGTCCACGGTCGTGTCCCGGCCGTCGCGCAGGTGCCAGGTGTCCGGGTTTGCGCAGTACAGGCAGCGCAGCGGACAGCCGGAGACGAAGAGCACGAACCGGGTCCCGGGACCGTCCACGCCGGTGGACAGGTCCCAGGAGTGGATCCGGCCGGTGGTCACCGAGCTCACAGCGTTCCGTGGAAGGTGCGGCTGATCACGTCGAGCTGCTGCTCGCGGGTCAGCCGGACGAAGTTGACGGCGTAGCCGGAGACGCGGATGGTCAACTCCGGGTATTTCTCTGGGTGTTCCATCGCGTCCTCCAACAGCGCCCGGTCCAGCACGTTGACGTTCATGTGGAAGCCGCCCGAGGACATGTAGGCGTCGAGGATGCCCACCAGGTTGCCCGCGCGCTCCTGCGGGCAGTGCCCCAGCCCCTCAGGAGTGATCGTGGTCGTCAGCGAGATGCCGTCGCGGGCCTGCTCGTACGGCAGCTTGGCGACCGACAGGGCGGAGGCGGCCACGCCGTGCCGGTCGCGGCCGTTCATCGGGTTGGCGCCGGGCGCGAAGGGCTGTCCGGCACGGCGGCCGTCGGGGGTGTTGCCCGTGTGCTTGCCGTAGACGACGTTGGAGGTGATGGTCAGCACCGACTGGGTGTGCTCGGCGTCCCGGTAGGTGGGGTGCCTGCGCACCTTCGCCATGAAGGACTCGACCAGGCCGACGGCGAGCGAGTCCACGCGGTCGTCGTTGTTGCCGTACGCCGGGAACTCGCCCTCCGTCTCGAAGTCGACGGCCAGCCCCGTGGCGTCCCGGATGACCTTCACCCGTGCGTACTTCACCGCGGACAGACTGTCGGCCGCGACCGACAGGCCGGCGACACCGCAGGCCATGAAGCGGTGCACGGGATGGTCGTGCAGGGCCATCTCGATGCGCTCGTAGGCGTACTTGTCGTGCATGCAGTGGATGACGTTGAGCGTGTCGACGTACGTCTGCGCCAGCCAGTCCAGGACACGGTCGTAGGCCGCCGACAACTCCTCGTAGTCCAGGTACTCCCCCGTCAGAGGAGGCGTCTCGGGAGTGATCTGGTCGCCGGTCATCTCGTCGCGACCGCCGTTGACGGCGTACAGCAGCGCCTTCGCCAGGTTCACGCGCGCACCGAAGAACTGCATCTGCCTGCCTACCGCCATGGCCGAGACGCAGCAGGCGATGGCGGTGTCGTCGCCGGTGCGCGGACGCGTCAGCTCGTCCGACTCGTACTGGACTGCACTGGTGTCGATGGACACCTGGGCGCAGAACTCCTTGAAGCCGGCCGGGAGGCGAGGCGACCAGAGCACGGTGAGGTTGGGCTCGGGCGCGGGGCCGAGGTTGTAGAGGGTCCGGAGGAAGCGGAAGGAGGTGCGGGTGACCAGCGTCCGGCCGTCGCCACCCATGCCGCCGATGGACTCGGTGACCCAGGTGGGGTCGCCGGAGAACAGCGCGTCGTACTCGGGGGTGCGCAGGAACCGCACGATCCGCAGCTTGATCACGAAGTCGTCGATCAGTTCCTGGGCGCGGGTCTCGTCGATGAGCCCTCGCGTCAGGTCCCGCTGAAGGTAGACGTCCAGGAAGGTCGATGTGCGGCCCAGCGACATCGCGGCGCCGTTCTGTTCCTTCACGGCGGCGAGATAGCCGAGGTACAGCCACTGCACGGCCTCGTGCGCGGTGGCGGCGGGCCGGGAGACGTCACAGCCGTAGCCGGCCGCCATCCGCATCAGCTCGCCGAGAGCGCGGATCTGCTCGGCCAGTTCCTCACGGTCACGGATGACGTGCTCGGTGGACGGTTCGGCGTCCAGCAGGGCCCGTTCGGCGCGTTTCGCCTCGATCAGCCGGTTGGTGCCGTACAGCGCGACCCGCCGGTAGTCGCCGATGATGCGGCCCCGGCCGTACGCGTCCGGCAGCCCGGTGATAATGCCGACCCTGCGGGCCGCTCGCATCGCGTCGGTGTACGCGTCGAACACACCGTCGTTGTGGGTCTTGCGGTAGGTGCCGAAGACGCGCGTCACGAACGGGTCGGGCTCGTAGCCGTACGCCCTCAGCCCGTTCTCCACCATGCGCAGGCCGCCGTTCGGCATGATCGCGCGCTTCAACGGGGCGTCGGTCTGGAGGCCGACGATCAGTTCGCGGTCGCGGTCGATGTATCCGGGGGCGTGCGAGGTGATGGTGGAGGGGGTGGCGGTGTCGACGTCGAGGACGCCCCTGCGCCGCTCCTCCGGGAAGAGGGCGCTGACCTTCTGCCAGACGGCGCGCGTGCGATCCGTGGGACCGGTCAGGAAGGACGCGTCGCCTTCGTACGGCGTGTAGTTCGCCTGGATGAAGTCACGCACGTCGATCTCCGTGCGCCACCGTTTTCCCGCGAAGCCGCTCCAGGCCTCGGCCCTGCGGTTGCCAGCTGTCACCGTTGCGGTCATCGCCGGTTGTCCTCTCCCAGTGTCACATGTGTGCCTCTCACCTCCGATGCTGGTCCTTCGCCGCACTCGCGGGCAGTGCCCGACAGGGCCCGTGACGGGCGCCGTTCGTCCCCCGCCGGTGGGCCGTTCAGCCCAAGGCCCTGCCCACGCCCTGCCCGAGCCCGCCCTCAACTCGGCGAGGGCCGGACGAGGGTGTTGTCGCCGGTGCGGCCGGCGAAGTAGTCCTCCATGTTGGTGACAGTCGTGGCGACGATCTGTTCCACGGCGTCCCGGGTGAAGTACGCCTGGTGCGAGGTGACGAGCACGTTGTTGAAGGTCATCAGCCGGGCGAGGCGTTCGTCCGTCATCACCTCCAGGGACTTGTCGAGGAAGAACAGGCCGGCCTCCTCCTCGTACACGTCCAGGCCGACACCCCGTAGTCGCCCCGCGCGCAGGGTGTCCAGCAGGGCGTCGGTGTCGATCAGGCCGCCGCGGCTGGAGTTGACCAGGATCGCGTCGTCCTTCATCAGGGCCAGGGCCTGGGCGTCGACCAGGTGGTGGGTGTCGGACAGGAGCGGCACGTGCAGGCTGACCAGGTCCGCCTCGGCGAACAGCCGCTCGCGCGCGGTGTACCGCATACCGAGGGCCAGGCAGTCGGGATTCTCGGTGATGTCCCAGCCCAGCAGTCGCATGCCGAAACCGTGGGCGATCCGGGTGAACGCGGTCCCGATCCTGCCGGTGCCCACCACACCCGCGGTCCGGCCGTGCAGGTCGCGGCCCATCAGTCCGTCGAGCCGGAAGTCGAACTCCCGGGTGCGGTGCGCGGCCCGGACGATCCGGCGGTCGACGGCCAGCGCCAGCGCCCAGGCGAACTCGGCGACCGCGTACGGCGAGTAGGCCGACACCCGCGCCACCGTCAGACCCAGCTCCTCGGCCGCCGTCAGGTCGATGTTGTTGAAGCCGGTGGAACGCTGGGCGATCATCCGCGTGCCACCCGCGGCCAGCGAGCGCAGCACCTCCGCGTCGAGGGTGTCGTTGACGCAGCAGAGCACGATCTCGTGGCCGTCGGCGGTCGGGGTGGTGTCCCTGTCCAGGAAGAGCGACAGGCAGCGGAGTCGATGGCGGCCGGCGAACGCCTGGTCGAACGCCTCCCGCAGCAGCGGCTCCTCGTCCGCCTGGACGCCGTACGCCACGATCTCCACGTGCGTTCCTCCCATGGGTACGGCCATGAGGCGGCCATGAGGACAGATCGTCCACCTCCTCACCGTAGGACGACACCCATGAGGCGACGGGGGCGACGGGTCCCACCGTTGGGCCACCTGGCGCAAACCTCCTGAGAAGTGACACCTCCAGCGCGCAGCGGCGAGCAGGGGGTCAACTCCTTTCCCCCTCGGCCCCCACGAGTTCGGCCGCGATACGGGTGGCCCACTCCTGGACGGCGGCGAAGTCACGGAAGTCGCCGCCCTTTCCGGAGCGGAGGATCATCCCGGCGACCCATCCCTTGGCTCCCTCCTCCAGGCAGCCCCCGAAGGTGACGTGTTCCCGGGAGTCGAGCCGGTCCATGGCCTTCTGCACACCGGGGACGGGCGGGATGTCCCGCTCCGAGGCGGAGGGGTCGAGCGGGCCGCTGCTGAAGAGCCACAGCGGGCGTTCGGCGAGTTCGTGCCGGTGACGGCGGACGAAGCGCCGGGCGTCCCTGTGCCAGCGCCCCGCGTACAGTCCGCCGCCGACCACCACGGCGTCGTACGACGCCACGCTCGCCACGGACCGGGCCGGCAGTGTCTCGGCGGCGAGTCCCTCCTTGCTCAGGACCTCCGCGATGGTCTCGGCGATCTGTGCGGTCGATCCGTTCGTCGTTCCGTAGGTGACCAGCACACTGGTGGGCATGACGGTCCGCCTCCTCTCACAGGTCGTGGTCAGATCCTCGGCAGCCAGTCGTCGGCGACGCCGTGCCGTACCGGCTCACCGGGCAGGGGACGGGAGTCGTCCAGCCGGTGGGTGAGCCGGTCGACGACCGCGACCACACCGTCGATCCTCCGGGTCATGGAGACGGCGATCTCCGTCTCGCTCCTGCGCTCCAAATGGCCGTCGAGTGTGACGACGCCTTCCTCCACGGAGACGTCGACGGATCGCGGCGCCAGCCACAGCGAGCGCATCAGCACCTCCTCGATCACCTCCTGTCGGATGTCCCGGTCCGGACGCAGGAAGACCTGAAGCAGGTCGCTCCTGGTGACGATGCCGACCAGCCGCTCCTCCCCGTCCACCACGGGAAGCCGTTCCACACACCGCTGCGCCATGGTGCGGGCGGCCTCGACGATGGTGTCGTCGGTGTGCGCGGTGACGGGCGGCCTGGTCATCAACCGGCCGGCGGTACGAGCCCTCGCCTTCGAGGCCCGCCTCCGGGCGCCGCGCGTCAGTCCGGTGAGCCGGAAGTGACGCTTCGGCCGCCAGGGATCGGGGGTGTCCGCCTGCCGCAGCATCAGGTCCGTCTCGGAGATGACGCCGATGACCTTGCCGTCGTCGTCGACCACCGGCAGTCCGCTGATCCGGTGGTCGGCCAGCAGTCGCACCACCTCCTTGAAGGGGGTGCCGTACTCGGCACGGACGACGTCCGTGGTCATCACGGAGCCGATCTTGTTGTGTCTCACGTCCCTTTCCCTTCTCGGCGGAGTCCTCGCAGAAGTGAGTGCGGGGGAGGTCGCGAGGGGATGTCCCTCGTTCGTTTTGGGATGCGGCGACGGTCGTCGCGTCAGTCGTGTGCGATGACGGCGACGGGGGCGGCGGCGTGGTGCAGGACGGCGTGGGTGACCGGGCCGATGTGCGCGCCGAAGGGGCTGCGGCGGATCCGGCGGCCGACGACCACGAGGGAGGCACCGCGAGAGGCATCGACGATGTGGGGGGCGGCGCTGCCCCAGCGGGGCTCCTCGACGACCTCGACGGTGGGGAACTTCCGCCGCCACGGGCTCAGGACCTCGGACAGGACGGCCGCCTGCTGCTTCCTCAGCTCGGGACCGAGTTCCGCGTCGGCCGGGATGGCGTACGCGTAGTACGGCGGTGGGTTCCAGCCGTGGACGACCCGCAGGGAGGTCTTCCGCCGAGCCGCCGCGTCGAAGGCGAACTCGATCACCGTCTCGTGCGGGTGGCCGGTGTCGAGGCCGAGGACGACGGGCCGGAAGGGAGTACCGCCACCGGACGGGATTCCGGCCGGGTGGTCCACCGAGTGCTCGTCCGCGGCCTGTTCCCCGGCTCGGACAAGGATCACCGGCCGCCCGGTGTGGGCGACTACCAGCTGGCCGACGGAGCCCACCAGGAAGCCGCCGACGCCGCTCAGGCCGCGGGAGCCGAGGACCAGCAGTTCGGCGTCCTTCGCCACGCGTGTCAGCACCTCGGCGGGCCGGCCGCTGATCTGTTCCACGGTCATGTCCACCTCGGGGTGCCGCGGCCTCAGACTGTCGGCCGCCTCTCGCGGTACCCGCTCGCTCCAGTGCTGCATCGTCTCGGCGCCGAGGAGCGGTGCCTGGGCCATGGGCTCGGGCACGGGTTCCCAGACGTGGACGAGCCTCAGCGGCAGGCCGCGCTGCTTCGCCTCGCGGGCCGCCCACTCCGCGGCGGCCAGGCTCTCGGCCGAGCCGTCGAGACCTGCGACAACGGTGTTGACCATGGTTCCTGCCTCCTCAACGGGGATGTGCTTCCAGCGTCGCTGCCGGGGAGCGGCCCGTGCAGGGGCCACAGGTCTCCCGCCGGCGGCCCGAACGGCCCTGAAGCCCGCAGGTGCGGCAGGCGGCGGCACCGCCGTGGCGCGGCGGCGTCCAAAGTTCTCCTCGTTCCTGGGGAAGCGACGCGGCGACGCAATCGCCCGACGTGAGCCTGGGCCGAACACCGTCCGGCCCGGCCGGTGACCGTCCACCGACCGGGCCGCGGTCCACTGCCCCGCGACGCCCCGCGCACGGGCGGGCCGGCCGCTCTGGGCCGTCCGGCCTCCACCGGTGACCTACGGCCCCTGATGGTGTCCGTCGGCGGGGGGACAGGGTGGCACGTGGTTCCCGATCAGCAGGCGAGTACGAGGAGTTGTGTGATGGCGAAGGCGTATCTGGTGGGCAGCGGGATCGCGGCGCTCGCCGCGGCGACATACCTGATCCGCGAAGGCGGTTTCGACGGAGCGGACATCCATCTCTTCGAGGAGCAGCGCACCATCGGCGGCAGCCTGGACGCGGGCGGCACTCCGGACACCGGCTACACCATGCGCGGCGGTCGGATGTTCGAGGCCGAGTACCGCTGCACGTACGACCTGCTGTCCGGCATCCCCTCCCTCGACGACCCCTCGATCTCGGTGACGCGGGAGATCCTGGCCGGACACGAGGACTTCGCCTGGGACGACGTCGCCCGCCTCGTCGACGGGAACGGGAAGATCGTCGACACCACGTCGATGGGGTTCTCCGAGCGGGACCGGCTGGACCTGGTGCGCTGTCTGGTCACACCCGAGGGGCACCTGGACGGCAAGCGGATCACCGACTGTTTCGGCGACCACTTCTTCACCACCAACTTCTGGTTCCTGTGGTGCACCACGTTCGCCTTCCAGCCCTGGCACAGCGCGATCGAGTTCCGCCGCTACCTCAAGCGTTTCATCCACCTCCTGCCCGAGTTCGCGTCCCTGGCGGGCATCCACCGGACCCGCTACAACCAGTACGACTCGATCGTGCGGCCCCTCGCCGCCTGGCTGCGCGAGCGCGGCGTCACCGTCCACACGGGCTGCCACGTCACCGACCTGGCGTTCACGCCCGGGGCCCGGAGCGGCACGGTCAAGGGCATCCACCTCTCCCGGGCCGGCCGCGACGAGCGGATCGAGGTGGCCCCCGAGGACCTCGTCCTGGTCACCAACGGTTCGATGACCGACGCCTCCAGCCTCGGCACACACACCTCGGCACCGCCTCCGCCTCCCCGCACCTCGGACGCCTGGCTGCTCTGGCACCGAGTGTCCAGGGGACGTGAGGACTTCGGCGACCCGGCCGTCTTCGACAAGCACGTCAAGGAGTCACGCTGGGAGTCGTTCACCGTCACCGCCACGGACCCCGTCTTCCTCGACGCGCTGGCCGGGTTCAGCGGCCGGGAGACCGGCCGGGGCGGCCTGATGACCTTCACCGACTCCAACTGGCTGCTCACCGTCGTCGCGGGCCGTCAGCCCGTCTACCGCGACCAGCCCGAGGGCGTCTCGGTCTGGTGGGGCTACGGCCTCTTCCCCGGCCGCGCCGGCAACCACACGCCCAAACCCATGACCATGTGCTCCGGCCGGGAGATCCTCGAAGAGGTCCTCCACCACCTGCCCTTCGACGACCGGACCGCGACCCGTGTCCTGGAGACCTCCACGGTCGTGCCCTGCCTGATGCCCTACATCACCAGTCAGTTCCTGCCCCGCCGACGCGAAGACCGCCCCGAGGTCGTCCCCGACGGATCGGTCAACCTCGCCTTCATCGGCCAGTTCGCCGAAGTCCCCGACGACGTCACCTTCACCGTCGAGTACTCGATACGAACCGCCTGGACGGCGGTCTCCCGACTCCTCAAGCTCGACAAGCACCCGCCCGCGGTCCACAAGGGCCACCACGACCCCCGCGTCCTGGCCGCCGCGCTGGAGACCATGCACCGCCGGTAGCCCGCACCGTCCGGAACGGCCGGCCCGCTCCGGACCAGGCGCGGAAACGCGCACTCACCGTGGTGCGCGGCTCTCACTCATGGGGGACCACGGCCACGGGGCAGCCCGCGTGCTGGATGACCGCGTGAGTGACGGGACCGGTGCGCGGGCCCACCGGCCGGTCGGTCAGCCGGTGGCCGACGACCAGCAGGCTCGCGGACGAAGCGGCCCGCACCAGCGCCGTGGAGGCCTTGCCCTGGACGACGGTCTCCAGCACTTCGGTCCCGGGGTACTTCTCACGCCACACCTGAAGCACCGCGGACAGGAACCCCTGCCATTCCTCCGCCCGCCGCCGCTCGTCCACCAGAGCGATGTCCCCGGGCCCCAAGCTGAACGCGGAGGGGGACTGCCAGGCGTACACGACCCGGAGCCTCGCCCCGCGCGCCCGAGCGGCCTCGAAGGCGAACTCGACCACCTCGTCGCACGGATCGCCGAGGTCCAGACCGAGCACCACGTCCCGGTACGCGGTCCGGGTCGAGCCACTGCCGTCGTCCGCCGGGACGTGTTCGTCCTCCGCCTCCTCCCCCGCGCGTACGAGGACGACGGGACGGGTGGCCCTCGCCACCACCCCGAGGGCGACCGAGCCCACCAGGAACCCGGCGAAGCCGCTCAGCCCACGTGATCCCAGCACCAGCAGCTCGGCCCGCTCGCCCTGCCTGAGCAGCGCCTCGGTCGCCGTGCCCTCGACCTGCTCGTCACGCGGCAGCGCACCGTGGACGGCCGCACGGACACGGTCCTCCGCCTCCCTCAGCACACGCCGCCCCAGAGATCGCTGAGCGGCGCTCGCGGTCTCCCCCTCGCCCTGGCGGGGATGCCAGTGCCACGCGTGCACCAACGTGAGGGGCCGCTCCCGGCGCGCCGCCTCGCGGGCCGCCCACTCGGCGGCGGCCAGGCTCTCCGCGGATCCGTCGACTCCGGCGACGACGAACGGCAGCATGACACGTACCTCCTCCTCTTGATTCCCCGTCCCAGTACCAGAGTTGCCCAGGATCGAGCTGTTCAGGAGGGGCCACCGGGCACCGTCGGGGACCGTCCGGCCCCTACTCGTGCGGGCCGGCCGCGGGGGTCAGTCCGGGAGGGCCAGTCGGCTCGTCTCCCCCGGCTGGAGACGCACACCGCGATCGGGCAGCCGGACGTCGATCGGAGACCGGTCGGACGACGGCACCGCGATCTCCAGCCACCCGCGCTCAAGCCGCAGGCGCACGCCCCACTGCCCCTGGTAGCGCAGGGTGAACCCGTACGACGACAGTTCCGGCAACGGCACCGGGTCCAGCCACAGCGCACCGTCACGGGTCTCCAGTCCGGTCAGTCCGCGCTGGACGAGGTCGAGGGTGCCGGCCATGGCGCCGAGATGGATTCCCTCACCCGTGGTGCCGCCCTGCAGATCGGCGATGTCGCCGCGCAGGGCCTCCTGGCAGTACGTCCACGCCTCGGCGCGCCGCGCCCGGGCCAGTACCCAGCCGTGTACCAGACCGCTGAGGGTGGAACCGTGGCTGGTGCGTGCGAGATAGTGGTCGACGGTGCGCCGCCAGGCGTCCTCGTCCAGCGCGTAGCCCAACCTGCCTAACAGGCCTTGGAGTTCGGACGGCGGGAAGAGGTATCCGAGCATCAGGACATCGGCCTGCTTGGACGCTTGGTAGCGATTGACGGTGTCACCCTCAGCCTCCAGGATCCGGTCGAGGCGCCGGATGTCGCCGTACCTCTTCCGGTAACCGTCCCAGTCGAGTTCGGCGAGGTCGCCGTAGCCCTCGAACTGGCTGATGACGCCTTCGTGGAAGGGCACGTGGAGGGTGCGGGAGACGTCCTCCCACTGTTCGAGTTCACCGTCGTCGAGGCCGGTGCGTTCGGCGAGTTCGCGTCGCCGCGGTTCCGGCAGGGTCCGCAGCAGCTCAAGCGTGCGGGTGAGCACCCACACGGCGGTGACGTTGGTGTACGCGTTGTCGTCGAGACCGGGCTTCTTCGCTCCGGGATAGGCGTCGTGGTACTCGTCCGGGCCGACCACACCTCGGATGCGATGCCGTCCGAGGCTTTCGTCCCAGGTGGCCGAGTCCGCCCAGAAACGGGCGATCTGGAGCAGCATCTCGGCGCCCTCGGTGTGCAGGAACTCCGCGTCTCCGCTGGCCTCGCAGTACTGCCACACGTTGTACGCGATCGCCGAGCCGACGTGGTGCTGGAGCCGCGAGTGGTCGGGCAGCCAGCGCCCCGAGCGGGGGTTGAGGTGCAGTCGCTGCGTCTCCTCGCGCCCGTCGCTGCCGCTCTGCCACGGGTACAGCGCGCCGCGCCGCCCGATCGCGCGGGCCGCGGTACGGGCCTGGTCCAGACGGCGGTGGCGGTAGCGGAGCAGGGCGCGGGACACCTCGGGGAAGTGCAGGTTGAGGTAGGGCAGCACGAACAGCTCGTCCCAGAAGACGTGGCCGCGATACGCCTCGCCGTGCAGCCCCCGGGCCGGGACGCCGACATCGAGGTCGGCCGTGTGCGGGGAGAGGGTCTGCAGGACGTGGAAGAGGTGCAGCCGCAGGATGTCGCCCGCCTCCCCGCGGACGTCGAGTTCGGCCCGTCGCCACAGCTGGTCCCAGGCCGTGAGATGGGTGTCGAGCAACTCCTGGAACGCGGGCGCGGCGGCCACCCGGTCGACCGCGGCGTCCAGGGGGTCGCTGATCGCGGGGTCGCGTGAGGTGTGCAGGGCGACGGTCTTGTCGACGGTGGCGATGGCGCCAGGTGTCAGGTGCAGGCGCACGCGCTGGACGGCGCGCGAGGGTACGTGCCCGGCCAGGACCGGGGCGTCGGGGGCGTCGGCGGCATCGGCATCTGCATCTGCATCGGTGGTCAGCCTGGCCGCCATGCCGACGCGGATGTCGGAGGTGCGCGTCCGGCAGCGCAGCCACACCGTGTCCGGGGCGGCGGACCCGGTGTGCACGTGGGTCAGGTGGCGTCCGTCCAGGTCGCGGTAGCGCGGCACTCCGGCGTTGGTGACGCCGCCGTCGAGCATGGCCTCGACCTCGATCTCGCCCGAGAACCCTTCGGCGGTGAACTCGGTGCGCAGGGCCGCCAGATGGGGGTCGGCCATGTGCACGAGACGCTGCTGACGCACCGACAGCACCCGGTCCCCGCCGAGCGCGTACCGTGTCCGGCGCTCCAGCAGTCCGGAGGCCAGGTGCAGCGTCTGCCGGTGGTCCAGGACCCGCGCGGTGTCGGGGGTCAGCCAGTGCTCCCCGGCGAGGCGGAACCGGAGCGGCAGCCAGTTCGGGAGGTTGACCATGTCCTCGTTCTCCACCCGGTGTCCCGCGATGTCCGAGGTGAGCCTGTTGTAGCAGCCGGCCGCGTAGGTGCCCGGGTAGTGCACGTCGTCCGCGGCGCATTCGGGCAGTGCGCCACGGGTGGCGAAGTAGCCGTTGCCGAGCGTGCACAGCGACTCCCGCAGCCGCTCGGCGACCGGGTCGTAACCCTCGTACTCCCAGAACCAGCCCGTCACCGCGGTGCTCCTCCCCCGACCAGCTCTCCGAGGTCCCGTACGACGATGTCGGCGCCGTGCCGTCGCAGCGCCTCCGCGGTGTCCGGACCCGCGGTGCGGTCCACGCCGACGACGAGGGCGAATCCTCCGCCCCGGCCCGCCTCGACACCTGCCAGGGCGTCCTCGACGACGGCGGCGCGGTCGGCGGGGACGCCGAGCCGCCGGACGGCTTCCAGGAAGAGGTCGGGCCGCGGTTTGCCCGGCAACGCCAGCCGAGCGGCCTCCCCACCGTCGACGAGCACCTCGAAGAGGTCCAGGACTCCTGCCCGCGTGAGCAGCTCACCGGCGTGGCGGGACGCGGACGCCGCGGCCAGGGGCACCCCCGCCCGGCGCAGGGCACGCACCAGACGAACCGTCCCCGGATACGCGTCGACACCGTGCTCGCGCAGCCGCTCGGTGAACAGTCGCTCCTTGTCCGCGGCGACGGCCCGCACCGTCTCGGCCGCCGGGTCGAGGCCGCGCGAGGCGAGGAAGGCGGCGGCCCCGTCCAGCCGGGACCTGCCGTCCACGTACCGCAGGTAGTCGTCCCGTGTGTCGAACGGGCGCCGCTGCCCGGGAGCCTCGGGCGGATGTGCGCCCAGGAAGGCGTCGAAGGCGGTCTTCCAGGCCGCGGCGTGCACACGCGCCGAGTCGGTGATCACTCCGTCGGTGTCGAAGACGACGGCCCGTACGTCCCGCAGCACGGGCGCGAGCGTGTCGCGGGACTGTACGGGCATGAGTGCTCTCCCTGTGAGCGAGTCACCGGTCGGTCCTGATCTCACGTTCGGCCAGTCGACCACATCTGTTGCCGGCGAACGCCGGCGGACACGGCGTGTGCGCGGCTGCGTGTGGGCAACCCGGCCGAGCCGGAGCCCGGAGTATCGCTGTCCGCGCCGGGCCGCAGGGGTGCGCGGGGCTTGATCGTCACTTTCGCACCGCCGGCAGAAGGGCCCTAGACCTTCCTCACCGGCACGCGCCACATCAGCGAGGTACCGCCGTCGGCGGGCTCCGCCAGTTCGAGCCGTCCGCCCAGGTGCTCGGCGCGTTCCGCCATGTTGCGCAGGCCGCTGCGGCGGCCGTCGGGCGGGATGCCGACGCCGTTGTCCGTGACCGACAGCCGGACCTCCCGTCCGTCGGTCGCGAGCACGACCTCCGCGCGGTCGGCTCGGGCATGCCGGGCGATGTTGGTCAGGGCCTCGGACAGGACGGCCACCACGTTGTCGGCGGTCTCCTTCGGTACATCGGTGTCCAGGAGACCTTCCATCCGCACGCTGGGGGCGAAGCCCACCACAGGTGCCGCTTCCCCCACCACCCTCACGGCGCGGGCCCTCAGCCCACTGCCCTCCCCGCCGTCGCGTGTGCGGAGGCCGAAGATCGTCGACCTGATGATCTTGATGGTCTCGTCGAGGTCGTCCACCGCCCGTGCCACGCGTTCGGACGCCTCCGCGTGCTCGATGAAACGGCCGGCGCTCTGCAGGGTCATGCCCGTGGCGAACAGCCGCTGGATCGCCAGGTCGTGCAGATCGCGGGCGATCCGGTCACGGTCCTTGAGCACCGCGACCTCTTCGGCCTCCAGACGGCGTTCCGCCAGTTCCATCGCGATCGCCGCCTGCGCCGCGAAGCCTCTCAGGAGGTCGATCTCCCTCTCGGTGAACGCCGTGTGCCCGGCCTCCCTCACCAGGAGGAGAACACCTCGTACGCTGTCGCCCGTCCCGACGGGGACGGCCACGGCCGGGCCGAGGCCGGAGAACCTGGGCGGTCCCGCCGAGACGCGTTCGTCGTGGGTGACGTCCGCGCTGGTGACGGCGGTCGCGCCGGAGAACGCCTCGCCGATCAGGGTGCCGTCCATGGGCAGGACCAGGCCTTGGAGGGCATCGGCTTCCCGTCCCAGGGCGAGTTCCACGGACAGCGCGTCCGTGCCCTCCATCGGCATCGCGACGACGGCCAGGGCCGCGCCGGTGATCTCCCGGGCCTGTTCGGCGATCAGACCGAGCACTTCGGCACGCTCGCCGCCCGCCATCAGCCGGTGGACGATCTCCGCGTTCGCCCGCAGCCAGCGCTCCCGCAACCGGGACTCCGCGTACAGCCGAGCGTTGTCGATGGCCACTCCGGCCGCGACGGCCAGGGTGAGCGTGACCGAGACGTCCTCCTCGTCGAACTGGGCCCCGCCTCTTTTCTCGGTCAGGTAGAGGTTGCCGAAGATCTGGTCACGCACCCGGATCGGAACACCGAGGAAGGTGTTCATCGGCGGGTGATGGGGTGGGAAGCCGTACGACGCCGAGTGCTCCGAGATCTTCGCCAGGCGCAGCGGCGCCGGGTGGTGGATCAGCTCCCCCAGGATGCCGTGGCCCTCCGGATAGGGTCCGATCCGGGCGATCTGCTCCTCGGACACACCGACCGTGTGGAAGGCGGAGAGCCGTTTGCCGTCGGGGCCGATCACGCCGAGCGCCGCGTACTCCGCGTCGACCAGCACCGCCGCGGCCTCCACGATGCTGCGCAGGGCCTGCTCCAGGTCCAGCTCCCGGCCGACCGAGAGCACCGCCTCCAGCAGGCTGTGCACCCGGTCGCGGGTGCCGCGGGCCGCGTCCAGACGGGCCTGCAGCTCCTCCAACAGCTCGTCCAGTCGCAGCTGCGGCAGTCGCACGCGGGCCTCTTCGGGGCTTCCCACCTGTTGCTCCTCCAGATCCCCCGGTACGACGGACCCCCACCGGTCCGGTCATCTGCCAAGTTAGTCGTCGGCGGCCTGGGGTGATAGCGGATCCGGCCGAGACGCTCTCCTGCCTGTTCAGGACCGGGATCCGGTCCGGACCGAAGATCGGCGTGGGGCACGGGTGATCCGAGGGACACTGAAGACAGGAGCGGCACCGATCCCCCGCGGTGCCGCTCCGTTCGTCCTCTCTGTCGGCGACCGTCCGTTGGAGACAGCCGGGCCGAGGGGCCCGCCTCTTCGAACGACGCTCGCCGTGCGCCGCCTCTCGGGGCAGAGGTCAGGGGGTCCGGTGGAGAAACCGAACGGCCCTTGGAATCAAGGGCCGTTGGTCCATGCCGGGGACCCGGGCCAAAGGGGTTCGGGACCGCTGGCCGAGGCCTCGTGGCGTCAGGCCGCGCGGACGACGACCTCCTCGTGCGGCTGCTCGCCGAGCACCACCTTGAGGGCACCGGTGTCGGCGGCCCGGGCGAAGATGTCGTAGGCCTCCTCCATGCGGTCCAGCGGGAAGGTGTGGGTGACCAGCTGCCCCGTGGGCAGGCGGCCGGCGGCCGCCATGCGCAGCAGGGTGGGTGTGGAGTGGGTGTCGACCAGGCCGGTGGTGATGGTCACGTTCTTGATCCACAGGTCTTCGAGGTGCAGGGTGGCGGGCTTGCCGTGTACGCCGACATTGGCGACGTGGCCGCCGGGGCGCACCACGCGGGTGCACATCTCGAAGCTCTCCGGCACGCCGACCGCCTCGATGACCACGTCCGCGCCGAGCCCGTCGGTGAGATCGGCGATCAGTTGCTCGGGTTCCTCACGGGCGTCGGCCACGGCATCGGCGCCGAGCAGTTTGGCGGCCTCCAGCCGGGACGCGGCCAGGTCGACGGCGACGATCCGCTCGGGGGCGAACAGGCGTGCCGTGGCGATCGCCGCGAGGCCGATGGGTCCCGCTCCGACGACGGCGACGGTGTCTCCCGGGCGCACGTGCCCGTTGAGCACGCCCACCTCGTACGAGGTGGGGAAGATGTCCGCCAGCAGGACGGCGTCCTTGTTCTCGACCGCACTGGGAAGCACGTGCACGGACAGGTCGGCGTACGGGACGCGGACGTACTCGGCCTGGGTGCCGTCGATCAGGTGGCCGAGAATCCAGCCTCCACCGCCCCGGCACTGGCCGTAGGCGCTTTCCCGGCAGTAGCGGCAGCGCCCGCAGGCGCTGATGCAGGAGATCAGCACGCGATCGCCCGGACGTACGGTCCGGACGTCGCCGCCGACCTCCATGATCTCACCGACGGCCTCGTGCCCAAGGACGGTGCCGGGGTGTACCTCGGGCACGTCGCCCTTGAGGATGTGCAGGTCGGTGCCGCAGATGGTCACGGCGTCGACCCGCACCACGACGTCGGTGGGCTCCTTCACGGCAGGGTCAGGGATCTCCTCCCAGGCCGACTGCCCGGGGCCGTGGAAGACGTAGCCTTTCATCTCGCTCCTCACCGTCCTTCTTTCGAGTGCCGGGATTGCCCCACACATCCAGCTTGTGCCTCGGCCGCACGCTTCGCTCGGGACGTCCGGCCCTCCCCGCCCCCTGACGGGGCCCTGCCCCGTCGGCCCGCAGCGGGAGGGCCTACAGGCCCTGCCGAACCCGGGCAACAGGGACCGAACGGCCCTTCCCCGCACCCTGTCCGCGCGGGTTGTCTCGTCCCATGGACGACAACCACACGAGGTCCACGCCGTACCGCACGCATCGCACCGCGGGTGGCACGACCGTCGTCACTCTGCGGGGCGAGCTCGACGTCATGACGGCGCCCTCGCTCACGGCCCGTCTGGACGCGCTGGCCTCCGGTCCGCTCCCCGATCTGGTGCTCGACCTGCGTCCGGTCTCCTTCATCGACTGCGCCGGGCTGGGCGTCCTGTGCCGGGTACGGAACCGGGTGAAGGCCCGCAACGGTCGGCTACGGCTGGTCACGAACAGTTCCCAGTTCCTGCGGATCCTGCGCCACACCGAACTGACCGGCGTCTTCGACATCGGCTCTCGGCTGCCCGAGGAGGCGGCCGGGACGCCGGTCGCCGACTCCGTCTCCGCGTCGGCCGACTGAGCCCCGGCACCGGGCCCTCGCAGGGGGCCGGCGGGCCGCGCGACGCCTTGGGCTCAACGGCCCTTCCCCGCTGCCGAGTCGGTCCCGAACAGCCCTACGGCGAGCCCTCTTCGGCTCATGCCGCGAGCGCGGTCCGGCCCGGCACTGTCGGAGGGTCACCACGACGACGAGGAGGTGCGGAACGATGCCCAGTGGCACGTACGCGATGAGGCGGCTGTGGCGTCGGCGGGGCAATCCGCTGCGGCGCCGCGACGACATCACGGAGGCCTGGATCGTGCTCGCCGTCTGGACGGTCGTCGTCGTGGGCGGCACCGTCGCCGGGCTGGTGACGGCCCATGCCGCGAGTGAGGCGTTCGCGCGGGAGCGGGTCGAGCGGCGGTCCGTCCGTGCCGTCGTCCTGGAGGACGTCCCGCGCACCGCCGCCGCGCTCGGCGGGACCACGGGGCGGAGGACGGCCACCGTGCGCTGGACGGCACCCGACGGCTCGCCTCGCACGGACCGGACCCTGGTGACCACCGGGCTCGAGGCCGGATCCAAGACCGTGGTCTGGCAGGACGGCAAGGGGCGTCTTGTCCCCGAGCCGACGGATCCGACAGTGGCGGCGGTCGAGTCGGGCGTCCTGGGTGCCGTTGCCGGGATCGCCCTCGCCGGTCTCGTGTCCGGTGCCGGTGCCGTCGCCCGATGGCGGCTCGATCTCCGTCGCATCGACCAGTGGGGCCGGGAGTGGGAGCTGGTCGGGCCGGAGTGGGGCCACAAGACCAGCTGACACCAGTCGCCGGCGGCACGATGGTGTCGGACTCCGGGTCGGGGGTCCGGCCCGGAGTCCGTCGGGACCTGAAAGGTGGACGAGATGGAACCCGTGGTCCTCGCCTGCGTCGACCCGTCGGCGCGCACCCGGTCCGCGATCGACTGGGCCCGGAACGAGGCACGGCGGCGCGGTCTGCCCCTGTGCGTGACCACCGAGTCACCGCGGACCCCGTACGGCGCGAAGATGATCGTGTGCGGCATGCCCCGGGAGGCCCCCTCCACCGGCCGAGCGACCGGCTCGTGGCCTCTTGCCTCGGCTGCGGCTGCGGCCTGCCCGCTGGTACTCGTTCCGGACGAGGCCGACGGCACGTACCGCTCCCCGGAAATCACCCTCGGAGTGGACGCCCGCGATCCTGCCGGCGGCGCGATCGACTTCGCGTTCGACAGCGCCCGTGGACACATCGCGCGCCTGCGTGTCGTGCACGCCTGGTCTCTTCCCTCCAGCGCGGCCGAGTGGCCCTTCGCCGTCCCGGAGAGGGACCGCGCGACCTGGGAGGACCAGGAGGTCCAGCTCCTGGCAGACGTGCTGCGCCCGTGGCGGGAGAAGTATCCGGAGGTACCCGTACTCGAAGACGTCGTTCTGCTCACCCCGGTCCAGGCGCTGCTCCACCACTCCGCCGGGGCCGCGCTGGTCGTGGTGGGCACGAGGCCCGGCACGCGGTGGGGTGAGACCGCGGAGGGTCTTCTCCGCGACGCGTCGTGCCCGGTCGCCGTGGTGCCGGGACGGCCGACCACTCGGTGAGCGGGAGACCGGCCCCGGCACCCGGCTCGTCGCGGGTGTCGGGGCCGGTCGCCCGGGCCGGTTCCTTCCTCCGCTCCTGCGCAGGAGCTTTCAGGTGTTCCAGGTCCAGTCGGCGACCTCGGGCAGGTCGGTGCCGTGCTCGCGGATCCAGGCCTGGTGGCGGGTGCGGGCGTCGGCCATCTCCTGGCGTACGGCGGCGGCGCGCACCGCGAGGCCGGGGACGCGGTCGATGACGTCCATGACCAGGCGGTAGCGGTCGAGGTCGTTGCGGACCACCATGTCGAACGGTGTCGTGGTGGTGCCGGACTCCTTGTAGCCGCGTACGTGCAGGTTCCGGTGGCCGGTGCGGCGGTAGGCGAGGCGGTGGATCAGCCACGGGTAGCCGTGGTAGGCGAAGATCACCGGCTTGTCCGTGGTGAACAGGCCGTCGTACTCGAAGTCGCTCATGCCGTGCGGGTGTTCCTCGCGCGGGAGCAGCCGGGTCATGTCGACGACGTTGACGACGCGGACGGCGAGCCGCGGCAGGTGGCGGCGCAGCAGCTGGGCGGCGGCCAGCACCTCCTGGGTGGGCACGTCCCCGGCGCAGGCGAGGACGACATCGGGTTCGCCGCCGTTCTCCGTGCCGGCCCAGTCCCAGATCCCGGCGCCCCGCGCGCAGTGGGCGCGGGCCTGCTCGATGGACAGCCAGTCGAAACAGGGCTGTTTGCCGGCCACGACGACGTTGACGTGGTCGCGGCTGCGCAGCGCGTGGTCCGCCACCGACAGCAGGGTGTTGGCGTCCGGGGGGAGATAGACGCGTACGACCTCGGGGCTCTTGTTGAGGACGTGGTCGACGAAGCCGGGGTCCTGATGGGAGAAACCGTTGTGGTCCTGGCGCCACACGTGCGAGGTGAGCAGGTAGTTGAGGGAGGCGATGGGGGCGCGCCAGGGCAGTTCGCGTGACGTCTTCAGCCACTTGATGTGCTGGTTGACCATGGAGTCGACGATGTGGACGAACGCCTCGTAGCAGGAGAACAGCCCGTGCCGTCCGGTGAGGAGGTAGCCCTCCAGCCAGCCCTGGCAGGTGTGTTCGGAGAGGATCTCCATCACGCGCCCGTGCCGGTCCAGGTGCTCGTCGACCGGCAGATGTTCCGCCTGCCAGGCCTTGCCGCTGGCGTCGAAGACGGCCTGGAGCCGGTTGGAGGCGGTCTCGTCCGGGCCGACGACCCGGAAGTCCCGGCGCAGGCGGGTGTCGTTCATGACCTGTTCCAGGAGGTCGCCGAGGACCCGGGTGGGCTCGTGCAGCGTCGTGCCCGGTTTGTCGACCGGCACGGCGAAGTCGTCGAGGGACCGGATGGGCAGGTCACGGACGAGGAGGCCGCCGTTGGCGTGCGGGGTGGAGCCGAGGCGCCGGGAACCCTCGGGGACGCAGGCGAGAACGTCGGCGACGGGCCGGCCGTCCGGGCCGAACAGCTCGGCGGGCCGGTAGGAGCGCAGCCATGCCTCCAGCTGCCGCAGATGTTCCGGGTTCTCCCGAACGCCGGACAGCGGGACCTGGTGCGCGCGCCAGGTGCCCTCGACGGGCACTCCGTCCACCGCGGCGGGACCGGTCCAGCCCTTCGGGGTGCGCAGCACGATCACCGGCCAGTGCACGCGCTCGGCGACACCGTCCTCGCGGGCCGTCCGCTGCATCAGGGCGATACGGTCCAGTGCCTCGTCGAAGGCCCTGGCCATCGCGCGGTGCACCTGCGTCGGGTCGTCGCCGGTCACGTGGATCGGCACATGACCGTATCCGCGCAACAGTTCGTCCAGCTCGGTCTCCGGGATGCGGGAGAGCACCGTCGGGTTGGCGATCTTGTAGCCGTTGAGGTGGAGGATCGGCAGGACCGCTCCGTCGTGCACCGGATCGAGGAACTTGTCGGAGTGCCAGGCGGCGGCCAGCGGCCCGGTCTCCGCCTCACCGTCCCCGATCACGCAGGCCACGAGCAGGTCGGGGTTGTCGAACGCGGCGCCGTACGCGTGTGCCAGTGAGTAGCCGAGCTCGCCGCCCTCGTGGATGGAACCGGGCGTCTCGGGTGCGACGTGGCTGGGCACCCCGCCGGGGAAGGAGAACTGCCGGAAGAGCCGTGCCATGCCCTCGGCGTCGCGCGACACGTCCGGGTAGGTCTCGCTGTAGCTGCCCTCCAGCCAGGAGTTGGCGAGCACGGACGGCCCGCCGTGCCCCGGACCCCACACGCACAGCGCGTCGAGGCCGCGCGCCTTGATCACCCGGTTGAGGTGCGTGTACACGAGGTTGAGGCCGGGCGAGGTGCCCCAGTGGCCGAGCAGCCGGGGCTTGATGTGCTCGGGGCGCAGTGGCTCGGTAAGGAGCGGGTTGGCCAGCAGGTAGATCTGTCCGGCGGCCAGGTAGTTGGCGGCCCGCCAGTGGGCGTCCAGGGTGCGCAGTTCGTCATCGGTCAGTACGGTGGCGTTCTGGTGTTCGACCTTGCTCATGGGTGACTCCGGAACTCATCGACGGGGATCACGGGCGGTGGAGGCGGCATGGCCGGCAAGAAGGCGACGAGACTGCCGCGTGCGGCGTACGAGACGGAACTGCTGCGTTTGCAGACGGAGTTGGTGAAGCTGCAGGAGTGGGTGCGCGCGGAGGGTGCCCGGCTGGTCGTGGTCTTCGAGGGGCGGGACGCGGCGGGCAAGGGCGGCACCATCAAGCGGGTCGCCGAGCACCTCAACCCGCGTGTCGCCCGGATCGCGGCGCTCCCCAAGCCGACGGAGCGCGAGCGCACCCAGTGGTACTTCCAGCGGTACGCCGAGCATCTGCCGGCCGCCGGGGAGATCGTGCTGTTCGACCGGTCCTGGTACAACCGGGCCGGGGTCGAGCACGTGATGGGCTTCTGTACGAAGGAGGAGCACCAGCTCTTCCTCCGCCAGTGCCCGATCTTCGAACGGATGCTGGTCGAGGACGGGATCCTGCTGCGCAAGTACTGGTTCTCGGTGAGCGACACCGAGCAGCAGGAGCGGTTCCGGCGCCGACTGGAGGACCCGCTGCGGCGCTGGAAGCTGTCGCCGATGGACCTGGAGTCGATCACCCACTGGGAGGCGTACTCCCGGGCGAAGGACGAGATGCTGGTGCACACCGACATCCGCGAAGCGCCCTGGTACGTGGTCGAGAGCGACGACAAACGCCGGGCCCGGCTGAACATGATCGCCCATCTGTTGGCGTCTGTGCCGTACCACGAGGTCCCGCCACTGGTGCTGGACCTGCCCACGCGACCGGCGTCGACCGGCTACCAGCGCTCGCCGCGTGATCTGCAGACGTACGTCCCCGACCACGCGGCCAGGCTCTGAGCAGCCGGTCACCGCGCTCACTCCCGCTCGGGCACGATCACGACCGGGCAGGCGGAGTGGTGCAGCACCCCGTGCGTCACCCGGCCCAGCTGGAGTCCGAAGTGCCGCTGCCGGCGCTTGGCCCCGACGATCAGGAGGTCGGCGTCGCGCGAGGCGTCTACCAGCACGTTCCGGGCGTGGCCCTCGGCCGTGCGGCGGCGCAGTACGACATCGGCGGGCGCGTCCCGGAGCGCCGCCTCCAGCTCCTCCGCGGCCCGCTGCTCGTGCAGCCGCGCGGGCTCGCCGGCCAGCAGGGGATGGTCGGTGGTCTCGTGCGCGGGGCACCGCCAGGCCCGTACGGCTTCGACCTGCGCCCCGCGTCGCCGCGCCTCCTCGAAGGCGAAGCGCACCGCCGCCGAAGACGTCGGCTTCTCCCCCACGCCGACCACAACGCGGCCGTGCGTGGCGGGCAGGGCCTGGTTGTCGTGGCTGCCGCGTACGACGATCATCGGGCAGTGCGCGTGCGCGGCCACCGTCAGGCTCACCGAGCCGAGCAGCGCCTCGGTGAGGGCGCCGCGCCCCCGGGTGCCCGTCACCAGCAGGGAGGCGTTGCGGCTCTCCCTCAGCAGCGTGTATTCGGGTTCCTCGGGCAGCACATCCGTGGTGATCTTCACCTCCGCCCGGCGGAGACGGGCACGCCGGGCGGCGCTCTCCACGATGTCCTCGGCCCGTACCCGCTCGGACGGCTTTCCCAGGTCCTCGGCGAGCCGGGCGCCCTCGTACCGCTCCCACAGCGAGGCGTACACCAGGCGCAGCGGCGCCCCGCGCAGGGCGGCCTCGTCGGCCGCCCAGTCCACGGCCCTCAGGCCGGCCTCGGAGCCGTCGACGCCGACGACGACCGGCAGGTCCAACGCCATCTCCCTCACCGTCCCGTACCGAGGTCGAACACGATCCGGGCCTTGACCTGGCCGCGCAGCACCTCGTCGATGGAGTCGTTGACGGAGTCCAGCGGGCGGGTCTCGCAGATGACCCTGGTGCGGCCGGCCGCGTGCAGCTGGAAGACCTCGGCCAGGTCCTGGCGGGTACCCACGATCGAGCCGATCACGCTGGTGCCGTTCAGGACGGTGTCGAAGATCGGGACCCGGACCGTGCCGTGCGCGGGCAGGGCCACCATGACGAGCTTGCCGCCGCGCCGCAGGCCGGTGTTGACGGCCTCGAAGGCCGCGTCGTTCACGGCGAGCGCGATGGCCGCGTGGGCGCCGCCGTGCCGCTTGAGCACCTCGCCGACGTTCTCCTTGCGGGCGTCGATGACGATGTCCGCACCGAGTTCGGCGGCCAGTTCGAGCTTCTCGTCGGTGACGTCGATCGCGGCCACCGTGGCTCCGGCGATCTTCGCGTACTGCACGGCCAGGTGGCCGAGCCCGCCGACGCCGGAGACGGCGACGAGCTGGGTGGGCTTCACCTCGGCGACCTTCAGTGCCTTGTACGTGGTCACGCCGGCGCAGGTCAGCGGGGCGGCGTCGACGGCGGTGACGCCCTCGGGCACCGGCTGCGCGAAGTCGGCCCAGGCCAGCATCTTCTCGGCGTACCCGCCGTCGCAGCCGTAGCCGGTGTTGATCTGCTGCTCGCACAGCGTCTCCCAGCCGGACAGGCAGTGCTCGCACCGTCCGCAGGCCCTGCCGAGCCAGGGCACGGCGACCCGCTGTCCGACGCTCAGGTGGGTGACGCCGTCGCCGAGCTTCTCGACGAGGCCGACGCCCTCGTGGCCGGGGACGAACGGCGGGCTGGGCCTGACGGGCCAGTCGCCGTGGGCGGCGTGGATGTCGGTGTGGCACAGCCCGGAGGCCTCGACGCGGACACGGACCTGGCCGGGGCCGGGCTCGGGGTCGGGACGTTCCTCTATGACCAGGGGCTCGCCGAATGCTCGTACGACCGCTGCCTTCATGGTTGTTGCTCCTCGGGATGGGTCACGGAAGTGGGGTCAGTGGTGGGGGACGACGGCGACGGGGGCGGCGGAGTGGTGCAGGACGGCGTGCGTGACGGGTCCGATGTGGGCGCCGAACGGACTACGGCGGACGCGGCGGCCCACGACGACCAGCGAGGCCTCGCGGGAGGCGTCGACGAGGTGGTTGCCGGGGGTGCCGTAGTGGGATTCCTCGGTGACCTCGACGTCCGGGTATTTGGCCCGCCACGGGCGCAGCATCTCGGTCAGGGCGGTGGTCTCGCGGCGGGCGAGGGCTCCGTGGAGTTCGAGGTCCGCGGAGAGCCCGTAGGCGTAGTACGGGGGCGGGTTCCAGCCGTGGACGACCCGCAGGGACGTACGACGGCGGGCGGCCGCCGCGAACGCGAACTCGATCACTTCTTCGTCGGGGCTCTCGATGTCGAAGCCGAGGACGACGGGCCGGAACGGGGTCGCGGCGGACGGAATGCCGACCGGGTCCATCTCGTGCTCGTCGGCGGCCTGTTCACCGGCCCGGACGAGGACGACCGGCCGTTCGGCGTGCGCCACCACGGCGAGGCCGACCGAGCCGGCCAGGAATCCGCCGATCCCGCTCAGACCGCGTGAGCCCAGCACCAGCAGTTCGGCGTCCTTCGCCGCACCCGCCAGCACCTCGGAGGGGCGGCCGGACAGCTGCTCGGTGGTCACGTCGACGCCGAGGTGGCGCAGTCGGAGGCCTTCGGCCGCCTCGCGGGGAATCCTCTCCCAGCCTTCGGCCGGGGGTACCCCCATCTCGCTTCGCCAGGTCCAGTGCCGATGGGTCTCCGCACCCAGCAGCGGCGCCTGCGCGATGGGATCCGGTACCGGCTCCCAGACATGGACCAGCTTCAGCGGCAGACCGAGCAGCCGTGCCTCGCGGGCCGCCCACTCGGCGGCGGCGCGGCTCTCGCGCGAGCCGTCGAGGCCGACGGTGATGGTGCGGGTCATGATCTCCACCTTCCGGATCCGCTGAATCGGGGTCCCGGTTCAGCGTCGTTCTTCGACGAGGCCCACGGCAGGGGCCGCAGGTCCCTGCCGTGGGCCGACCGGCCCTTGCCGGTGTCGGGTGCGGCGGGCCCAACGGCGAGCCCGCCGCGCCTCCCGCCGTCAGCGCAGCCAGCGGCTGTCACGGACGAGCGGGAGCCTGGCCCAGGCCTTGCCGAGGCCCAGGGTGTCGCCGGACGAGACGGCGGCCAGGGCGATCAGGACGACGGCGTAGATCAGGTGGTACTCGGCGAAGGGATTCGTCGACATGCTCGGCGAGCCGTCCGACAGGTGCTGGGCGGGCGGCCACTCGGCGATCCACATCAGCGCCATCATCAAGGTGCCGGCGACGGCGGCGAGCCGCAGCGCGACCCCCGCGATCAGGGCCACGCCGATCCCGAGCAGACCGAGCATGAACAGCCAGTCCGCCCAGGTGTCGCCGGCCCAGGAGTGGAAGGTGGACTCCATCGGTCCGGTGGCGACGGAGCCGAGGAAGCCCTTCGTGGGCGATCCGCCGTCGATCCAGCCCTTGCCGGACCGGGTGGCGTAGCCGAGGCCGAAGGTCTTGTCGAGGAAGGCCCACAGGAAGACGAACCCCGTGAGCAGGCGCAGGGACGCGAGGACGTAGGCCCGCGCCGTGTGCGTGCCGGTGTGTGCCGACACGGCGGACTCGGGTGCGGAGGCGGTCCGGTTCCTGCGGAAGGACGGCAGGTGGAAGCCGGAGCTCCGGTGCGGGTGCTCGTGCACGGCCATGGTCGTGATTCCCTTCGGGGCGGTCGGGTCGTTGCCTGGCGCCCCTGACTCTCGTCCCGCGCGCCGGGCGGCGCCGGATGCCGAAGGTCCGTGGCCGTGGGGCTGAACGGCCCTGGCCGCAAGGCCCGTTGGGCCGGTGCTCCCCTCCGCCCGCGCGTGTCGTCGTGCCAGGGACTCGGGTGTGATCGTGCACCGGTGGATCACGGGGCCGGCGCATGCGGGCACACGGCCCTGGACGCGCGGCTGAAACGGATCGAGGTGGCGTCGGTCGGCGTCCGGGTCGGCGGTTCTGCTCGGCCGTCGGCGTTCGTGGCCGGCCAGTGACCTGCTCGCCGGCGCGACCACGGCCGCGTGTCCGGCGCCGCAGATCATGGCGTGCGGGGGCGCGCACGGGCGTCGCCGGGCCGCCATCGGGCGGCAGGGCTGCGGGCGATCCGCCCGGGCCCTGGATCGACCAGTACGAGAAGGCGAGGGCGAGGGCGGCGACGGTGACGTCGCGGGCCAGTCGCCGCGGGCTGAGGCCCGCCCGGCCGCGTACCAGCAGCCGGTACGGCTGCGCGGCGGCGGAGAACAGGTACGGGATCTCCGCGGTGAACACGCTCAGCAGCACGATCTTCGTGAAGACGTCCTCGAAGCGCGTGTAGCTGAACACGGTGATCAGCGAGGCCAGCACGGTCGACACGACGATGCCGAAGACCGGAACGCCGCTCTCCCCGCGCAGCTTCGCGAAGAAGGCGGGGAACAGGCCGTCGCGGGCGGCGGCGTACGGCATTTCGGCGCACAGCATCGTCCAGCCGTTGAGGGCGCCGATGCCCGACACGATGGCGGCGACGGCGACGGCGTTCCCGGCCCAGGTGCCGCCGAAGATGTTGTTCGCGGCGTCCGTGAACGGGGCGGTCGAGGTGCCCACCACGCGGGTCCCGAAGGTCCCGGACCGCAAGGCGCGCTCAGTCCCGGCTCCTCGGCCTCCACCGACGAGCCGGTGTTCCGCGGCCCGCCGCCGGTACCGAACGGCCCGTGCGATGGACCGGGTGACCCATGTTCCGCAGCGGCGCTCCGGAACACCCTGGTGAGGGAAGTCCGTACACCTGGCAGCGGAGGCACGTCATGAACGCTCCCCCCACCCCCAGCATGTTGCGCACACTGACTGCCGAGCACCGTCAGCGGCTGATGCGCCTGGCCAGGGAGGTGTCCATCCCTCAGGGAACGCGTCTGTTCGAGGAGGGTGGACGCGCCGACCACTTCTGGATCATCCGCACCGGCACGATCGAACTCGACATGCGGGTGCCGGGCCGACGGGCGGCGGTCATCGAGAGTCTCGGGCACAACGAGCTGGTCGGCTGGTCCTGGCTCTTCCCCCCGCACGCCTGGCAGATGGGAGCCGAGGCGACGACACCGATCCGGGCCTACGAGTTCGACGCCGTCGCCGTCCGGTCCATGTGCCGGGACGACCCGGCCCTGGGCAACGACATCGGCCAATGGGTGGGCCAGGTGCTGGCCCACCGTCTGCGCTCGGCCCGGACGCGGCTGCTGGACCTGTACGCCCCGTACGGCGCCGGCAGCGTCATCTGACCGCGCCCGGAACGAGACACCAAGGAGTGGCCATGCACGGCACCCCGTACATCGTCAGCGATGTCATGACCCAGACGATCGCCGCGGTCGGTCGTCGGGCGACCTTCAAGGAGATCGTGCGGCTCATGCAGGACTGGAAGGTCAGCGCCCTGCCCGTGATCGAGGGCGAGGGCCGTGTCGTCGGTGTCGTCTCCGAAGCCGACCTCCTGCCCAAGGAGGAGTTCCGCGACAGCGACCCCGACCGGTACACCCAGCTGCGCCGCCTGTCCGATCTGGCGAAGGCCGGCGGGGTGAGGGCGGAGGACGTCATGACCTCCCCCGCCCTCACCGTGCGCCCCGACGCCACGCTGGCCCAGGCCGCCCGCACCATGGCCCGGGCCAGGGTCAAACGGCTCCCGGTGGTCGATGCCGTGGGGATGCTCCAAGGCGTCGTCAGCCGAGCCGACCTGCTCAAGGTCTTCCTCCGCACCGACGAGGAGATCACCAAGGAGGTCCGCCGCGAGATCGTGTCCCCCCCCCTCTTCCCCACACCGGCCTCGTCCGTGCGTGTGGAGGTGCGGGACGGCGTCGTGAAGCTCGTCGGCCATGTCCGGGACACCTCGCTGGTGCCGGTGGCGGCACGGCTGGTGCGCGCGGTGGAGGGGGTCGTGGACGTGTCATTCGACCTCACCCGCCCCGGCGAGCCGGCACAGGTGCCCGCAGACGGCAGAGAGGGCTTCCGCCCTGTATGACCGACGCACCACGACGGCGTCCGTGGCCCCGGCCGGCCCCCTCCGCAGGGCTGCCGTCACCAGGTGGCCCTTGCGAGTGGGGCCGACCGGCCCTAGTGCCTTCGGTCCCGGCGGGTGATGATCGTCGTCATGGACAACCCGCAGTCCGTCCTCCACCGGGGAACGAGGGGCCGAAATGCCTGAGCCACGCACTTTCGACGAGCAGAACCCGATCCGCGTGTTTCTGCTGGACGACCACGAGGTCGTCCGCCGCGGCCTGGCCGACCTGCTCGACTCCGAGCCGGACATCTCGGTGATCGGCGACGCCGGCACGGTCGACCACGCTCTCGTTCGCGGCCCGGCGCTGCGCCCCGACGTCGCCGTCCTCGATGTGCGCCTCCCCGACGGTGACGGCATCTCGGTCTGCCGTGAGCTGCGCAGCCAGATGCCGGAGCTGGCCTGTCTGATGCTCACCTCGTTCGACGACGAGGAGGCCCTGCTCGACGCGATCATGGCCGGCGCCTCCGGCTACGTCCTCAAGCAGATCAAGGGCTCCGACCTCGTCTCGGCGGTGCGCACGGTCGCCTCGGGCCAGTCGATGCTGGATCCCGCGACCACGGCCCGCCTGATGCGCTCACTGCGCGCCGAACCCGTCGGCACCCCCGCCGTGCCGTCCGAGCTGGCGAGCCTGTCCCCGCGCGAGAGAGACATCCTGGCGCTGATCGGCGAAGGCCTCACCAACCGCGAGATCGGCAAGAAGCTCTACCTCTCCGAGAAGACGGTCAAGAACCACATCTCCCGTCTGCTGGCCAAGCTCGGCGTACAGCGCCGGGTCCAGGCGGCGGTCCTCGCCTCCCATCTGGAACAGCCGGAGACAGGCGAGCCCCGAACGAGGTGAGGCAGAACGGGCCGGTCCGGCACGAGCGTCGCCTCCACAGCGGCGATCCGCGCACGGCCCGAACCACGAACGCAACCCTGCTCCGCGGAATCAGCGGGGTTGCGTCGTGTACGTCCGGTGCCACGGGGCTTCCGCTCCACGGCGGTTCAGTGGGAGAGGGTGGTGGGACAGCCGACGGCGAGCGCGTGTCGGACACCCGTGCCGGTGAAGGCCGACGCCGTCGCCGCGACCCCGCCGGCCGCGCCGACGACACCGGTGATCGAGCCGATCGAAGGTTCCCCCGGCACGATGCGTCCCGGGGCGTCACGCAGTGTCGGCACGCCTGCGCCCGTCAACGATCGGACACGGTGTCCGTCCCCCGCTCGGGCCTCAGGCCCTGTCGACGCGCGGACACCCCCAGGTGCGGCACCCGGCGGGCCTCCGCTCACAGGCGCTCCTCCCGGTCACGCC
The DNA here is from genome assembly GCF_040297125.1 of Streptomyces sp. NPDC001868. Lineage (NCBI taxonomy): Bacteria > Bacillati > Actinomycetota > Actinomycetes > Kitasatosporales > Streptomycetaceae > Streptomyces > Streptomyces sp. NPDC001868. Next base: position 63,249 of record NZ_JBEOYO010000008.1, on the reverse strand, counting down.
GGAACGGCACGGCCGGTCTCGTCCCACAACCGCTCAGGGACTCAGAAGAGGCCGACCGGCCCTACCCCTGTTCGATTACCGCGCAGACGATGGGCTGATGGTTCAGAACGATGCCTTGCGCGCCCTCGACCGGCACGAATGCCTGCGCCTGCTGGCCAAGGTGCCGGTCGGCCGCGTGGTGTACACCCGGCAGGCGCTGCCCGCGGTCCTCCCGGTCAACTTCGCCCTCGACACCGATGCCTCCGTCCTGCTGTGCACGTCGGCGGCCTCCGACCTCGTTCGTGCGATCGACGGTGTCGTGGTCGCCTTCGAGGGGGACGAGTTCGACCCGGCCACCCGGTCCGGCTGGAGCGTCGTCGTCACCGGGCGGGCCGAGGTGGTGACCGACCCGGCCGAGCACGAACGCCTGTCCCGGAGCGGCCCCTCGTCCTGGATGCCGATGCGGGACGAGGTCTTCGTGCGGATCGCCTGCGAGTTGATCACCGGACGCGAACTCACCGGGGCACGTGCCCCCCTGTGAGGACGGGCCCGCGGCACCACGCCGCCTGACCCCCGACACCACGAACCGCGGGGCGCTTCCCCCCGAACGGGCTCGGCACGCGAGCCGCCGGCACCAGGATCCCTGCGGAGCCCGGTTCCCCCCTTGTTGTGGATCGCGCTGAGTTCCGCCGGGCCTTTCGTACGCGTCGACAGAATCTGCTGGTTGTCACTGCCATCTACCGCACCATGCTGTCGATGGCACTCGGAGACAACGGGTGCCGCGTCGGCCGTAGCGTGGGCGCTCTTGCACGTCACGGATCGCGGGATGCGCATCCGGGATCTCGTTTGCTGCGGTACTCGCGGCGGGTCTGCTCGCCACACGGCCCTGCGCGCCCTGCTGCGCATCCCGTTGCCCACCGGGCGGACGCCTCGCGTGATCGGCGTCGACGACTTCGCTCTGCGCCGACGGCACCGCCATGCCAGCGTGGTGGTCGACGCCGAGACTCATGAGCGGATCGCCGTGCTGCCCAACCGCACCGCCGACACGCTGGAAGCTTGGCTGCGCGAGCATCCGTGAGTCAGCGACGCCCAGCTTCTCGAACAGCCCGCGCAGCGTGTACGGCTGGACTTCCGAGCCGACTCCGGACAGCTGGTGCGGCGCCGTCTCGAACTCGAAGCGGCCTCGTCGAGAGGAGGTGGCACAGTCGCCGGGGACGTTGTGGCGCTCCGTCAGGAGGTTACGCGGTCCCAGCGTTGGAGGGTGGCGGCGGTCGGTCCGGCGTTGCCCCGCGCCGATGACCACCGCGCCGAAATCCGTCGTGGTGGTTACTGTTCGGCGGCTTCTCGGGCGATCTGCTCGAACTGGGCGCCCATGGCCTCGCCGAGTGCCTGGGCGGCGGAGAGCGGGCGCACCATCACAGTGAACTCGTCGATCTTCCCGTCGTCGTCGAAGTGCAGGAAGTCGCATCCCTGGAGCTGCTTCCCGGCGACGGTGGCGGTGAAGACGAAGGCGTGATCACGGCCGTCGGAGTTGGCGATCTCACGGATGTAGGTGAAGTCCTCGAAGACCCGTAGCACGCCGCGCAGGATCGCCGCAGTGATCGCCTTGCCCGGGTACGGCTTGAAGGTGACGGGACTGGTGAAGACGACGTCGTCTGCCAGCAGAGCGGCCACTGCGTCCAGGTCGCCGCTCTCGACGGCCTTGCGGAAGGGATGCATGAGCCCACCTTTAATACTCAGAAATATGAATAGGTGCGTTGGAGATTAGAGGGCTCGTTAAGGCTTGTCTACAGGAAGCGAGTGATTGTTAGTCACTTTGTTGATTAATCTGCTAGCGTGCATCCATGGCTTTGCGGAACGCGGTGATGGCCGCGCTGTTGGAGGGCGAGGCGTCCGGGTACGACCTCGCGAAGGCGTTCGACGCGACGGTCGCCAACTTCTGGATGTCGACGCCTCAGCAGCTCTACCGGGAGCTGGATCGTATGGAGGCCGAAGGATTCGTCACGGCCCGCGTCGTCGAGCAGAAGCGCCGCCCCAACAAGCGACTGTTCTCCTTGACGGAGGCCGGGCGGAAGGCCGTCCACGCCTACACCGCCGAACCCTTGGGTAAACCGGCGGTGATCCGGGACGAGTTGCTTGTCAAGGTGCAGTGCCTGGACGCGGGCGACATGGAAGCGGTCCGGGCCGCCGTCACCGAGCGCATGGAGTGGGCCACCGCCAAGCTGGCCCGCTACGAGCGGCTCCGGCAGCGCCTGCTCGACGGGCGCTCCGAGGAGGCGTACTTCGCCGAGGCCGAGCGCATCGGCCCGTATCTCACCCTGCTGCGCGGGATGTCGTTCGAGCGGGAGAACCTCCAGTGGGGGGACATGGCGCTGCGCAGGCTCGAACAGCGCACGGCCGCGCTCCGGGCCGACGGCTGACTGCGGCGGTCCACCCACGCAGTCAGTCAACAAAGTGACGAGCTGGACGGTCGTGAGCAGCCCAGCCTCTCAGGGGTCGTCGGCCTGTGTCCGAGCGAGGACCGGCTGCGGTTCCTTGTCGACGGGATCGCCATGCAGTCCCTTGCGGTCGTAGAACCGGGTCACACCGAGGAGCACGGCAACGGCCGGCTCCGCCTGAGCGGTCAGCTCCCTGCCCCCTGCGCATAGGCCGACGGGCCAGCACGGTGAGTGTCGGGCGGACGGCGTTGCGCGCCGCCTCGGGGCTGGTGAGTGCGGCGACGGTGGAGGTGAAGTCGCGGGGCGGCGAGCGCGCCGAACAGCGTGCCCTTGCCGAGCTCCTCCGTCATCTCCTTCTCGTCCACCACCTGCCAGGCGATCCTGTCTCCCACCCTGGGAGGACTTTTGATCGACTGGACGATCCGCACTCCGAGGTCGCTCCGCTGCCACCGCTCATTTCCAGCCCCCGTCCGGTGATGAGCAGTTCAGCACGAGGAGCCGCCGGCGTCGTCGCAAGCCGGAGCATCACACCGATGGGGAGGTGTCCCCAGCGGACACGGCCACCGGAAGCAGCGCCGGCCGCTTGGCCTGGCGGCCGTCGCCGGAGGAGCGGCCACGCAGGCGGCGGCCGACCCAAGGGCCGAGGAAGGTGCCGGTCCAGCGCACTTCGGCACCCACGGTCCTCCAGACCGAGCTGTCTGTCCCCTCGACCGGAAGGGGAAGGGTCCACGTGTCGTCGCTGCCCGGCAGACCGAGCGCCTGGGCCACGGCAGCCGCGATGCGCTCGTGTCCCAGCGGGCCGGCGTGCAGCCGGTCAGCACTCCACAACCGCGGATCGGTCGCCGCCGCGTGCGCGGCCGTCTCCGCCACCACCACGCCGTGGCGGTCGGCGGCCTCCCGGATGCGCGCGTTGAGTGCGAGAACACGGTGACCGATCGGGCGGGCCAACGGCGTGATACGCCCGACATCGGGAAACATGAGGGTCGCGACGGTGGCGCCCTGCGCTGTGAGGGCGGCGAACATCGCCTCGACATGGCCGGCCACCTCGTCGAGGTCGCAGCCCGGGCGCAACGCATCGTTGACACCAGCCACCACGGTGGCGAGGTCGGGCCGCATCGCGAGAGCCGGAGCCAGCTGCTCGGCGCGCACCTGACCGGCCTTACGGCCGCGCACCGCGAGGTTGGCGTAGAGCAGGCCGGGGCTGTGGCGGGCGACCTCTTCGGCGAGCCGGTCCGCCCAGCCCCGAAGACCACAGATGTCGTCGCCGTCCCCGACCCCCTCGGTATGACTGTCACCCAGGGCGACATAGCGCAGATACCCACTGCTCGACACGGGGCCGACCGCCTCTCGTCAACGTTTGCTGATAGACGTGGCACACGGCCACCGCTATGCAACTAAACACCTAGTCGCATTGTTGAATAAGAGGATAGCTGCGGGCTCACCTCCCTGCAAAGTGACGCCGCTCAGGCAGATGCTGATGCCGTCGAGGGCGGTTCACCGCTTTCTTGCCGATGGCCAGGGGGTGCAGGCCTGCGGGTCCGGATGCTGCACGCCACCAGGCGTACCGGCTCTGGTGGTACCTCGGCCACCTGCTCGGGGTGTCCCCCGAGTTCTACCGGCGCGTGCGCAGCCAACAGGACGCGGCCGACCTACTCGAACTTCTCGACGCGACGAACCCGCCGGCCACCGAACAGGGCGCACAACTCGCGAACTGGAGATACTCGACACCTGGCACACATCCGGACTGCGGGCAACCGGCAGTCATGACGCCGTGGCCGACGAGGTGTTCGTGCCCCACCACCGCATCCTGTCGCTGACCGAGGCTCCCCGGATCGACGCCCCCCTCTACCGGTTCCCGGTCTTCGGCTACTTCGCACTGGCCGCGGCTGCGGCCGCGCTGGGCAACGCCCGCGGGGCGATCGACGACCTCGTCGATCTCGCGGGCCGCAAGGTCGCCATGGGAGCCCGACGCATGCTCGCCCAGAAGTCCTCGACGCAGTCCGCCCTCGCACAGGCGGAGGCCGCCCTGCGAGCCGCACGCGCCCTGTTCTGCTCGGCCGTCGAGGACGCCTGGCAGGCGGCGACCACCGAGGACACGATGCCGCTGGCCCTGCGCACCGGCCTGCGCCTGGCCGCGACGCACGCCGCCCGCACGTCCGCGGACGTCGTACGCTCCATGCACGAGCTCGGTGGCGCCTCAGCGCTCTACGAAGACCAGCCGCTCCAGCGCCGGTTGCGGGACGCGAACGCCATCACCGCCCACATCCAGGTGAGTCCGGCGATGTGGGAGACGACCGGACGGATCCTCCTGGGCATCCCCGCCGACACAGCTCAACTGTGAAGCCCGCCAGATTTCGCGTTCTCATGACGTAGCCTCCCGCCTTGCCGCAAGGCGAGCCGGCATCGCGTGGGACAAAGAAGACGTCCGCGGGGGGGGAGCGCGCGGGCGAGGGCTTCGGCCCCCGGCGCGAAGAGGCGGGCGGGGCGTCGAGCAGGTTGACGGGCAGCCGCCGTACGCCGGTGGCATCCCGCACCAGCGTGTCGCCCAGGTAGAGCCCGCTGTAGCGGTTGATGAGGAAGTAGTAGCCGTCACCCGTGGGCGTGAGGGCCCAGTGCTGCTGGCGGCGTTGGCGTCCCCCCAGATGGCCACGTTGCAGCCGTCGGCGCGGGAGAGACCCGCGGCCTCCAGGAGCTTGCCGCTGCCCACCCTTGATCTCGTCTTAGCTGTCGCCGGTCTTGGAGAAGGTCCACTTCTCGTTCGCCTTGTTGAGACAGGGCCACTGCAGGACGTTGGTGCGGTTCGCCGTGCCCCCGCGCTCCACGTCGGCGGCCTTGCCGCTGTGCCACACGAAGCCGACGTTCCGGGCGGGCCATTCGGCCACCTTGAGGGTCTGGTTGCCGGCCCAGGTGCCGGAGGCGACCTGGGTGAAGTTCGTGCCGTCGGTGCTGGTGGAGATGAGAAGGCGTCTTGGAGGTGGCGCAGCCGCTCGGTAGTGAGATCGAGGGCTCCATGTCCGTGCGGTGCTTCTCAGGGGCCGCAGTGCCGTCCTGTCGAGGGCCGACAGAGGCTCGGAGTCGGAGTCGGGGAAGGGGATGAGGAACTGCCCGGGCATCTCGGTGCCGCGGTGGAGCGAGGGGGCGTCCCACCCCGGCCGGGTCTCATCGGATGTGCTTCGCCGGCTTGGTGGCGGCGTTGAGGAGATATTCCAGAGGGCCTCGGCGGAAGAAGCGGGACCAGATCGCAGCGAACACGGTCGCCCCGAGGACGAACATGATCAGCGGCACCCATGATTGCTGGGTGCCGGTCCCGGCGGGCACGGACAGCGCCGACTGGGCGAGGAAGTGGCCGACGTAGGCGGTCAGGGACATGGTGCCCACGGCGATGACCGGCTTCGCCAGGCGGCGCAGTAGCGGCAGGCGGTCCATCGCCGCCGTCGCGCCCACGATCACGAGGATCGCGATGCCCGCGCAGCCGATGGTGTCGAAGGTGGTGCCGGTGTGGGACACGGCGCCCAGCAGGTCCGAGGCCGACAGCTCGGGCCCGCCGGGTGCGCTGCCCATGGAGCCGGAGACCGCGGAGCCGCTGCCCATGGAGCCCGGACCGGAGCCGCTGGAGGGTCCCCCACCTCCGCCGACGTTCCATACCGCGCTCGCGCCGGTCAGCAGTGTGGCCAGGCCGTAGGCGGCTGTGGCGAGGCCGGCACCAAGGACGGCCAGGCGCCGCCGGACGACGGGGGCGGACAGGTCGAGGCGGGCCAGAGCCATGCCGGTGGTCACGAACGCCATCCACGTGATGGTCGGGTAGAGGCCCGTCAGCAGCAGATCGAGTACTCCCACGGTGCTGAGGCGTTCCAGCGGGTCGTAGGCGTTGATGGTCTGCTGGACGGAGTCGCTCAGCCACATCTTCAGAACGAACGCCAGCTGCGGCATGACCAGCGCGATCCCGACCGCGATGAGCGCCAGTGTCCTGGCGCTCAGTCGTACCAGGAGCAGTGCGAGGAGGAAGTAGACGCCGTAGTAGGCGAGGATGATGATGTCCCCGTACTCCATCGCCAGCACGGTGCCCAGGGCCAGCAGGATCACGGCGCGGATCGCGATGCGGGCCTTCGCCTGCCGGCCCGCCAGGCCGGTCTTCGGCTCACGGCGGCCGGCGATCAGCATCAGTGAGAACCCGGCGAGGGTGGCGAACAGGGCCGAGGAGCGTCCCTCGGCCAGGAAGTACACCCAGCTGCCGACGCCGCCCTGGGGGGAGTCCATCGGGGCGATGTGCACGATGTACATGCCGAACACCGCCAGCGCACGGGCCAGATCCAGCCCGACCAGGCGTCCCATCGAGGGGCGGCCCGAGACTTGCCCGGCGGACTCGGACGAGGCCTTCGGCGGTGGAGTCGCGTTCCTCTGCGGAGCCGACGGCTCCTGCGGCGGTTTTACCTGAGTCATACGACGAATCCTTCGGTGCCGCCAGGAGACGGAACATCCGACAGGTTTCGGCAACGCCCCCGCCGACCGGCTGGGACTGCCCCGCCGACCGGCGGAACCGCGCCGCGCCGACAGGCCGGCGGGCCCGGCCGGCACACTTCCCGCACCGAATCAGTTCACCGAAGTAGTGACTAGGGGTGGGCACTGGCGGGCCGCCTGAAACGTACGCCGGTACGCCTGGGGTGAGATGCCGATCGCCGCGTGCAGGTGCTGGCGCAGGGAGGTGCTCCTGGGGAAGCCGAACCCGGTCGGCGATCTGGTCCACCGACAGGTCGCTGGGCTCCAGCAGGTCCCGGGCTCGGGCTACACGCTGCTGCGACGACCGCGGTGGCCGTGCCCAGGAGTTCAGGGCCTCTGTACGGCGAGCTGGAGGTCATCGGCCGGTTGGGCTTTCGGGGGTCCTTTCAGATGCCGGATTCTTCCGGGCGAGGGTCATGGAGTGGGCGAGCTGGAGGAAGGCGTCGTGCATGTCGTCGCGTGCTTCCCAGCGGATCCGCAGTCGGCGGGGGCCATGGAGCCAGGCGATGGCGGACTCGGCAACCCATCGGATTTACCCCAGGCCCGAGCCGTGCGGCTCGCCGCGCCGGGCGATCTTCGGTGTGATGCCGCGTTCGCGCAGCCGGCGGCGGTCGATGTCGTGGTCGTAGCCGCGGTCGGCGTATGTGGCTTGCGCCGGGGCCTGCCTCGTTTGCCACGTACCAGCGGCAGGCCGTCGGCCAGGGGCAGGAGCTGGGTGATGTCGTTGCGGTGACCGCCGGTCAGGGACACGCGCAACGGGGTGCCGCAGGCGTCGGTCAGCACGTGGTGTTTCGAACCCGGCCGTGCGCGGTCAACCGGGCTGGGCCGACTTTTGGGCTGCCTCGCCCCCGCTTGGCTTGCACGTGCGAGGCATCGATCGTGGCGCGGGAGAAGTCGAGGCGGTCCGCTGCCCGAAGCCGGTCCAGCAGCACGCGCTGGAGTTCCTCCACACTCCGGCCCGCTGCCACTCGGCCGGACGCCGCCAGCAGGTGGGACCCGAACCGAACCCCAACTCCTGCGGCAGGAACTCCCACTGGATGCCGGTGTGGATTCAACCAGCGGTGTACCCGCCGTCGACGGTCAGGACCGATCCGGTCACGTACGACGACTCCCGCGAGGCGAAGAAGAGCACCGCGTCAGCGACCTCTTCAGGGGTGGCGAGGCGTTGGAGCGGGATCGTGCTCTCTCGCTGACGGCGGTAGCCCTCGGGGTCAGGCCTGCGCTGGAACGCCGCTTCGATGATCGGTGTGGCGGTCAGACCCGGAGCGACGACGTTGACCCGGATGTTGCGCGGGGCCCACTCGATCGCCGCGCCCTTGGCGAGCATGATGAGGCCCCCCTTGGCGGCGGAGTACAGGACCTGCCCGGCCATGCCGACCATGCCCAGCCGTGAGCTGACGCAGACGAACGAGCCGCCGGTCTCGGGCATCAGCGGGGCGAAGTGCTTCATCACCAGGAACGCGCTGAGCAGGTTGCTCTCGAGCACGTTCCTCGCGTCGTCGCAGGCCATCTCGGTGAGCGGACCGTCGGCCTGCAGGCCGTGGTTGAGGACGACGACGTCGACGGTGCCGAAGGTCTCCGCGGCCTGCTTGGCCAGGTGCTCGACGAACGTCTCGTCGTTGAGGTCTCCGGGAACGTACAGATCGTCGGGCTCAGCGCTGTCGAGCCGCTCCCTGCGGCCGGTGAGCAGGAGCCGCCCGCCCTCACGGCGGAAGTGGGAACTCACCGCCTGCCCTATGCCACTGCTGGCGCCTGTCACCAGGGCCGTGACGTTCTTGAGTCTCATGTCAGGCACTCCTCATTACGGGGGAGGTCGGTCGGGGGTGGGGGCTTGGGGAGGACGGGGGTCTCCTCCCGTGCCGGTCAGTTGAGGAACCCGCGGGCGTCGACCGGCCACCGCTCGAGCGACGTGCCCGTGCTGTCGGTGACGATCAGTTCCTCGAAACCGAGGACGACGGGGCATACATGGTTGGGCACCACCGGTACGACGCTTCCGACGCTGGGGCGGAAGTCGCCGTCCGGCAGCGGGAGAAACCCGTGGTACTCGTTGACCTTGGACAGGACCGCCTTCGTACCGGCGATGCCGCCGTAGCCGATCTCTGGGCTGCCTTCTTTGCTGAGGGCCTTGTTGCCCACATCGACGATGACCTGGTCGGGGACCCAGTCGCTGACCACGGTGCCGGCGACGAACAGCGCGATCTGATCCTCCGCGCAAGCACCCAGCCGGGCGTTGTTCAAATCGCCGAAGACGTACTCGCCGGGACGGATCTCGGTGATCACGCTGCTGCTGGTGGAGAACTCGACGGTGGGCGTGGAGCCGGCGCTGACCACCTCCGCGGTGACCCCGACACCTTCGAGGCTGCGTACCGCGGTGGTGAGCGCGGCTTCCTGATCCTGCGCGGCACGCCGGCGAGCGTCGCGACCGAGGCAGCCGTGACCGGGATAGGTGAAGACGCCCGCCGGCACCAGACCACGCTTGCGGGCGGCGAGCGCGAGGTCGCCCGCGAGCTCTGGCGGCGCCCCGGAACGACGGGCGCCGCAGTCGACCTCGATCACGACCTGCAGGCGGTCCGGTTCGTCTCCCATCGCGTCGGCGAGGGCCTCGATCGCCGCGACGTTGTCGACGCCGACCCGCAGCCGGGCGGACTCGGCGAGCCGGCGGATCCGGGGCTTCTTCGATCCCGCGGCCCAGATCGGGTAGGCGAGGAAGATGTCGTCGAAGCCGGCTGCGGCGAAGACCTCTGCCTCACCGACGTTTCCCGCAGTGATCCCGACCGCGCCGGCCTCGATCTGGCGCCGACCGATCTCCACGCACTTGTGTGTCTTGACGTGCGGCCTGACCTTGATGTTGTGCTGGTCGGCGAAGCTCTGCATGCGGTCGATGTTGCCCTGCATGACGTCAACCAGCACGATCGGCGCGGGGGTGTCGATCCGCTCGACCAGAGCGTCGAGTGCTCGTTGCAGCTGATGCACGCTGCCCTCCTTGTGGTTCTGCCTGGAACGATCGAGGGGAAATGACCGAGGGGCGCGGGTGCTGACTCCCCTCGATGCCGAACGCGCGTGCCCCGCGATATCGCGCGCACTCGGGTACACCGCCGTCGGGGCCGCCCTACGCAGCGGCGATGACCATCTGGATCTCGACCGGACTGTTGAGCGGCAGCCCGGCGACACCGATCGCGGTACGGGCGTGCCGTCCGTTCTCGCCCACTACCTCGATGAGCAGTTCACTGGCCGCGTTGGCGACCTTCGACTGCTCACCGAAGTCCGGCGTACTGGCCACGAAGACCAGCATCTGCACGATCCGGACCCGGTCCAGATCACCCACCGCCTGCACGGCGGCCGCAAGGCAGTTCAGCACGGCATGGCGCGCGAGCTCCTTCGCGGTCTCCAGCTCCACGTCCCGGCCGACAACGCCCTGCCCCAGCAACTCACCGTCCCGGTAAGGGAGTTGGCCCGAAATGTAGATGCAGGAGCCCACCGTCCGGTGGTGCACGTAGTACGGGTTCTCCCGGAGCTCGGGAAGGGCCAGCCCCAGGGCCTGAAGCCGATCGGAAGCCGAGTCGGTGTTCGCTGCCGAAGTCTCATGATTCTTGATCATCTGTACTCGGCTCTCCTCTCGAGCAACGGCGGCGACAAAACCCCCTATGGTGGCTTAAAATCGCCAACCTATTGTCGTTTGTCGACCATATGAGTGTCCGTCGAGCACTGTCAATACGAACTTGAACCTCGAACGCGGCCGCGGAATCAGTTCGAAAGTGCGATGTGGCGGCGCTGGGGCCGGGAGGAACGCCGACCACATCACCGTGCAGGGACGGCATCCGGGCAGGCCAAGAACGGGGCGCCCGGACGGGCAGCGCGCGTTCGGCGACCGATGATGCGGTGCACTTGCCGTTCAACGGCACAGCGAACGCGGCCCGCGTCCCCGAGCGTCGCGACACCGCGCTCCAGGGGGAGTCGCCCGCAGATACGTCGGCAACCTCGGCACGGCGCGGACGGCGGACGGAATGCATGCCGATCAACGGTTACGCATGCGCCTCACCAGCCGCGACCGGCCACGGCTGCCGCACCCCGAACGGATTCGGCGACATCGGCGCATTTCCTGGTCGCGGTGCGCGGGCGGGTCCGTCACCGTGCGGGCGGCAGTTGCCGGACGGAAGCCGACCGATCGCGGCCACGACAGGAGGCACCCAGGACTGGGCGCAGCCGCTCGATCCGGCATACGCCCGCCGGCGGACCCTTCATCGATGCCCTGCCCGTGGTCGCACACCTCGATCACCGAACGCAGCGGAGTCGACGCCGCGTGGCGAGCGGGCTTGGCTGTTTCACGCAGGCGGCATGGACTCAGACATGCCGGGACGCGGGCTCCCCCGGATCTTCCGCCTTGGCCCCCAGCCCCATGGGGAAATGGGCAGCCAGTTCCCGGCGGAACGCGTCGGTGTCGCCGCCCAGGGCAACGGCGGCCAACCTCTCGTGCTCGACGACCAGTTGCTGCGGGTCGTCGCTGTAGGTGCGGTGGTCGACGCTGAGGTGGAGGCGCAGCTTGGTCTCCCAGCCGCTCCAGAGACTCTGCAGGACGCCGTGGCCCGAGAGATCGTAGAAGAGCCTGTGGAATCGGAGGTGCGCGTCGATGCTGGCCGGGATGTCGTCCTTCTCCATGGCCCGGCGGAGATCCTCGACGGTTTGCAGCAACTGGGGCCGCTCAGGACCGCGCAGCGCTTCGGCCGAGAGCTCGGCGGCGTACGGCTCGACACGCAGCCGGACCGAGTCGATCTCGGCGACCTCCCGAGCGCTCACCTCCACGACGAACGCCCCACGGTAGGGGATCTTCACGACGAGGCCTTCCTCCTCCAGCTTGGTCAGCGCCTCGCGCAGCGGGGACCGGCTGATGCCGAGATCCGCGGCGATGTGCGCCTCGCGCAGCTGGCCACCAGGAGGTACGGACCCGTCGAGGATGGCGGCTCGCAGTGTGCGGTAGACGCCTTCAGGCGTCGTCGTCCGCTGCTCCTGCCACTCGAACTTGTGGTCCACCCGTGGCCCTCCCTCAGTGATTGCCGACCACTTGGTCGTTTGTCGACTATACCTCCGCCGGTTGCGTCAACGTCATCGAGTGGGCTGCGCCGGTGGATCACCTCATGCGCACAGAAGGGGGTCGGCGCCGTCCTGCCCAAGGCGCTCCTCTGGCGCCGTTGACAGCTCAGATATGTTTGGTCGACAATCGACCAAATGGATGGTCGACAATCGACCACGGCGCAGACTGCTCCACTTAAACATGCAGGAGGACCAGTGGCATTCGACATCAAGCCCAAGTTCGCGACGTTCGACATGAACGGAACGCTGATCAAGTTCAGCATCAACGACACGATGCGCGAGATCCTGGGCGACCGACTGCCGGCCGAGGTCGCCGATGAGTACCTGCGGATCTGCAAGGCGTACCGGATCGACGAGTGCACGGGCGCGTACCAGCCGTTCCACCAGATCGTCGCGCGTTCCATGGAACGTGCCTCGCGCAAGGTCGGTCTGGAGTACCGCGAGGACGAGGCGCGGGCGGTGTACGAGCGCGTCCCCACCTGGGGCCCGTACCCCGGTGTCACCGAGGCACTGAACCGCCTGGCCGAGGCGGTCCCGCTGGTCATCATCACCAACAGCGACACCGCGCACGCCGTGCGCCTCGCGGAGAATCTGAAGGCCCCGTTCGAGGTCATCATCAGCGCCGAGGAGATGGGCGTCTACAAGCCGCGACTCAGCGCGTTCGAGTACATGCTTGACAAGCTCGGCGTGACACCCGACGAGATCGCCCACGTCTCCGCGAGCCCCATGTATGACCACCGACCCGCGGCCATCATGGGCATCGAGAACAAGGTGTACGTCGACCGCGGCTTCGAGCACGACGAGCACTGGCTCGGCTACGAGCGGATCACCGACATCGCCGACCTCCCGGTCCTCTTCGGCCTGCCGCGCCCCTGACGTCCGAGCGGAGAACTGGAGAACCCGAGAACAGGAGAACCGAGGAAATGGTCCACAGCAAGGCGGTGGCGGCATGAGCCTGCCCCTGCCTCAGACCGTCAAGGGCGACTCGGCCTCGGAAAGGCTCCAGAACATCGGACTGGAGCTGCCCGACCTTCCCGGCAGCGCATACTTCGTGCACCACCGGGCGGTGGACTCCAGCATCCATATCTCCGGCCAACTCCCTTACAAGGACGGTGAGTTGCTGGGGCAGGGCGTTGTCGGCCGGGACGTGGAGCTGGAGACCGCGAAGGAGCTCGCGCGCCATGCCGTGCTGAACTGCCTTGCGGCCGCCGTGCAGGCGGTGGGTGATCTGGACCGGGTCCGGATCGTGCAGATGCTGGTCTTCGTGGCCAGTACGCCGGACTTCGGTGAGCAGTCGCAGGTCGCCAACGCGGCCAGTGAACTGCTCATCGAGGTACTGGGCGAGAACGGACGGCACGCCCGTACCGCGATCGGTGTCGCCGGGCTGCCGCTCAACACCCCGGTCGAGATCCAGATGATCTGCACCGCGGTGTAGCGGCGCGTACCGAAGCGCCGACGGTGCCGGTCGACGTGATGCGGGAACCATCGGCCGTGTGCAGGACTTCGGCGCCGAGCACAGCCTCGACTCCAGGCCATACGTCACAACGCACATGACAAGGCCTCCCTCCAGCGCAGGTCAGCGGCCCCCAGGCCCCCATCCGCGGGCGTGGGGGGCCTCGGGGCCGGCGCCGGCACCCGCTCAGGCACCTCGCCACTCCCCCGAGACGATCGCCGCCGCCGTCCTCTTCCTCGCGTCGTCCGAGTCCTCGTACATCACCGGGGCAACCCGCCCCGTCGACGGCGGCCACACCGCCTTCCAGCACCGGCCCGCACGGTTCCCAGACACAGAAGAAGGACACGACATGAACGCGCTTGCGGCACCACCCCGAAACGGAGAGCTCGGCTTCTGGGTGGCCCAACTGGCCGACAAGAAGCCCTCGTTCCCCCGTTTCACCGGCCAGGACTCCGTCGACGTGGCCATTGTCGGCGGCGGCTACACCGGACTGTGGGCGGCCTACTTCGCCAAGAAGCTCGAACCGTCGCTCTCCGTCGCCGTCTTCGAGGCCGAGCAGGTGGGCTACGGCGCGTCGGGGCGCAATGGTGGCTGGCTCTCGGCCATGCCGCCGGGAAACCGTGCCACCTTCGCCCGCGCCGACGGAGGGCTGGAGGCGAGCCGGGCGCTGCAGCAGGAGTTCGTCGCCGGCGTCGACGCGGTCCTGGACATCCTTGAGGCCGAGGGGATCGATGCCGATCAACACAAGGGCGGAGCGCTCGTCGCCGCCCACACGCGGGCGGGGCTGGGCCGGCTTGTCACCCGGCGTGATGCCGAACTGAAGTACGGGCTGACCGACGACGAAGTCCACCTGCTCGACCGGGACGCGTTCCAGTCCCGGATCAACATCTCCACCGTCCACGGCGGACTCTTCTACCAGCACTGCGCGCGGATCCACCCCGCGAAACTCGTCTACGGCCTCGCCGACACCCTGACCTCCATGGGCGTCAGGATCTACGAGAGCAGCCGCGTGGACCGTGTCGAGGGCAAGACCCTCACACTGGCCGACGGGCGTGTCACCGCGGCGAAGACGTTCATCTGCACCGAAGGCTATTCGGGACAGCTGCTGGGCCGCCGGAGCCTGATCCCGGTCAATTCCTCGATGATCGTGACCAAGCCCCTGCCGGAGGAGGCGTGGCAGCGGATCGGCTGGGACGGGCCCCAGTGCCTCAACGACTCCGCTCACACGTTCATCTACTCCCAGCGGACGTCGGACGGCCGTATCGCCATGGGGGGCCGTGGTGTCCCCTACCGCTTCGGGTCCGGCACGGGGGGAGCCGGTGCGACCGCCCAGTCCACCATCGACCTGATCTCGCACAAGCTCAGTACCTTCTTCCCGGGCATCCCCTTCGAGGTGGATCACGCCTGGTCGGGAGTCCTGGGCGTCACGCGGGACTGGAACGGCGGCGTGCACTGGGACCCGGCATCCGGGATCGGATCGTCCACCGGCTACGCGGGACACGGTGTCACGGCGGCCTATGTCGGCGGCAGGACTCTCGTGGAGCTCGCCTTCGAGAAGGAAACCGAACGGACCACGCTTCCCTGGGTGGGCTACCGGGCGCCGAAGTGGGAACCGGAGCCCATCCGCTGGCTGGGTGTTCATGCCATGTACCGGCTCTTCGGTATCGCGGACCAGTGGGAAGAGCGCAGGGGCTCCGGCAAGACCTCACTCCTGGCCCGATTCGGCAGCCGCCTCGCCGGACTTCACGAGTAGACGAAAGGGAACCTGCTCTCATGGACGCAAAACTCGCAGTCATCGGCCTGGGCAGCATCGGGAGCATGGCCCTGTGGCAGGCCTCCCGGCTGTCCGGCTCGGTGGTGGGCTTCGAGGCGGCCACCCCTGCCCACGGCCGCAGTGCCGTGGGCGGAGACACCCGCCTGTTCCGCATGATCTACCTCGGGAGGCCCGAGTACTACCCCATCATCGAACGCTCCCGCAGCCTCTGGGCCGAGCTCGAAGCCGAAACCGGGCAGCAGGACATCCTCACGCCTACCGGGGGCCTGTCCATCGGGACAGCGAACGGCAGCTACATCAACAGCCTCCTCGAAGCAACGCGCATCACCGGAGCCGAGCACTACGTCCTCAGCCGGGAGGAGTTGGCCGAACGCTACCCGCAGCACAATCTCCGCCCCGACGACTGCGCCGTCTATGACCCCCACGGCGGCGTTCTGCGCACCGACCGCGCCGTCAGCGCTGCCGTCGCGGCGGCCCAGGCCAACGGCGCCACCGTCCTGCAGAACACACCCGTGGACAGCATCACCGAAACCGACCACGGCGTGGTCGTCACCTCGGGCGACAGAACCTGGACGTTCGAGAAGGTCATCGTCGCCTCGGGAGGCTGGTCCCGAAGGCTCATGCCCGACCACCTCAAGGCCGTCACGGAATCCCATCGGATCGTCCTGACCTGGTTCATCGCCCAGGACGGTGCGCAGTTCTCGCCGGAGAACTTCCCTGCCTTCAGCCGGTGGTACGAGGATCGCTCCCTGTACGGCGCACCCGCCGTCGACGGCGTGACGGTCAAGGCATCGGTGGACGGACCGCTGGCCGGCCGCGCAAGGGCGACCCCCGACCCGGACGCCGTGCCCAGGGAACTCACCCGGGAAGAAGTCGAAAAGGTCACCGAGATCGTCACCGAATTCTTCCCCGGCCTGATCCCCACCATCGCGCGCTCGGACGCCTTCCCCGACCTGTTCACCGAGGACAGGCATCCCCTCGTCGGCTGGCTGGACGAGAACAGCAGGATCTACTGTGCCACCGGGTTCTCCGGAAAGGGCTTCAAAATGGCGACCGGCTATGGCCACATCGCCGCACACGAGGCGCTCGGCAAGCAGACCGTCGAAGGCCTGGACTTCGTGCGTCCGGACCGGTTCAAGACCAGGTAACCGCCCACTCCTGCCGCCTCGGCGCAGTGGCCTCGGTATCGCCATCCGGCTGACGGTCGTTGCAGGACTCAACTCTTGATGTCCCGCAACGGTGCCGAGAACCAGCCGTATGCCGAACGCGCCTCTGGGCCGTCCTCGCCCCGGCCGCCGTCCTGGGCCCTGCTCGGGGCGCTCGCGGTCACGGCGGCCGGTGGAGTACGCATCCCGCGGCCGAGGCGGCGGGCGTCGGCCCACCCCGCAGCGCACACGGACCATCCCCCCTCGGGCGACTTCCTCCGTACCTCGACCGCTGCAGCCCGAGGCAGCCCGCAGTCGACACTCCGCCAATGCCGCGAGATGCGGTCCACCGCAAGAGAGCGGCCATGGCTCGCTGAGGGCAGCGACGGTGACTGGCTGACTGCCGGAACGGCGTCACCTACGGGACCAGCTCTACACCCCTACCTGGTTGCGTCGGCATTTCCAGGGAGGTTGCCGAGTCGGCGAGGGCTGCGTCGATCAACGACTCTGCGATGGATCGCGCGCACGCGGCGGTGTGGCTGCTGTTGAGGGCGGTGCCGCGTGCGGCCGCGCCGTCGAAGAGCAGTGCCAGTTGCTCACCGAGGGTTTCCGGATCCGCGGCCCCGGCCTGCCGTGCGATGTCCGAGAGGCGGCGGGCGAACTCGCCCTTGTACGCCGCGGCCAGTTGGTGGGCGGAATGCCCAGGGTCGGGTACTTCAACGCTGACGTTCAGGAACGGGCACCCCCGGAACGGAGCTGTGATTTCCTGCGGCTTCCAGTCGAAGACGGCGAGCAATTGCTCACGCGGGCTCGAGGTCGGTGGGGCGGACGGCGGGGGGCGGGGAGGAGGTCGTCGCCCAGGGACCGCAGGTATGCCCCGACCAGCTCGTCCTTACTGGGGAATCTCGTGTAGAGAGTGCGTTTCGACACCTCGGCGACCGTCGACAGCTGGTCCATCCCGGTCGCGTTGATCCCCTGCGCCGTGAACAGCTCGGTCGCCGCCTTGAGGATCCGTTCCCGGGCACCACGCCCACGACGCCGATGTACGACCTGAAGAACCGGGCGCCGGTCACGGGCATCCAAATCGAGTACAGCCTCGCCGAGCGCACCGCCGACCGCGAGCTGCTGCCGATGGCCGAGAGCCTGGGACTCGGTGCCGCTCTGTGGTCCCCGCTCTGTGGTCCCCGCTCTGTGGTCCCCGCTCGGCGGCGGACTGCTCACCGGCAAGTACCGCCGCAGTAACGAGGGCCGGCTGACCGATCTCAAGGCGGTCATCCACACCGAGAGCACCGAACAGAAGACCGCCGTCATCGACACCGTCCTGGCCATCGCCGAAGAGACCGGCGCCACGCCCGCCCGGGTCTCGGTTGCCTGGGTCCGTGAGCGTGCTGCCCAGGCGTCCACCTCGTTCGTCCCGATCATCGGCCCGCGCAATCTCGCATAACTCGACGACTACCTGGGTGCGCTGGACGTCCAACTCATCTCGAAGCAGTTCGCACACCTGTCCGACGTCAGCGCCCTCCCGCTCGGAGTGCCCCACGAGGCCTCCGCCGGCATCCGAAACGTCGTACAGGATGGTGACGCCTCCCTCGTCATCCAGCCCGCAGTGCCTGTGGCCTGAGCCGCGGATCCTGCCGCCGGCGGCCCCTGCCGTCGACGCCATTCTCCGTCCCGCATCGTGTGCATGGTGCGCGACGGTTTGCCGTGTGGCGGTCCGTGGCAGATCCCACCCAGCCGTCACAGCCCCATCGTGTCGATCGTTGGCGAAGCAGAGGGACAACGCGCGTCTTCGACCTCCTGGGCAGGAACGGTTGGCCGAGTAGGTGAGGGACTGGGGTATCAGCACTGCTGAACCTAGTCGCCGGACAAAAGCGTGAGGGCTTCGGACCACAGCACGCCCGGGTTGATGCACTCGGGGTGGAGACTCGCCATCCCCTCGAAGAACTCCATCGTTGTGGTGGAGCTCTTCAGTTGCCGGTCCACGGCGTCGAGGTAGCGCCTCGTGCGGCCGATGTGGGCCACATCGTCCGGGCGAGCCGGGACTTGGCGGCCGACCACCATGAACTCCACTCCGAGCGCCTTCACCTGACGGAGAGCCCTTCGCCACGCGTCGCGGCCACCACCATCGGATTCCGCGAGCGAGAGGTGCACGCCGTTGTAGACGCCCCCAACGGAGTCGAGCGCGTGCCCCTCAAGACTCAGTCTGCCTACCGGCGCACTTTTCGTGGAGCCCGGTCGCCCAACCCTCCGAGCACCACCACACAAACCGCTCGGCGAACGCGGTGACGAACCTGCCGGGAACGAGCACCTCGATCACGGTCAGCGACTCGGGTGTTGCACCATGCTCGACCCAATTGACGCATGGCCTACGAACAGGGCGCCCCCTGCCCACCACAATGAGGCCGCCGAAGACCGCCGGAGGGCGTACGGCCCGGCAACCCGACTTCGCCAGAACCGGGGCATAGCGCTATGCCCCGGGGCGATCCCCTAGAGCCGTTAAGCCCGTTTCCCACCGTTCTGCTCCCGGACGGTGTCGAACAGGGAGGTCAGAGCGGGACTTCCCGCGAGACTGTCCAGCAGGACGTGAAGCGACTGTCGTTCCGTGGTGCCCAGGTCTGCGAGGATTTCGCCGTCGAGATCGACGAGGGTGCGGTTGAGGCGGGCCAGGACCTTGCGCCCTTCGGCGGTGATGTCCACGGCGTAGCGGCGACGATCCTGCGGATCTCGTGTCCGCTCCGCGTATCCGGCGCGCTCCAGGTCGTCGAGACTCGTCACCATCGTGGCGGGGTCGATGCGCAGGAACGAGCCAAGTGCCAGTTGCGGCATGGCACCGTTGTCCGCCAAAGCCTGCAGGACGCTGTAATGCCGCACTCGCAGGCCGGTCCCACCGATGCCGTCCTCGGCGATCCTGAACGCCACCTGCCCGAGTTTGACCAGCAGGCAGATGGTGTGTTCGGCCACTGTCCCCGGTACCAGCGGAGCCTCGGACATTGTTTATCCCGCCCATGGTTAGTCGTACGTATGGTCCTGTCCATCGTACGAGAAGGCCCGAGGCGCCAGGATCGCCGCAGGCCGGCGGGATTCCCCACCTTCCGCCGGCTTACGGCCGGTGCGTCCGGGGTGGTCAGCCCACGATGGCCCGACCGAAGATCTGCCGGGCTATGACCCACTTCTGGATCTCGTTGGTGCCCTCATAGATCTCGCCGATCTTGCTGTCCCGGTAGATCGCCTCGACGGGGCCGGGGCTGCCGTCGGCACCCAGTTCGCGCGCGAAGCCGAGGCCTCCGAAGGCCTGGACGGCGTCGCGCGCCATGTCCACCGACAGCTTGGTGGCGTAGTACTTCGCCATCGCGGCCTCGGGCTCCGGGGACGGGTTGCCCGCGTCCAGGCGCAGGGCGGCCTTGGTGTAGAGAGTTCGGGCGTTCTCGATCTCGGTGGCCCGTTCGGCGAGCAGGAACTGCCAGTGCTGGTTGGCGGCCACCGGCTTGCCGAAGGCGTGTCGCGTCGACAGGTGGGCCACGGTGTGGTCGAAGGCGGCCTGCGCCATGCCGACCCCGGCAGCCGCGATGCCGATCCGGCCGTAGGTGAGAGTGGACAGCGCATGGCGCAGTCCGTGTCCCTCGGCGCCACCGAGAAGGTCGTCGTCGGTCAGGCGCACCTCCGTGAAGCGGATGTCCGCGGTGAGCTGGCCGCGGTTGCCCATCTTGCGGTCGGCAAGGCCGACTTCCACTCCGGGAAGTGCCGTGTCGACGATGAACATGCTCAGCCGGGTGCCGGTGCGGGCGAGAACCACCACGAACCCGGCGACGGGCGAGTTGGAGATCCACCGCTTGTGGCCGTTCAGCACCCAGCCGGCCTCGGTGCGTATCGCCTCGGTCTGAACCGCCTGCGGGGACAGGTCACTTGAGGCGTTCGGCTCGGTGGTGGCGAACGCGCCGACCACTGAGCCCTCCGCGACCTTTCGCAGCCATCGCTGCTGCTGCTCCTCGGTGCCCTGCCGCAGGGCGTTGCCCGCCAGGATGCAGTGCACGTCGAAGACGGCCGCGACGCTGCTGGAGTAGTAGGCCAGTTCCTCGATGGCCGCGGCGGTGGCGCTCGCCGGGTGGGTCAGACCGTCGCCGCCGACCTCGCTGGGGAAGGGGATCCGGAAGACGCCCGCCGACGCGAGCCCGTCAAACACATGCCGGGGAAAGCCGTCCGTGCGCTCGTCGCCCCCCGCGATCGCCACGGCGTGCGGAGCCACTTCGTGCTCTGCGATCCGGCGCACGGCAGCGCGAACGGACTGTGTCTCTTTGGGGGCGAGGAGCTCGTGGTAGAGCCGGTCGATCTGGCGTGTGGGAGTGGAAGTCATACGGGGAAGATACCATTAGCACCACGTACCATTAGTTCGACAATCTATTTTGGAGGTTCGACCATGACACAGACGCTGGCCGACAAGACCATCCTGATGTCGGGAGGCAGCCGCGGCATCGGACTCGCCATCGCTCTGCGCGCGGCCCGCGACGGTGCGAACGTGGTGATGCTCGCCAAGACCGCCGTGCCGCATCCGAAGCTCGAAGGCACGGTCCACACCGCCGTTGACGAGATCGAGCGCGCGGGCGGCAAGGGGCTGGCCGTCGTCGGCGACGTCCGCGACGAGGACAATGTGCGCACCGCTGTCGACGCGGCGGTCAGCGCCTTCGGTGGCATCGACATCGTGGTGAACAACGCCAGCGCGATCGACCTGTCCCCGTCGGAGCAGCTGGAGATGAAGCGGTACGACCTGATGCAGGACATCAACACGCGTGGCACGTTCCTGCTGAGCAAGGCCGCTGTCCCGCACCTGCGCAAGGCGGCCAACCCGCACATCCTCACGCTCTCCCCGCCGTTGAACCTCGCGCCGCACTGGGTGGGGAAGCATCTCGGTTACACGCTGTCGAAGTACGGCATGAGTCTGTGCACCATCGGGCTCGCCGAGGAGCTCGCCGCCGACGGCATCGCCGCCAACTCGTTGTGGCCACGGACCCTGATCGACACAGCCGCCGTACGCAACGTGGTCGGCGGCGCCGGCCAGGCCCGTAGTCCGCGGATCATGGCTGACGCCGCGTACGCCATCCTCACGCGTGACGCGCGGAAGTGCACCGCCAACCTGTTCATCGACGACGAGGTCCTGTCGGACGAGGGCGTCACCGACCTGTCCGTCTACAGCCCTGCCGACTTCGAAGGTGATCTCGCGCTCGACATATTCGTCGATCCGGCCTGATCCCACACCGCTCAGTCGATGAACGCGAGGGCGTTCTCGATGCCCTTCTCGAGGACCTTCTCGAGGACCTTCTCGAGGACCTCATCGGCGAGCTTCGAGTCGAAGGCGGCGCGGGACAGCTGCAGCGACCCAGGCCTTCGCAGCGGCCGATCCAGTCGAGCAGGGCTGCGGAGGGACATCCGACGCCGCGCTGGTCCCGGTGCTCGGGCGACAGACAGCCGCGAACGAGATCCTCGAGTCCCGGGCAGCCGAGCAGCCGGGCCACAGAGTGCCGTACCGCGCCGCCTGCATGCGTAGCTCCTCCACGACGACGTTGGCGACGAGGTCGTCCCTTGATGCCACAGGATCCTCTGACGCCACAGGATCCTCCGTTCATTCCGCAGGGCCATTGCCTTGCACGTCATCCCGAGCCTATGGTCTGTCGAATGTAATGCTATGACTCACATTGGATGGCGCCGTCAGAGTCAGAGATGAGGCATGCCGTGAGTGACGTCCCCTTCCAGCCCGCAGTGGAGCAGTCACGCGCGCTGGCCGCGGGTGAGATCTCGAGCCGGGAACTCGTCGAGCTCTATCTTGACCGGATCGCCACCCATAACACCGCGTTGAACGCGGTGGTGACCCTTGACCCCGAGCGGGCCCGTCGCGAGGCCGGGGAAGCGGACGCCGCGCGGGCGGCCGGGCGAGACCTCGGTCCTCTGCACGGTGTACCGATCACGGTCAAGGACAGCTTCGAGACAGCCGGGATGCGCACCGCCTGCGGGCGAACAGACCTCAAGGACTACGTGCCCGACCAGGACGCCGAGGCGGTCAAGCGGCTGCGTTCGGCCGGTGCCGTGATCATGGGGAAGAGCAACATGCCTCCGGGCAACCAGGACGTCCAGGCCGACAACCGGGTGTTCGGTCCTTCGTCGAACCCGTGGGACACGACCCGTACCTCGGGCGGATCCGCCGGGGGCGGCGCCGTCGCCACCGCCGCAGGCCTCACGACGTTCGACTTCGGCTCGGAAATCGGCGGATCGACCAGGATCCCGTCCCACTTCAACGGCCTGTACGGGCACAAGTCGACCTGGCGGTCGATACCCCTCATCGGGCATGTGCCCTACGGCCCGGGCCCGGGACGATGGACCGAGGCCGACATGGGCTGCGGCGGCGCGCAGGTCCGCGACGCCCGTGACCTCGTCCCGATCCTGCGGGCAACGGTCGGGCCCGCCGACTACGACGGCGGTTTCAGCTACACACTCGCACCGCCGCGCGCGACCAAGCTCGCCGACTTCCGGGTCGCCGTCTGGGGTGAGGATCCCGCGTGTCCGGTCGACAGCGACGTCGCGGCAGCCGTGGACGATGCAGTCACTGTGCTGCGGGCGGCCGGCGCGAAGATCACGGTCCAGCCCGCCGGCCTCCCTGTCGACATCGCGACGAATCACGGGAAGGCCTTCCAGCCCCTGCTCTTCGGCGCGGGCGACCGCACCGGCCTCGCTCCTGCCTCCAGCGCCGCAGTGCTGGCCCGGTTCGTCCAGCACCCGCGGGGTGACGCCGGTCCCGCCCTGCTCGGAACCTTCCAGTCCCACTATCACTGGCTGAAGGCCCACATGGTGCGCAATGAGATCCGGCAGCGATGGTTCGAGTTCTTCCAGGACTTCGACATCGTGCTCATGCCGGTCACCCCGACGGCCGCCCCCGCCCACCACAACAAGCTGATCGACTGGTTCGGGCGGCCATTCGAAGTCGAAGGTGTGCGACGCCCTTACTGGGACCAGGTCAAGTGGAGCGCCGTCGCCAACGTCTCCGGGGGGCCGGCGACGACCATCCCGGTGCGCCGAGGCAGGAGCGGACTGCCCATCGGTCTGCAGGCCATGGGCCCGAGCGGGGGCGATCTCACCACCATCGAGTTCGCCGCCCTGCTGGGCCGGGAAGTGGACGGCTTCGTGCCGCCTCCGGCCTTCGTCCAGACCCCCACCAGTGGACCCTGACCACCCGCCCGAAACCCCGAAGAACGACGATGCACAGCTTGAGCCGCAACGTCACGGCTGCTGACGGATTCCGCGTCCCGCTACCCGGAACGCATCGCGATCGTCTTCGGCGACGACCGCATCACGTACGAGCCCCTCGACGCCGCGGCCAACCGGGGGCGAACCTGCTCGTCTCGCGCGGGATCCAGCCCGGGGACAAGGTCGCGCTGTCCTGCCCCGATTCTCCAGCATCTCCGGGAGAGCACGGGCTGCACCAAGTCCTTCCTGATCGAGAGCGGCGGCGCGCCGTGGTCCGGGCACGAGACGCCGGAGGCCTACACCTCGGTCGTAGCCGAGCAGCCCGTGACGTTCCGGACGGCCGAACGCGACGAAGACGACACAGCGGTGGTCCTCTGCACGTCCGGCACCACCGGCCACCCCAAGGGCCTGTTCGTTTCGAGGGGGCAGCGCCCTGCTACATGTTGATCATGTGGCCCGCGAGGCCGTGGACGGCTTCCTTGACCGCCTCGCCGAGGGTGGGGTGGGCGTGGACGTTGCGGGCGACCTCATGGACGGTGAGGTCCCACTGCTGGGCCAGCGTCAGTTCGGGGAGCAGCTCGGTGACGTCCGGGCCGATGAGGTGAGCGCCTATGAGCTCGCCGTACTTGGCGTCACTGATGAGCTTCACGAAGCCGGTCGCATCACCCAGTCCATGAGCCTTGGCGTTCGCGGTGAATGGGAACTGGGCCACCTGGACGTCGAAACCCTGCTCCCTCGCCTGTTCCTCGGTGTAGCCGAAGCTGGCGATCTGCGGCTGGCAGAAGGTGGTGCGCGGGATCATGACGTAGTCCAGCTCCATGGTCTCCGCGCCTGAGAGCGTCTCGGCGGCGACCACTCCCATCGCCTCGGCGGCGTGCGCGAGCATGAGCTTCGCGGTGACGTCACCGATGGCGTAGATGTGCGGAACGGACGTACGGCAGCGCTCGTCCACATCGATGGCGCCGCGCTCCGTGACCTTGACGCCGGTGTTCTCCAGGCCGTACCCGGTCACGTTCGGGGCGAAGCCGATCGCTTGGAGGACCTTGTCCGCCTCCAGGACCTGGCGGGTACCGTCCTTTCCGGTGACCGTGACGCGGACCTGCTGCCCGGAATCGTCGATCGACTCGACACGGGTCGAGGTGAGTACGTCGATGCCCAACTTTCGGTACTGCTTGGCGAGTACGGCGGAAACCTCGGCGTCCTCGAGGGGAGCGACTCGGTCCAGGAACTCCACGATCGTGACCTGCACACCGTAGTTGTGCAGGACGTACGCGAACTCGATGCCGATGGCGCCGGCACCCGCGATGACGATCGACTGCGGGAGGTCCTCCGCGAGGATCTGCTCCTCGTACGTCACCACGCGCGCACTGCGCTTGGTGCCGGGGAGCAGCTTCGGGGTGGCGCCCGTGGCGATGATGCAGTGGTCGAAGCCTATGGTGCGGGAGTTGCCGTCGTGGTCGGCGACCAGAAGCGTGTGCGGGTCGAGGAACGTACCGCGGCCGCTGATCTCCGTGATCTTGTTCTTCTTCATCAGGTAGTGGACGCCCTTGACCCGGCCGTCCGCGACCTTCCGACTACGGCGGAAAGCCTCCCCGTAGTCGAAGGAGACCTCACCGTCGACCTTGATACCGAAGGGCTTCGCCTCACGCGTGAAGATGTGCGCGAGTTCGGCATTGCGCAACAGGGCCTTGGTGGGGATGCAGCCCACGTTCAGGCAGACGCCGCCCCAGTACTTCTCCTCGACGACCGCGACGCGCTTGCCCAGTTGGGCGGCCCGGATGGCGGCTACGTATCCGCCGGGTCCCGCGCCGAGTACGACGACGTCGAAGTGCTCACCCTGCTCGTCCATGGACCTTTCCTTTCCACTGGGACGGTCGACTCCACGTCAGTGGCCGACTCGCTCCCGATCACACAACCTGTTCATCAACTCGGTTGCAGTGGTTCAACGCCCCGATGCCGTGATCCATCCCCACGCAGCGATCACCGACGGGCCAACACCCCGTCGACTTCGTGTACTCCCGCCTCGGCGGCACCGAGCCTGAGGGTGTCGAGCCCGAAGGCCGCGACCGGACCGTGCACACCGGGCTTGAGGACGGCATCCGGCGCCGCCGCACGGACTGCGCCCCACGCCAGGAGGGAGCCCGTCATCTCGTAGGGATCGGGTCCGGTGAGAGCCGTCGTGACCAGGGGACGACCCTGGCCGTCGCGGGCGACCGCGATCACCAGGGAACGACCGTCGGTGTCCGGCTCACGATGTGCTCCCGGGAGCCTCCCGGACCACCGCGTCAGAGCAGCCCGCCCCTTCGCCGACCTCAGCAAGGGCGCCTGGAGCATGGCGGCGATCTGTACCGGACGCGTCCACCGCCCGAGCCAGCCCATCCCCACCTCGACGCTCTCCAACCGAGGGAAGACCTCGGGCAGGCCGAGATGCTCCGTGCCCGGGACGGTTATGGCCGGGCGTCGCACACCGGCGTAGCGGAAGGTGAGGACACGCTTGGCGGCCCGCTCGTCGACCAGTCGGGAAGAGGCTCCAGGGCGTGGAGAGCGGTAGGCGAACCCGTCCTCGGCCGCCGCGGCGACCAGCGTCTGGCGCGTGCCACCCGTGGTCAGGTCCCAGGAGTCGCGCAGGGTGCTCCGGTAACGCAGCTCACTCCCGCGCCCCGAACGGGTGATGAAGTAGCCGATCTCGACATGGCGTGCGCGCTCGCCCGCCTGTTCCAGGGCCAGGGCGCCGGCGAGATTGCCGGGCACGTAGTCGTAGCCGAACGCGGGCACGAGAGTCGCTCCCCGGGCGGCCGCGACGGCGTCCAGCTCAAGGAGGGCCCGGCGGGCGAAGGGTCCCTCCCCCGTGGAGTCGAAGTAGCGCGCTCCCGCCCGCGCGGCAGCCGTGACCGTGGCCATGCCCAACTGCATGAACGGCCCGACCGTGGAGACGACCACATCGCTGGGGCCCAGAAGGCGCGTGAGGTGGGCGGAAGAGGTGAGGTCCACTTCCGCCACCGGCAGTTCCGCCTCGAAGCGGTCGGCCAGGGTCAGCATCTTCGTTCGGCTTCGCCCGACCAAGGTCGGCTTCTCACCTCGTGCGAGCAGTTCCCTGAGAACTCGCCGCCCCGTGTACCCCGTCGCACCCAGCAACAAGATTCTGCGCTTTTCCACGGCTACGTCTGCCTTCCGGAGGGCACTGTCGACGACCACTGACCGACCACGAGTCATTCACTGACTTCAAGTCATTGAATATACGATGGTCAACATGAGAGGGCCAAACCGACGACAGCTGTATGCGGAGCAGACCCGGGCGGACCTGGTGGCGGCCGCGCGCAAACTCTTCGTCGACAACGGGTTCGCGGACACGTCGGTCGAGGCCATCACCGCGGCGGCGCAAGTGAGCAAGGGCACCTTCTACCACCACTTCCCGGACAAGAAGGCGATGTTCGCCGAGCTCTACACGGAGCTGCTCCAGCGGGTCGGAGCGCTCGCCGACGCGGCGTCCGAGGCGATCCGTGCGACGCCGGGCGAGCCTGCCTTGACCGCCGTGTCGAACCTCACGCACGCCTTCTTGCGGCGGACCATCGACGATCCCCTACATCGAGAGCTCATGGCCCAGGCGCCCTCGGTGCTGGTGGAGCAGTACCGGCACATCAACGACACGGTGGCCCAGCCGCCGATCGAACGGCTATTGACTGCCCTGGCCGAACGCGGTGACGTGGAACCGGAGGTTCCGGTCGCCACCGTCGCCCGGATGCTGTTGGCCGTCCTGTGCGAGGGCAACCAGATCATCGCCGCCGCCGCGGCGGACCGGGAGGACGCCCTGGCCAGGACGTTCCACACGATCACCCTGCTGATGTCGGGCCTGGCGGCGGACGGCGTCAGCGCGCACGGTTGACGTCGGCCAACGCCTGCAACAGACTCCTCGACTGCACCCGGCCGTTGCCGCTACCGTGCCGCCTCGTCCTCGATGTCACGGACCAGGTCGATGGCCCGGCCGAGAGTGGTGAGCCGAGCGTCGAGGGTCTCTCCGGCCGGATAAAAACGTACGGTGTCGACACCGGCGTCGCGCCACACACGCAGCCGTTGGCGCACCATGGCCTCGGTTCCGATCAGAGTGGTCGCCAGGACCATTTCGTCGGTGACCAAGCCGGCCGCGCCGTCCCGGTCCCCGGCCTGCCAACGTGTCCGGACTTCGGCCGCCACCTCGGCCCAACCCTGGCGGCTGTAGGCGTTGTTGTAGAAGTTCGTGGTCGCGGAACCCATGCCGCCGAGGCTGAAGGCCAGTTCCTTCTTGCGCCCGGCCACCATCGCGCGCAGCGCGTCCTCGTCGTCCGCGAAGGCGACCTCGGCGCCTTGGCAGATGTCGAGGTCGGCACGGGCGCGACCGGCGGTGGCCAGGCCCTGGTCCAGGTGGTCGAAGTACGCCTCCTTGGCGCCCTCGGGCACGAAACTGGTGCCCAGCCACCCATCGGCGATCTCACCGGTCAGGTGCAGCATCTTCGGCGAGAGGGTGGCGAGGTAGACCGGAATGTCATGCTCGGCACGCATCGACAGACGCATGGGCTTCGCCTCCGCGCCCGGCAGTGGAATCCGGAACTCCTGTCCTGAGTAGGAGACTTTGCCGCCCGCGGCGGCCTCCCGCACGATCTCGACGGTCTCCCGCATCCGCACCAGCGGCCGGGCGAAGGGCACGCCGTGCAGCCCCTCGATCACCTGCGGCCCGGAGGGGCCCAGTCCGAGAAGGAAGCGCCCCTGGGAGATCTGCGACAGTGTGATCGCGGCGCGGGCGATGGCCATCGGCGTGCGGGTGCCGAGTTGGATGATTCCGGATCCGAGGAGCATGCGCTCGGTCTTCGCCGCGAGGTAGCCCAACGGCGAGGGAGCCTCGGAGCCCCACGCCTCCGCCACCCAGCAGATGTCGAGACCGAGCTTCTCCGCCTCGGTGACATAGGCGACGATCTCCCGCCAGTCGCTCCCGGAAGCTTCGATCGTGGTGGAGGTACGCATCACAGCCTCGCCTCGCCCGCGGGCTGGGCCCTCTCGGCCAGCTTCTTGATCTCTTCGAGGGTGATGGTCATGTTGGCCTCGAACTCCCGCATGCGCACGAAGACGATCTTCTGCTCCTTCTCCGGCATGCGATCGATGGCGAAGGAGAGGCCCGAACGGGCCGGCCCCATCTGCATCCATTCGCTCAGCAGAGTGCCACCGCCCTGCGGCTCCAACGTGAACCGCCAGACCGCCGTTGGGTTCTGCGGGTTCTCGACGCCCCAGGCAAGCAGCCTCGGCGGCTCGTACTCGACGATGTGGGAGGTGGTGGTCCACTCCCCGAGTGCCTCGTGCTTGCTCCGGCCGATGAACCGGGCTCCCAGAGCAGGGGCGGTCCTGCCGTCCAGCCATTCGACGTACTGCAGCTCGGAGCTCATACGCGGCATCAACTCGATGTCGGACACGAGCGTCCACACCTGTTCGGGCGGAGCAGCGATCCAGGTGCGGACCTCCACCGTCGGCTTGTCCGCATAGCGCGCGCCTGTCCACTCCATGTTCCTGCAGCCTCCATGCCGATCCGAGAACTCCCATGACCCGACGTGACCAGTAAAGTTGCGTAGATAGACTCACATGTCAAGGGAGAACGCATCCCCGGCAGAGCCGCTGAGTCAGCCGGCGAAACGCTCCCGCACATCCGGCCGTTCGGCCAGATGCGGCGGATAGCCGGGGCCCATCCGAGGACTGGTGTTCTCCGCGGTCATCTGCTCGCCGCAGGAAGAACACACCACCTCGGCATGGGCTTCCTGTCCGCAGACCTCGTGACGCATGACCACCGGCGGGCCCTCTTCACCGGACAGCCAGCGGTCCCCCCACCGGTTCATCACCAGCAGCACACCGTAGAAGTCGCGCCCCTTCTCCGTGAGCACGTAGTCGTACCGCACCGGCTCCGTCTGGTACGGCCGTTTCTCCAGCAGCCCTTCGTCCACCAGCCGGCGCAACCGATCCGTCAATGTGTTGCGCGCGATCCCCAGTGACACCTGGAACGCGTCGAACCGTCGGATCCCGTAGAACGCCTCACGCAGCACCAACGGCGTCCACCAGTCCCCGAGCAAGTCCATGGTGCGCGCGATCGAACAGGGCCAGTGCGCAAAGGATGTCCGCCTCATGACCGTCAGCATAGGTTCGTCCAGTCGTGAGACCCAGCAGGTGGAGCGACGACAGTTCATACACGCGACATCTTGCGCTCATTAAATAACGAAGTTACGTTGCCGCTATGAAACGTGACTTGCTGGGCAGAAAGCTGGTTGTCACCGGAGCGGCGCGCGGCATCGGCGAGAAGGTGGCCCGCTTGGCCATCGCCCGAGGCGCTCAGGTGACCTTGATCGGACTGGAGCCCGATCGGCTCCGTGACCTCGCCCGCGAGCTGGGCCCCGCCGCTTCCTGGTGTGAGGCCGATGTGCGCGACGGCACCGTCCTGCGGTCAGCGATCGACGAGGCTGCGGGGGTCATGGGCGGCATCGATCTCGTCGTCGCCAATGCCGGCGTCGTGGCGTACGGGACCGTGCGGCAGACGGACGAGGCGTCGTTCGAGCGGGTCCTGGACATCAATCTGAACGGTGTTTTCCGGACCCTCAAGTACGTGACGCCCCATCTGGAGCGCAGCCGGGGACACGTGCTGGTCGTGGCGTCCGCGCTGTCCTTCATGCCGCTGGCGGCGATGGCCTCCTACGGCGCCAGCAAGGCCGCGGCCGAGCTGCTCGCCCTGACGTACCGCCAGGAGGTGGCGCACCTCGGCGTCACGGTCGGCCTGGTGCACCCCTCCTGGATCGACACGGATCTCGTCCGGGGCGCCGAGGTGGACCTCCCCTCGTTCCAGGGCCTGCGCAACCGGCTTCCCTACCCGGGCAATGTCACCACGAGTGCCGACCGGGCGGCTGCCGCGATCGTCGACGGGCTCGTGCGCCGCCGCAGCCGCGTGTACGTCCCGCGCGCGGTCGTCGTGGCCAACTGGGCCAAGGCAGTGCTGAATTCGCCACTGGCCTGGCCATGGGCGAGGCGCTTCGCGGCCCGTGCCGTTCCGTCCCTCGAACGGGAGGTCGCGGCGCTGGGGAGGCATGACCAGCTCACCCCGGGCACCGGTACCTCTGCCGCGGAGACCAAGTCGCCCTAGCCGCACATGGGTGGTCCCGCGCGGGACAGCGTCCTGCCCTACCGACTTTCACCGCCCTTGAACGATCGAGTCGTAAAGGCGCGCGCCCGCCTCGTGCGAGGCTTCGGCCCGTTCCCGCTCGTCGCCCAGACCGACAGAGAAGTTCACGCCCATCGGCAGCAGCACCTGCATCACGGGATCCTCGAACTCGCCGAAGTGCTCGGCCAGCTCAAGGGTGACGTACCCGTGGACCAGGCTCCACAACTGGGCGGCTATGACTTCAGGTTCCTGCCGCTCGGCCCTGCCCGAGTCCACGAGCCGTCGGCATGCCGCGGTGATATGGACGTGGGCATCCCGGAAGGCCGGCGAATGTCCGCTCAAGCGAAGGTCCGCGTCCGACAGTGGCCGGTACGTCGCACGAGTGGACAGGCCGAACATCAGGTCGTACAGGTGGGGGTTCTCGTGGGCCACTCGGCGGCAGGTCAAAGCCATGGCGAAGAGATCCGCGATCGGATCATCCGTCACCGGCACCTGGGCGAACGCCGCGCCGAGCTCCCTGAAGCCGTGGTCGGCGACTGCGCGCATCAGTTCGGGGATCCCACCGAAGTGGCCGTAGACGACCATCGTCGACAGCCCGCTCGCGGACGCCACCGTACGCGCCTTGATGGCCGACGGCCCCTGTTCGGCCAGTAGGCCGACAGCGGCTCGCACAAGCCGCTCCGGTGCGTCATCGAGCTTCGGCCGCCCTGCCATGCCTCTCGCGCCTCCACCATTGACACTCTTGAAATAACTTGGTTATGTAACTCGTCACGGCAATAGTACACATCTCGAGCGACGTGCCGTTTCGGACACGGGCGAGCCTCCCCGGACGGGCTTTCACGCACTGTCCCAGATTCCTGGCGCCGGCAGCCCCTCCCTCACTCGCTTTGCACTCCCCCATGAACCCAGCACGGGAGCAGAATCCATGCCATACAAAGACAAGGGTCATCTGGAGATCGAGGACCGCGGAGCCGTCCTTGTCGTCCGGGTCGACGGCGGCCCGCACCAGGAATTCGGCCTCGACATCGCCCATCAGCTGGACAAGGTGGTGGCCGGGGCCGACCGCGATCCGAGCATCCGTGCCGTCGTCTTCACCGGGGCACATCCCGAGCGGTTCGTCAGCCATGCCGCGGTCCGGTGGCTGCAGGAAGAGGGCGCCGCGAGTCCGACGGTCGGCCGACGCGGTGCCGCCGCCGTCGTACGCATGGCCAAGCATGTGGACCGGTCCCGTCTCCTCGGGGCCGTGATGCGCAGGACCCCGATGCGTGGGGCCCTCCAGCTGGAGCGTCTGCACTCGACCTTCCTCCGGATGAACGCCAGCGGTGTCCTCTTCGTCGCCGCCCTCAACGGTTCGGCTCTCGGCCTCGGCGCCGAGTTCGCCTGGGCGTGCGATCTGCGGGTCATGGCCGACGGGGACTTCTTCATCGGCCAGCCCGAAATCCTCCTCGGCATCATCCCGGGCGGCGGCGGCACCCAGCGGCTGACCCGCCTGATCGGCACCCACCGGTCCCTGGCCGCGATCCTCGAAGGCAAGCCGTTCACGCCCGCGGAGGCGCTCGCCAACGGGGCGGTCGACAAGGTCGTACCCCAGGACAAGGTCGTCGCGCAGGCGGTCGAACTCGCGGAGCACTTCGGCCGGCGGTCGAA
This sequence comes from Streptomyces sp. NPDC001868, assembly GCF_040297125.1. Taxonomy (NCBI): domain Bacteria; kingdom Bacillati; phylum Actinomycetota; class Actinomycetes; order Kitasatosporales; family Streptomycetaceae; genus Streptomyces; species Streptomyces sp. NPDC001868. The sequence goes on along the minus strand of NZ_JBEOYO010000008.1, from coordinate 30,836 downwards.
GGGGTCGGTCGCGGCCGCCAAGAGGTCGGTGTACCTCGGCGGCTCGATGCCCCTGGAGGACGGACTCCACGTCGAACGCGCCGAGTTCTTCACCCGAGTCATGTCGAAGGACGGTCAGGAACTGATGCTCGACTACATAAAGACGACGGACGCCACCGGCGAGCTCCCGCTCTACAACCCGGACACCTACGCCCAGGCGCTCGCCTCGGGCAGCGTTCCCGGGCACCGCTCGACGAAGACGACGCGGCGGTGAGCAGACGATGACCACTGCGCACTCCTCCACCCGCCACGACATCACCTTCCCCTCCGGCGACAGCACCTGTGCCGGATGGCTCTACCTCCCGACCGGCGTCACCTCCCCGCCCGTCGTCATCCTCGGGCACGGCCTCGGCGCCACCCGCGAGATGCGCCTGGACGCCTTCGCCGAGCGTTTCGCGCAGGCCGGCATCGCCGCCGTGGCCTTCACCTACCGGCACTTCGGCGACAGCGGCGGCCACCCGCGCCAGCTCCTGTCGATCAAGCGTCAGCTCGCCGACTGGGACGCCGCCATCGCCTATGTCAAGGCCCGCCCTGACGTCGACCGCTCCCGCATCGCGGTGTGGGGCAGCTCCTTCGGCGGAGGCCACGCCATCACCGTCGCCTCTCGGCATCCCGAACTGCGCGCGGCCGTGTCCCAGTGCCCGTTCACCGATGGTCTCGCCTCCGCGCTCGCACTCGGCCCGGTCGCCTCGCTCAGGATGACCCCCGTGCTCGCTCGGGACATGGCGGCCAGAGTGCGCGGCAAGGCACCCGCGATGGTTCCCATCGCCTCCGCCCCCGGTTCGCCGGCCCTCATGAACGCTCCGGACGCCCTGCCCGGATATCAGGCGCTGCAACCGGCGGGGACGACGTTCCGCAACGAGGTGGCGGCACGGGTCATTCCGACCATCGCCGCCTACCGGCCCGGGCGTGCGGCGAAGAAGGTCGCCATGCCGATCCTCTTCTGCGTCAGCAACACCGACTCCGTCACGCCTCCCGCCCAGACCCTCCGGTACGCGCGCACCGCACCCCGGGGAGAGATCAAGAGGTACGACGCCGGCCACTTCGACTTCTACACGGGCGAGACCTTCGAGACCCTGGTCCGCGACCAGATCGAGTTCCTCACCCGGCAGTTGCACCCCGCGCCGGCATCGACTCCTTGACCGGATCGCACAACACCGAGACAGGTACGCCCGCCATGAACTTCGCTTCACTGCCCGACCGTCGCGCCGCTCACGACCCCGATGGGGCAGCGGTGTCGGACGGGCGCCAGTCACTCACCAACACTCAGTTGCTGGACCGCGTCCGTGCGGCAGCGCGTCAGCTCCAGGACCTCGGCATCGGTCCCGGCGATGTCGTGGCCCTCAAGCTGACGAACCGCATCGAGTTCGTGCTGCTGTTGTTCGCCGCCTGGCGGATCGGCGCCACCATCACGCCGGTCAACCCGAGCATGACCGACGTCGAGGTGGACCGACAGGTCAAGGACTCCGGTGCGCGTCTGCTGGTGGTCGAAGACCACGCGGCGCCCGTCACGGACGGTACTGCCGTACTCGGCGTCGGCGCCCTGCACAAGGAAGGGGTGAGGTCGGATCACGCACCGCATGTGGACTCGTCCGCGCTGGCTCTTCTCATATACACCAGCGGCACCACCGGGACGCCCAAGGGCGTGATGCTGGACCACGCCAACATCGACGCCATGACGGAGATGGGCCGCCTGTCCCTGGACATCGGGCCCGCCGACCGGTGCCTGCTGATCCTGCCGCTCTTCCACGTCAACGGCATCGTGGTCAGCATTCTCACGCCTCTTCTCGCGGGGGCGAGCGTCGTCATCGCGGGCCGCCGGTTCGACCCACACAACTTCTTCGACCTCGTCGAGCAGGAGCGCCCCACCTTCTTCAGCGCCGTGCCGACGATCTACGGCATGCTCGCTGCGCTCCCGGACGACGTGCGGCCCGACACATCGTCGCTGCGGTTCGGAGTCTGTGGCGCCGCACCTGCCTCCGCCGAGCTGCTGAACCGGTTCGAAGCCCGGTACGGGTTCCCTCTTGTCGAGGGGTACGGCCTGTCCGAAGGAACCTGCGGGTCCACCGTCAACCCCGTCGCGGGCCCGCGACGTGCCGGCACCGTGGGACTTCCCTTCCCCGGCCAGGAGATCCGGATCGTCGACGCCGAAGGTACCGAGGTGGGGCCGGGCACGGACGGTGAGGTCCTCGTGAAGGGCCCCAACGTCATGCGCGGCTATCTCGGCCGCCCCGAGGAAACGGCCAGAGTCATCGTCGACGGCTGGTTGCACACGGGCGATGTGGGTCACCTCGACGCCGAGGGCTATCTGACCCTGGTCGGGCGCTCGAAGGACATGATCATCCGTGGTGGGGAGAACATCTACCCCAAGGAGATCGAGGACGTCCTCACAGGCGACCCGTCGGTGCTCGAAGCCGCCGTGATCGGCGTACCCGACGAGAAGTGGGGAGAGGTGGTCGTGGCCTACATACAGCCGCGACCAGGCGTGACCGTCGATCTGACGGCGCTGCGGGAGCTCTGTGCGCGCAGCCTCACCGGCTTCAAGCGTCCGACCGAGTTCTTCGTGGTGGAGGCCATAGCGAAGAACGCGGTCGGGAAGATCGACAAAACCTCCTTGCGCGCTGCCCACGTCGCGGCTTCCTGAGATTCACCGCGCGCCGAGCCTGGATGCCCAGGCAGCGCATTTCCGACAGCGCGGCCGCGGGGGACGCTTCGGCGGGTGTCCCGGGCCAGGATCTGACTGAGGGGCGGCCCAACCTGAAGCAACTGGGCCACTCCTCGGTTCGGGAGGCTGCTCGGACGACTTGCCCCGCCCGGCCAGCGAGACTGTGGACCCGCAGGAGCGCCGCTCTCGTCACGGTGGCAGGGTCACCGACTCGCCTCGTCGGCCAGGAACGACCGCAAATGGCCCAGCAGCGCCTCCGGTTGCTCTTCCGGGATGAAGTGGCCGCACTCCGGGATTTCCGCTCCGGTGACGTCGTCCGCGTAGGCGCGCCAGATCTCCAGCGTCGGCAGGCGGGAGGGCAGTCCCGCGGAACCCCAGAGCGCCAGTACCGGCATGGTGAGGCGGCGGCCCTCGGCGGCGTCGAGGTCGTCGAGGGCGACGTCCTGCTCCATGGCGCGGTAGTCGTCAAAACTCGCGCGCATGGCACCCGGGCGGGAGAAGGCTCGGACATATCCGTCGACCGCTTCGGGTGTCAGCCCGTGCCGGTTGTAGGTCCACCGCTCGAAGAAGTACTCGAGATACCCACGGATGTCGTGCCCCACGAGCCGCTCGGGAAGGTCGGGCTGCATCTGGAACAGCCAGTGCCAGTACCCGGAGGCGAGCGAGGCGTCCAGCCGGCGAAACATCTCCCGGGTCGGCACGATGTCGAGCACAGCCAGCCGTTCCACCTGATCGGGGCGGTCCAGCGCCCAGCGGTGCCCCACGCGGGCGCCCCGGTCGTGACCCACGACGGCGGTCGTCTCGAAGCCGAGTGCTTCGACGAGGCCCGCCATGTCGGCGGCCATCCGCCGCTTGTCGTATCCGGTCGAGGGCTTGTCGCTCAGGCCGTAGCCACGCAGGTCGGGTGCCACAACGGTGTGGTCGGCGGCCAGATCCGCCAGCACCCGCTGCCAGCAGTCGGAGGTCTGCGGCCACCCGTGGAGCAGGACGAGCAGAGGACCGGATCCCGCTCGGAGGTAGTGCAGGCGGACCCCGTCCACCTGCGTCACGCCTGTGGTCACAGTGGGCTGTCCCATGGATGCGCCTCCCCGGCATGATCTAACCCTCTTAGGGGGTTAAACCTAACGTGCAGAATGAAGGCGTGACAACGGACGACACGTGGATCTGGGACGGCGGGCGGGTCTGTCTGGACTTCACCAACACCCTCCGCCACCGGTGGCGACCCACGCCGGGGGAGACGCTCCGGAACCCGGGCGATCTCACCCTCTGGCTACAGCGGGCCGGACTACTCACACCGGGCATCCCGGATCCCGTGGATGCCGCCGTCCTGGCATCGGGCCGACGGCTGCGCGAGGCGGTCGACCGGGCCGTACTCGCGGTCTCCGACGGCCGACTGCCCTCCTCCAGCGACGTCGTGCTGCTCAACGAATCGGCAGCACAGGCACCCCGGCCGGCGCCGCAAATCACCATCGAAGGCGACCACTTGGAGCCCGTCGGCACCACGACCATGGCACCTGATTCCGCGACCGCGCTGGCACTGATCGCGCAGGACGCCGTAGACCTGCTCCTGTCGACCGAGATCCGGCGCGTACGCGTGTGCGGCGCGGACACGTGCGCCCTACGCTTCCTGGACCGCTCCCCCGCCCACAACCGCCGCTGGTGCTCGATGTCCCGCTGCGGCAACCGCACCAAAGTCCGCCTCCACCAGGCCCGAGCCAGACGGAGTGAGCACACCCCGGCGGACTGAGCCCACCCGGACTCCCGCCGCCACCGCGCTCAGCTCACTCCGCGGGCCTCAGACGAAATGCGGGGCCGGGGACACTCTCGATGTCCTCCGCCTGCACGGCGTGGCCGCGTTCGCAGCGGATCTGGGCATCGACGTGCGCACCGCATCCGCGGTGTCGCGTCAGTACGGCCGGGCCCTCCGGGTCGGCGCGGTAGCGGTCGCCCCACTGCAGGAGCCCCATCACTGCCGGGACCAGGTCCACGCCCTTGGGTGTGATCACGTACTTCGGCCGACTCCGCGAACCCGGCTCCTTGTAGGTCTCGGTGGCCAGGATCCCTTCCTCGACAAGCATCCGGAGCCGGGCAGCGAGAAGGTTGCGGGGACAGCCGAGGACCCGTTCGAAGTCACTGAAGCGGGACGAGCCGTACCAGACCTCGCGCAGGATCAGGATCGTCCACTTCTCACCCACGACCTCGAGGGTCCGGGCGATCGAGCAGTTCGACATGTCCCGGTCGAGTCGGGTGCTCATGCCGGCGTCCTGAAGAGCTTCGGTCCTCGCATCCATGGGGTGATTCTAACCCGACCTGAGTTTACTTTTCCATACTCAACAAGTAGCGTCATGACCAGCACGCAGGCGACCCGAGAAGTTCACATGGAAAGGCGGCCGGCATGAAGGCATTCGTCGTCGAGAAGTACGGCAAGGACGGCGTGCGCGCCGCCGAGGTACCCGAGCCCAGCGTCGGTGACCGCGATGTTCTGGTCAGGGTGAGCGCCGCGAGCATCAACCCGCTGGACAAGATGGTCCGTAACGGGGAGTTCAAACAGCTGTTGAAGTACAAGCCTCCGTTCGTGCTCGGTCATGACGTTGCCGGCGTCGTGACGCGGGTCGGTTCCGCCGTACGCGGCCTCGAAGTCGGCGACGAGGTCTACGCCCGTCCGCGCGACCTGCGGATCGGAGGCTTCGCGGAGTACATCGCGATCGACATGGACGACGTCGCGCCCAAGCCGGCCTCGCTCACCCCGCAGGAGGCGGCCGCGGTGCCGCTGGTGGCCCTGGCCGCCTGGCAGATCCTCGTGGACGAGGCCCATGTGAAGCCGGGTCAGAAGGTGCTCGTCCACGCCGGTGCCGGCGGTCTCGGATCGACGGTCATCCAGCTCGCCAAACACCTCGGTGCCACCGTGGCGACGACCGCGAGCACTGATTCCGAGAAGCTGGTCCGAAGCCTCGGTGCCGACGTCGTCGTCGACTACACCAAGGAGGACTTCTCCAAGGTGCTGTCCGGCTACGACCTGGTGCTGGACGCCGTGGGCGGGGCGAACCTGGTGAAGTCGCTGACCGTGCTGAAGCCCGGCGGCCTGGCTGTCAGCGTCGTGGGCCCGCCGGACGCCGGGTTCGCCAGGCAGCTCGGCGCTCCCTCCTTCCTGGGGCTGGTCATGAACGTGCTCAGTCGCAAGATCCGCAAGCAGGCGAAGGCCCTGGGCGTTCGCTACCAGTTCTTCTTCATGCAGGCTGACGGCTCCCAGTTGCGCAAGCTCGGCGCCCTCTACGACAGCGGGAAGCTCCGCCCGGTCATCGACAGCACCTTCCCGTTCGACCAGACGCTCGAGGCGATGGCGTACGTCGAGCAAGGTCGCACCAAGGCCGGCAAGGTCGTGGTCTCGATGACGCCCGACAGCAACTGAGATCAGGCCGGCCACACGACATCCTCCTGGCATGATCACGCGGGGCCGACGACGCGACGGCAGGGGCGAGAGACGCTCGCCGCGTCGGGCGGAACAACATCGACGGCTCGCATGTCTCGACGCTCATGACGGACACGGGAGTTGTCCAACGGCGCCCTCTGCTCCGACCCCGAATCCGAGGGCTGCCGGCGGCCGCGGCAGTCTGCGGAGCCCCGTGCCCCGCGTGCCTTGGGTTGCATCCAGGGAAGTGGTGTACGGGTTCGACCTGATCCGGGGTTTGCTCCGGCATCGGGTTGGTGCCCGCATAGATGAACGGCCATCGGCTGATCTTCGAGGTGTCGAAGCCCGAAGGACATCAGCACGATGACCGCACCTGCCAGTGTGCCCCCGCACGCCCTCGCCGAGGACAATCTCGCCGCGCCGAGTCCCGATCTGCTGCGCGCGATGGTCAAGACGTTCGCCGACACGCTCATGCCCGGGACCTGCGCACATACGTGGCCTTCCTGTGGTTCACGCGACGCAGGCGGGACCGGCGTGATGCGTCCATGGACGACCGAGCGGCGTTCGAGTGGTGGCGGCGTCGTGATGAGCGTGGCCCTCGTTCGGAAGAGGCGAGTTGGGACCGGGAGGTGTCCACGGTCAACGAGTTCTACCTGTGCGTGGGCAGGACGTCGTCAGGGCCGATCCCATCCGTCAGCGCGCGGGCTTCGGTGTGGTCGCCGTGGCGGGACGGGGCTGGCGGCACGATGGTGCGGCAAGTGCCAGCCGCGGCACTACGCCGCCCTGGTCGACGTGCGCTTCCGGCCCCGCATCCCGGCGCCGGCCCGGCCTGCGACGCCGACGGAACCCTCCGGATCCGACGTACGTACGGAAGCCAACCTGAGCCGGCTACGGAAGGAGAACACCGACCTGCGCCGCACTCTCGCTCAGTACGAGGAGGCCATCCGCCGGCCGGCTCTCGAAATCGGCGCACTGCACAGCGGCGGCACCGTTCTTCCACTGCCAACCGCAGCAGGCCCGCGCCGCCCGGGCCCTCCTGAATCCGGCACCCCCCGCAGGCGCCTGGCGTGCGAGAGGACGCTGTGGCATGGCGCGTAGCCGACCACCGATGGTCAAGGAGTCACCGGCTGGACAGCGGACGAGATCCGGACCGGCGTTGTGCTGATGACCGAGCTCGGGCGGTTCGGCGCCGGCGGTCGGGCCCTGTACTACCTTCGTCTCGGCGAGCGGAGCCTCAGGGACTGATCCGGCGACTCTCCCTGCCCCCGGGCCGACTCGCCCAGCGGACCGGCCCGGGGCACGCTGGAAGGAGCGGCGTCGCCCACGTCGTCAAGGCCGGCAGCGAGGGCGTCGAGTGGCTCTGCCCGGATACCACGATCGAGCGGATCGCCGCCCAGTGGCTGGAACTCAGGCGCTGCTCGTCGTGTTCACCGACGGCGCGGCCGGCGCCCACGTCTTCGACGCCCGTGCGGCACGTATCAGCCGTCCCGGCCGGAGGGTCGCGGCGGTGGACACCGTGGGAGCGGGCAGGGCAGCCGGGCGACGGCGCACCCCGCCTCGATCACGCAGGATGCGCCTACCTCAGCCGGCCGCTCCGGCGGCCGGGGTCCGGCCTGCCGGATTCTCGCGCACGGACCAGGCGTCAGCGACTGCACCGAAGCCCTGCAGGCGTTACTCGTCGAGGAACTGGATGGCGTGCTTCAGGAACCGCTCGGGATACTGGAACTGCGCTCCATGCCCGGCATCGGGGTAGATCAGCAGTTGCGCGTTGGGGATGTTCTGGGCGAGGTGCCACGAGTTGATCGAGGCGATCATCACGTCGTTCTCGCCGTTGAGGACCAGCGTCGGCTGGGTGATCGCGTTCAGGTGGGCGTAGGGGTTCTCGCCCGGCAGCGGTTCCGCGTAGGCCATAGTCGCTTCGAACTGCGCCTGTGCGACCGCGGGCGAGCTCGGCGGGTCCTGGTCGGTCCGCTGGTGGCGGCGCTCCCAGAAGGCCTTGCCCGCTTGCTTCGCGGCTTCCGAGCGGCCGAAGAACAGGAAGAGGAAGTCCTCCAGGGTGGGGACCGGGTTCAGGGCGTACTGAGGCACCTGGGGGTCACTGGTCGGGTCCCCGCCGCGGAGGCCGGTGCCGAGCAGGAGGAGCTTGCGCACCAGCTGGGGGTGGCGCAGCGTGACCTCCTGCGCCTGGAAACCGCCGAGCGAGAAGCCGAGCAGGTCGACCTGCTCCAGCCCCAGCGCCCGGATGACCGCGGCGATGTCGTCGGCCATGTCCTCGATCCGGTTACGCGGCGTGCCCGATGACGAGGCGACGCCGCGGCCGTTGAACAGGATGACCTCACGGCCTTCCGCCAGGCCGTCGGTGAGCAGCGGGTCCCAGTTGTCCATCCCTCCGCGGAAGTGCTGGACCAGGAAGATCGGGACGCCCGAGGGCTTGCCCCAGCGCCGGTAGGCGAACCGGTCGCCGTCAACCTCGATGTACTGAGTCGGGGCGGTCACATGTGTGTCACTCATGGCCTGAGCCTTTCTGGAGGGGATGAGCAATACGATGACGATCGTAATCTAAAAAGTCAAGCTCTTTGATGTCGATCGACATCTATGTATGCTGGACCGTCGAGCGTCGAGCGTCGAGCGTCGACCGACGAAGGGACGGCTGGACATGCGGGTCACCAAGGCACAGGCAGAGCAGAACCGTGCCCACATCGTCGCGACAGCCTCCAGGCTGTTCCGTGAGCGCGGCTATGACGGTGTCGGCGTGGCAGAACTGATGGCAGCCGCCGGGTTCACCCATGGCGGGTTCTACAAGCACTTCCGCTCCAAGGCCGACCTGATGGCCGAAGCGTCTGCGAGCGGGCTCTCGCAGACCGTGGCACGGGCACAAGGTCTGGACGCCGCCGAGTTCGTCGAGCGCTACGTCTCGCGGGAGCATCGCGACGGGCGCAGCGACGGCTGCACCATCGCGGCCCTCGGCGGCGACGCCGCACGTCAGCCGGCGGACATCAGAACAGAGTTCGCAGCCGGGATCGAGAACCTGCTGACGGCCCTTCAGTCCCAAAGCGATACGCCGGGGGATGCGGACCAGCGCGCGGCCCGCATGATGGTGATCGACATGCTCGCCCATTCGGTCGGCGCGATCATGTTGTCGCGGGCATGCCCGGACGGTTCTCCACTGGCGGACGAAATCCTCGATGTCTGCCGCAAGGAAATTCTCGCGTCACTGGCACACGACACCAGCGACCAGTCGGCGGCACGGAGCCAAGAAGCCTGACCGCAGCCGACCGACGCAAGCCCAGCTCAGTACCAGGAGCAGTACGACGCCGGCTCCCAGTCGCCTCAGTACGAACACCGGCAGGACACCCCGCCGCCCTTTCGGGCGATCTTCTTCAACGCGCGGTCCAGGCGCGGGTCCGGAATCCCAGCAGCACGCGGTGACGGTAGCCCTCCGGCCGGCCGCCCCACCCGTCCAGTCATGCGGGCATGAGCAGCAACGGCCGGATGACCTGCCATTTGGGGATTCGGGCCATGCCGCAGCCGAGGACTGCCCGAATGGTCACCTGCGCCTGGGCCACGCTTCAGCGAGGCAGCAGGACCTCGACCTGCCTGCGGATGTCCTGCACGATCTCCTCGACGCTCAAGGCGATGTTCACGCTCGCCGCCATGCTGAGGAACATCACGGCGGACACGATGTGTGCCAGCGTGGCGGCGTCGCCCTCCGTGACCCGCTCGTCCCGGCGCAGCACGGCGGCGACGGCCTCCTCGGTCTGCGCGACGATGGCGAGTGCCGCGCCGTGCCGGGGCTCCTCGGGGTCGCCGAAAACCATCTCTCGCAGGTAGGTGCGTCCGTTGTCGATCTGGATGCGGTTGCACTCCACGATCGGCCGGACGATCGCCAGCACCGCGTCCAGCACGCCCGGGACGGCCTCGGCGTCCGCCCGGCCCTGCTCAAGTGCTTCGACGTACTTGGCGTTCTGGACAAGGAGGAGGAGTTCGCCCTTGGTCTTGGCATAGAGGAAGAGGGTCCCGGTGCCGATGTCGGCCTTGTCGGCGATCTGCTGGGTCGTGACCTCATCGACGCCGTGTTCGGCGAACAGCTCAGTGGCGGCAGCGACGATGCGGTCGAACTTCTCCTGCTTGTTCCGCTCGCGCCGTCCGACAGGCATGGTCGCGTCCTCCAGGAATAGATTCCGACTGTAATCAGTTATGATTGTACTCAATATCATGTGGGCTCGAAAGTGGCTCCGTTCATTCTCCCACCGCGGGGCGACGTGTCGTTGCTCCATCCGTGCGCAGCCACGTACTTCAGACCCCCCTCGGAAAGTAGGAACCCATGCCCTCTCTCGATGGAGCAGTCGTCCTCGTCACCGGCGCCAATGGCGGTATCGGCACCCACTTCGTCCACGAGGCCCTGGCTCGCGGCGCCGCCAAGGTCTACGCCACCGCCCGCACCCCCCGCGCCTGGGACGACGAACGCATCGTCCCCCTGGCCCTTGACGTCACCGACCGCGCGTCGATCGCCGGGGCCGTCGCCGCCGCGGCGGACGTCACCGTGCTCGTCAACAACGCGGGCGCCACCCCGCCGAGCGCGAGTCTGCTGGACGTCTCCGAGGCGGACATCCGGGCGAACATGGAGACGAACTTCTTCGGACCGGTCCTCCTTGCCCGCGCCTTCACGCCGATCCTCGCCGCCAAGCAGGGGTCGATCCTCATCGACGTGCACTCCGTTGCCAGCTGGTACGCCTTCGGCGGCGCCTACAGCGCGTCCAAGGCCGCACTGTGGTCGGCCACCAACTCGCTGCGCATCGAGCTCGCACCCAAGGGCGTCCACGTGACGGGTGTGCACATGGGCTACGTCGACACCGGGATGGCCGCGCACGCCGACGGACCCAAGATGCTGCCGACGCAGCTGGTGACGACGGTCTACGACGCCGTCGAGGCCGGAGAATACGAAGTCCTGGCCGACGAGTTGACCCAGGGGGTCAAGGCAGCCCTGAGCGGCCCGGTCGAGGCGCTCTACCCAGATCTGCGCGGCACGAACGCCTGAGCGTGTTCTTCGGTCCCGATGTGATCTCCTGATGTCGGGACCCTGTGATCCATGGCGTTCCTGGCCGGCCGGTGTCGAGAAGTGGTGCACCGTCGCGGCCGTCGAGCGGTGGATGACATCGGCGGTCGATCCGGCAGCAGCCCGGTCAGAAGCGGGGCACCACCGTGGTGACAGACCATCGCGGCTGTCGGGCCACGGGCTCAGGCGGTGCCAGGCACCGCGAGGTCGGCCCGGTCTGTGTCGATGAAGCTCGGTCAGGCCATGCTCGGCCCGCACTCGTCCGCGCATCAACCGGTGCAGTTCGTCCAGCGACCGCCAGGACACTGCCCCGAACGCCACCCGCAGCAGTGTCGGCGGGTACAGGCTGCGCCACTGGGTGGTGAGTCCTGGCCATCGGCCTGTGCCGCGACGCGGGCGCCGACGCGTTCGAATTCGCCCGCGATGCTGGTGCGCCGGTCGACCACGGTGCCGAAGAGGTCGGAAATCAGGTGGGCCCCGCGGCAAACGAGGACGGACGCGGCATCGGCTGCGTCCGTCCTCGTTTTCTGATGGGTGTCAGCGTCGCTGGTTGGCGATGCCGATGTAGTGCCCGAGACGGTATTCGAAGTCGATGCCGGCCTGTTCGACGACGGCCTGCGTGCCTGCGGCCCGGGTGAGGAAACCGGGGAGGGTGAGAGAGTGGCTGAACTCGCCGTACGCGGCGACCAGGTCCGCGTCCGGGGGCAGGGACGCCCGGTTGATCTGGGCTTTGGCCGCGGCGAGTGAGGTGCGGTCGAAGGAGGCGAGCCGGGCGACGATCGTGTCGACGAAGGCGTCGAGTTCGCCGTCGGGGAGGGCGCGGGTGACCCAGCCCCAACGCTCGGCGGTGTCGGCGTCGTAGTCGTCACTGGTGAGGATGGCTTCCAGGGCGCGGTCGCGTCCGATGGCCCGGGGGAGGCGTTCGGCGCCGCCACCGCCGGGCAGCAGTCCGCTGCCGACCTCGGGCTGTCCGAAGATCGCCTTCTCACGACTGGCGTAGCGCAGATCGAGGGCGAGGGCGAGCTCGTTCCCGCCGCCGCGGGTGCGTCCCCGGATGGACGCGATCGTGATGTACGGCGCTTTGGAGAGTTCCAGGACAAGATTCGTCCATGCCGGCACCGCGTCCGGGTCCTCGGGGGCGGGGAAGTCGGCGGCGGCGGCCAGGTCGAAGTGGTTGTAGAAGAAGTCGGGGGTGGCGCTGTCGAACAGCACGACCTGGATGTCCGGGTCGGTGGCCAGTTCGGTGACGATCTCGATGAGGCGCAGGACGGTCTCGCCGACGATGAGGTTGACGGGCGGGTTGGCGAAGGTGATCTTCGCGATCTGCGGTGAGGTGCGCTCGTAATGGATGGTGCTGGGCTCGCTCATAGCTGGCTCCGGATGCGTGGTGGGTAACAGATGGCGACGGGGGCGCGAGGAGGGCCGGGAAGCGTGGGGCGGATGAACTGCTGAGCAGCTCCGGCGGTCCGCATCTCGCCCGCGCTGCTCACTCCTTGTAGTGCGGGAGGATCTCGCCGTTCTTGACGTAGGTGAGGGCGGCGGTGACGTCGTAGGCGTGGATCGCGGAGACCTGCGACGCCAGCCGGTCGGACAACTCCTGGACCAGATTGCCGGTGAAGAAGGCGTCCCGTGCCGCGGTGTCGGTGAACCCGAGGCTGACCGAGGCGTGGAAGTGCTGGTCGTGGGGGTTGTCGTGGGCCACGTCCGGGGTGTCCCAGAGCTTTTCTATCCAGGGCAGGAACGTCTGCGTGCGCAGTTCCCTCAGCACTCCGGTGCCGGCGAGCGCGGGAGCGAGCTGCTCGTTGACGAACTTCCGGAAGGCACCGGCGCCGACCCCGTCTCTGCGGCGCAGGTAGATCAGAGTGCGGGCACCGACCATCTGTCCGGGGCCTGCGACGTCGTACCAGCGGGACGAGTTCGGCGGGCCGGCGTAGAGAAGGGTGCGGCGGAACACGTTGATCTCGTCGGCGTAGGCCAGCTTCGTCTGTTCGCGCCCTTTCAGGGGTGCAAGCACCGACTGGAAGGTGACTTCCGCGACGCCGTCGACCTTCCGGTCCGCGGGGATCGCGGTCTGGACCCCGTCGATGGCCGGCCACCGGCCCGGGTTGTGCTCGGCGAGGTGGATCTGCCGGTACTCCTCCAGGCCCGGGGTGGCGGAGATGATCCCCGAGTGCGGGCCCTTCCAGTGGTCCATGCCCGTCTGGCGGGGCTGGTCGGTCCGCACCCACAGCAGGATCGAGGAGGTGAGAGGCTTCTTCACTGCCAGCGGCGCGACGGCCGGTGACGTACTCATGGTGTTGCCCTTCTCTTCCTGGTCAGACCGTTGTCACGGGGCGAGGAACTTGACCGCCACGGGGGCGAACCGGTCGTGGTACTGGAAGATGCCGCCGTGCCCGGAGTCGGGGTAGATGATCAGCTCGCTGCCCTTGATGCGGTGGTGCAGGTCCTCCGACAGGACCGAGGGCACCATGCGGTCGTTGTCGCCGTTGGCGATCAGGGTGGGCTGCGTGACCGTCGACAGGTCGTCGGGGGCGGAGCGCCCCCACTTCTTGATCGCCTTCAGCTGCGTCTGGAACGCCTTGGTCTTGATGTCCACGTCGCGGTCGACGGTGCGCTCCTTGAGCCGGTTCACGAACGCGCGTGCGGCGGGCTTGCCGGTGGCATTGCGGTTGAAGAACAGGAACTCCTTGGGGTCCGAACGGGTCAACGTGGCACGCAGGATGTCCCAGTAGGTGACTCTGGCGACCTTGTCCATGTCCTTGCCACCCTTGGGCCCGGTGCCGGTGAGGACCAGCTTGCGGACGAGCTCGGGGTGCTTCACCACCAGGGCCTGAGCGACCATGCCGCCGAGGGAGAAGGAGAAGACGTCGATCTTGTCGTACCCGAGCGCCTTGACGAAGGTGTAGGCGTCGTCGGCCATCGCCTCGACACTGTCCGGCACCTGTCCTGTGGATGCCCCGACGCCGCGGTTGTCGAAGGCGATGACGTGACGGCCCTTCGCGATGGGATCGATGATGCGGGGGTCCCAGTTGTCCAGGGTCGCGGCGAGGTGGACGAAGAAGACGACGGGGATGCCGCCCTTCGGTCCCAGCTCGCGGTAGGCGTAGGTGACGCCGCCGGCGCTGACGGTGCGGGCCGGGGCCTTGGCGTAGGAGGTGATGACGGCTTCGTTCGGGGTGTCGGTGCTGCTCATGACGGATTCTCCTTGCGTGTTCTGTGTCGCTGTGTGTTTCGTGTCGCCCGTCGCGGTTGCGGCGGGTCAGCTGTTGCCGATGACGGCCTTGCCGCGGATGCCGCCCTGGGACAGGGACTGCAGCGCCTGCGGGGTCTGGTCGAAGCCGACCACCTTGCCCACGACCGGACGCACCACGCCCTGGTCGATGAGAGTGGTGATCTGGCGGAGCTGGTCGCCGCTGGCGCGCATGAACAGGAACTCGTACGTCACGCCGAGCTTCTTCGCCTGCCTGCGGATCTTGCGGCTCAGGGCGGCGACCGCCAGGCGCATCAGCGGGTTCAGGCCGGCCTTGAGGGCGAACGCGGGGTCCGGGGGACCGGTGATCCCGATGGCCTTGCCGCCGGGCTTGAGCACCCGCAGGGACTTCTCGAGGGTCTCCCCGCCGATGCTGTCCAGCACCAGGTCGTAGCCGGTCAGGAGCTGCTCGAAGTCCTGGGTGCGGTAATCGATCACCGTGTCCGCGCCAAGCGCGCGCACGAAGTCCGCGTTGGAGCCGCCGGCGGTCGTGGCGACGTGCGCACCGAGGTGCGCGGCGAGCTGGATCGCGATCGAACCGACCCCGCCGGCCCCGGCGTGGATGAGAACCTTCTGCCCGGGCCGCACCTTCCCGCGCTCCACCAGCGCCTGCCACGCCGTGAGCGCCGCCAGCGGCAGCGAGCCGGCCTCTTCCATGCTGATCGAAGCGGGCTTGAGCGCCAGGTCGCCCTCCGCTACGGCGATGCGCTCGGCGAACGTGCCGATGCGGTCCTGGTGGGGCCGGGCGTAGACCTCGTCTCCGGGCTTGAAGCCGCGAACCGCCGTCCCGACGCCGATGACGGTGCCCGCGACGTCGTTGCCCAGGATCAGCGGCAGCTTGTAGGGCAGGATCTGCTTGAACTCACCGGCGCGGATCTTCTCGTCCAACGGGTTCAGCCCGGCGGCCTCCACCCGGACGAGCACGTCGTGCTCCCCGACGGTGGGCTCGGGGACGTCCGCCTCCTGCAGCGGCTCCTTGTACTTGCTGACGACGAACGCCCTCATGAGGTGTCACTCCTAATATTTGTCCCATTTATTCAGGTATGGGAATAGATCGGCAAACCCGGCGCGACACCCGAGGACCTCGCAACCTCGCCCCGCTCGGCCAATCCGAGTACACTCAACTATGAATCTACTCAGAAATATTGTCAAGGGAGGTCCCCATGGGAAGCGGTCACCTGCCGATCGGGCGCCGCGAGAGGGCCAAACAGGTCAAGCGCGAGCGCATCATGACCGCAGCCCGCGAGCTGTTCGTCGAACACGGCGTCGACAAGGTCACGACGCAGCAGGTCGCCCGCCGGGCCGATGTCGCGATCGGCACCCTCTACCTGTACGCGTCCACCAAGGCCGAGTTGCTGATCATGGTGCAGAACGAGAAGTTCGCCGCCGCCATCGACGATGGCCTCGCCGCCGCGAACGCCGCCGTCGGACAGGGCGCGCTGGAGCGGGTCGTCGCTCTCATCCGCCCCGTGGTGCAGTGCGTGAGGGAGCACATCGAGAACGGCCGCACATACCTGCACGAACTCGTCTTCGGCGACCCGGCCGAGCCCTACCGGCAAGCGGGCCTAGCCCTTGCCGGCCGTCTTGAGGACGGCGTCACCGGCCTGCTCACCCGCGACGAGCACATCGGCGCCACCGACGCGGCGACGCTGGCACGGGTGATCACCGCGATCATCCACATCAGCACCACAGCCACCATGTACCTGCACCGCAGCGACGAAGCCGTCCTCGCCGACATCCGCGACCAGATCCACGCCACCCTGGCGCCCCACCACCGCGCCGCATGACCGCGCGCTCCACGAGCCGACCATCTCCCCGGAACGGAGGCACTTCGTGAGCACGCACTACGGCGTCGTCACCATCGGCGCCGGAACCGCGGGCACGTCACCGCGATCCGCGCCGCGCAACTCGGCAAGAACATCCTGTCCGGCAGTGCGACAGTCCGGCAGTCCGGACACCGGACAGCCGCTAACCCTGTCCATAACCCCGCACACCCGGTCAAGTGCGTTACAACCGATCGAACCACGCGCTGATTTCGACAAGCTCCACCTCGCCCCGGTCAGCTCCGAGAACCTGCTCACGGCGCACATGCTCAGGCCGGCAGCGCCTGCCCACCCCGCACCTCGCGTTCCCAGGTGGGACTGCGTCCTTGTCGACCAAGGCCGCTCGGACGCCCTCCAGGAAGTCCGGCGTGCGAATGGTCGTGCGCGTGAGAGTGAGTTCGATGTCAAGACACTCGCGCAACGTCTGCTGCCTGCCCCGGGCCAGCAGGGCGTGAGTGATCTCCAATCTCTGCGGCGAGGCGGAGAGCGCGTCGACGCCGGCGTCGGGGGTCGCCCGCACAGCGCCGCCGCGCCCCCGCAACCAGAGGTGATCCCGATCCCTTCTGAGTTTACTTTTCTATACTCAGCCAGTAGCGTCAGGACCAGCACATCAACCTGGCTGCACGCGGGACGTGGGCGTGGCAGCAACCTGCGAAGGAGCAGCACCATGGGAGTAAGCCAAGAGGCACACGAGTTCGCGGAGTTCCTCGCGAGCGTGAGCGCGAAGTCCTCGACGCCGGGCCTCGACCTGGCCATCGTCCGCGACATCGTGGACTCGAACCACAAGGCGTCGACAGAGCCGGAGGGCGTCACGTACGCCGAGGTGGACGCGGGCGGCGTCCCCGCCCTGTGGGCCATCCCCGAGGGCGCCGACCCCGACAAGGCACTGCTCCACTTCCACTTCGGCGGATCCGTCACCGCCTCCATGCACTCGGACCGCAAGGCCGCCGGCCACATCGCCAAGGCCGCCGGAGCCCGCTCCCTCGTCGTGGACTTCCGCCTGGCACCCGAACACCCCTACCCCGCCCAGCTCGACGACGCCGAGACCGCCTACCGCTGGCTCCTCTCGCAGGGCTACGAGCCGCGGAACATCGGCAGCACGGGCCACTCGATCGGCGGCACACTCGCGGTGATGCTCCCGCTGCGCCTGCTCGCGAAGGGCGAGGCGACGCCGGGCGCGATCGTCAGCGTCTCACCGTGGACCGACCTCACCATCCAGAACGCGTCGGTGGACGAGAACGAGGACAACGACAAGATGCTCAGCAGGAGCACCCTCGAACTCTTCCGAGGAGCCTGGCTGCAGGACCCCGCCGTGGACTTCACCGACCCCGCGATCAGCATCGCGAACGCCGATCTGACCGGCCTGCCGCCCACGACCGTCCACTACGGCGAGTACGAGACCCTCGCCGACGACGGCGCCGAACTCGGCCGCCGCCTCGCGGACTTCAAGGTCACCTCCGAGGTCCACCCGCTGCCCGAAGGGCAGCACTCGTTCGTCCTGGGCGCCGGGCGCGTACCCGAGGTGGACCAGGCGATCCAGCAGATGGGCCAGTGGCTCCGCAAGCACCTCGGCGCGTGAGCTGAAGCCACACCGGGCGGAGCGGTCTTTCGGCCGGACCGCCGCACCACCGCGATGCCGGTGACCGGTCC
This sequence comes from Streptomyces sp. NPDC001868, assembly GCF_040297125.1. Classification (NCBI taxonomy): domain Bacteria; kingdom Bacillati; phylum Actinomycetota; class Actinomycetes; order Kitasatosporales; family Streptomycetaceae; genus Streptomyces; species Streptomyces sp. NPDC001868. The sequence continues at coordinate 12,944 of NZ_JBEOYO010000008.1, read as the reverse complement.
GCCGGTCGTCGGCATCCTGCTCGACCATGTAGGCCGGCATGCGGTCCTTGTGTCCGACACCGTTCCGCAAGCAGCCCCACCACCGTCCCTTGATGCCACAAAGGAGTGCGCGATGGGAACGTACGAGGATGTCTTCCGCTCGAGTATCGAGGATCCCGAGAACTTCTGGCTGAAGGCGGCGGAGGGCATCGACTGGGATGTCGCCCCACGACGCGCCCTGGACTCCTCGGGCGCCCCCTTCTACCGCTGGTTTCCCGACGGTCGGCTCAACGTCTGTTTCAACGCGGTCGACCGGCACATCGAAGCCGGCCGCGGCGAACAGGCTGCACTCATCTACGACTCACCCGTGACCGACACCCGGCGCACCTACACCTACACGCAGTTGAGGGACGAGGTGGCGGCCTTCGCCGGAGCACTCGTGCAACTCGGGGTGGGGCACGGTGATCGCGTGGTCGTCTACATGCCGATGGTCCCCGAGGCCGTAGTCGCGATGCTGGCCTGCGCACGTATCGGCGCGGTGCACTCGGTCGTCTTCGGCGGGTTCGCCCCACGCGAACTCGCCCTCCGCATCGACGACGCGGCCCCCAAGGTGGTCGTGTCCGCCTCCTGCGGCATCGAGGGCAAGCGCGTCATCGCGTACAAGCCCCTGCTCGACCAGGCGATCGAACTCGCGGTCCACAAGCCGGAGAAGAACGTGATCCTGCAACGCCCGCAGGAGACAGCAGAGTTGGGGCCTCACGATCTCGACTGGGCCGACCTGGTGGCTGCCGCGCCGCCGGCCGACTGTGTTCCCGTCCCCGCAACCGACCCCCTCTACATCCTCTACACCTCCGGAACCACCGGAAAGCCCAAGGGAGTCTGCGTGACTGCGGCGGCTACGCGGTCGCCCTCCACTGGTCCATGGGCGCCGTCTACGACGTGGGCCCGGGCGAGACGATGTTCACCGGCTCCGATGTCGGCTGGGTCGTCGGGCACTCGTACATCGTCTACGCGCCATTGCTGGTCGGTGCGACGACGGTGCTGTACGAGGGCAAGCCGGTGGGTACCCCGGACGCGGGCCAGTTCTGGCGCGTTGCCGCCGAGTACGGGGTCAAGACCATGTTCACGGCACCCACCGCCTTCCGGGCGATCAGGAAGGAGGACCCGAAGGGAACGCTCACCGCGGGCTACGACCTTTCCCACCTGCGCCACCTCTTCCTCGCCGGTGAGCGCCTCGATCCCGAGACCTACCACTGGGCGAGCGATCTGCTGGGCGTCCCGGTGATCGACCACTGGTGGCAGACCGAGACCGGCTGGCCCATCGTCGCCAACCCCGTGGGCATCGAAACCGCTCCCCTCAAGCCCGGGTCTCCCACCCGCCCGCTGCCGGGATGGGACGTCCGGGTCCTCGACGCTTCGGGCGAGCCGGTGCCCGCAGGCGTCGACGGCGCGATCGTCGTGCGGCTCCCGCTGCCGCCCGGCGCGCTGCCCACGCTCTGGAAGGACGACGACCGGTACGTCGCCTCCTACCTCTCCGCCTACGACGGCTACTACCTCACCGGCGACAGCGGCCACCTCGACGACGACGGCTACGTCTTCGTCATGGGCCGCACCGACGACGTCATCAACGTCGCCGGGCACCGTCTGTCCACCGGCAGCATGGAAGAGGCCCTGGCCGCCCACCCAGACGTCGCCGAATGCGCCGTCATCGGCGTCGCCGACGCCCTCAAGGGACAGGTACCGCGCGGCTTCGTCGTCCTGAAAGCCGACGTCGACCGCGAACCGGGCGAGGTCGAGGCCGAACTCGTCCAGCTCGTGCGCGAGCGCATCGGCGCCGTCGCCTCCCTCAAGGACGTCGCGGTGGTAGCCGCCCTGCCCAAGACCCGCTCGGGAAAGATCCTCCGCAAGACGATGCGCGGCATCGCCGACGGGCACGACGAACCCATCCCCTCCACAGTGGACGACCCCGGTGTCATCGAGGTCCTGCGCCCTGTTCTCCGCCGCGCCGGTCACACCCCGTGATCGAATGTCGCCATCCCTGGCTGACGGTGGGCGGGCGCGCCCGGCGGACTGCCCCACCGGAGCCTTTGACGCCGATCATGTCGCGACCTGGGTCTCCCCAGCGACCCGGCAGTCGTCTCCACGGCCCGCGTCCAGGCATCCGATCAACTGACCGTCTGAGGGCTGGAAGAACTGGCCTTCACCGCCGAACTCGTGGTCAGCGAACTGGTGACGACCGCCATCCGCTACGGCAAGAACCCCCATCAAACTGCGGATGATCCTTCAGTCCGCCCTGACGTGCGAAGTCTCCGACGCCACCAGCACCGCCCCGCACCTGCGCCGTGCCCGGGACTTCGACGAGGGCGGCCGCGGCCTGCTCCACGTCGCCCACCCCACCGAACACTGGGGCACACAGCACAACCGCGAGGGCAAGTGCCGTCTGGGCGGAGCAGGTGATACCAGCTCGCGTTGCGGAACTCCCATCCGCTCTGGCGTGAGGTTCTTGCGCGAGCTGCGCCGCACGGCTTCGTGGCCCCGTGCCGGGACCCACTTGCCACAGCCCCCCGAGCCACATAGTATTATGATCGTAATTTGATAGGCCGATGCCGACTCCGACTCGGCCGGCGGGCGCAGGGCGGGTGCGTCTTCGGACCCGGAGGCAGAAGAGCCCGGTGTCCACGTCCACGCGGTGTCCGCCCCCGCCCCTTTTGGAACCACCACCCATCACCTGAGGAATCACCCATGCTCAACGCCCTGTGGAACCCGACCGTCGTCGGAGAGATCGCCCTGCCGCACCGGCTGGCCATGGCCCCCCTGACCCGCAGCAGGGCCACCCCGGACGGCGTGCCGACCGAGCTGAACGCCGAGTACTACGCCCAGCGCGCCTCGCACGCGCTGATCATCACCGAGGGCACCCAGCCCTCCGCCGACGGCCAGGGCTACCCGGTGACCCCAGGTATCTACACCGAGGATCACATCGCCGGCTGGCGCAAGGTCACCGACGCCGTACACAAGGCCGACGGACGCATCGTCATCCAGCTGATGCACGCCGGGCGCATCTCTCACCCGGACAACACCCCCCACCACCGGCAGCCGGTGGCCCCCTCCGCGATCAAGCCGGCCGGCCAGACGTTCACCCCGTCCGGGCTTCAGGAGATGCCGGAGCCGCGCGAGCTGTCCACCGAGGAGGTCGCCGCGACGGTCGACGACTTCCGGCGCGCCGCCGCGGCCGCCATCGCGGCCGGCGCCGACGGCGTCGAGATCCACGGGGCCAACGGCTACCTGGTCAACCAGTTCCTCTTCCCCAGCGCCAACCAGCGCACCGACCAGTACGGGGGCTCCCTCGACAACCGCATCCGTTTCGCGGTGGAGGTCGCCACGGCCGTGGCCGACGAGATCGGCGCCGGCCGCACCGGCATCCGGATCTCTCCCGGCAACCCCTTCCAGATCAACGACCTCACGGAGAGCGATCCCCACGAGCTCTACCCGCACCTCCTGCGCGCCCTCGCCCCCCTCAACCTCGCCTACCTGCACATCGGCCATGGCGGCGACGAGGAACTCCTGCACGCCCTCCGGAAGCTGTGGTCGACCACGCTGATCCTCAACCGGGGCGGTGCCGATCTCTCCACCCGCGCCAAGGACGTAGAAGACGGTCTGGCCGATGTGGTCACCGTCGGCACCATGGCCCTCGCCAATCCCGACCTCGTCGAGCGCGTACGCTCCGGCGCCCCCCTGAACACCCCCGACCCCGCCACCTTCTACGGCGGCGGCGCGGCCGGCTACACCGACTACCCCACCCACGCCGCCTGACGAAGAGCAGCCCGGTGCCCGAGGGAACCACCCCCTTCGGGCGCCTCGACACAGCTGCGGCGCACGGAGGCCGGCGACCCGAGCAGTTACGGGCCGCGACCGACGTGCGCCGCAGCGGTTTCACCTCACACCCCGGCGTTCTGCACCGAGATCGAGGGAGTCCGGCATCACGGCCCAGACCGATACCGGTCGCCGCCGAGGCTCACCTCTGCGAGGGAGGCACCGGGAAGAGCATGCAGCTGCTGGTGGCGTGGGCGAGCAGACGGTCTTTCGCGTCGACCAACTGCGCCTGAGCTAGGGCGGTTTGACGGCCCTTGCTGACCACCGTGCCAATGGCGCGTACCGTGCCCGTGTCCACGGTGATCCGTCGCAGGAACTTCACCGTGAGGTCGAGCGAGGTGTACGCAACGCCCTGCGGAAGGGTCGACTGGACTGCGCAACCAGCCGCCGAGTCGAGCAGGGTGGCGAAGATGCCGCCGTGCACGCTGCCGATCGGGTTGTAGTGCTCCTCACCCGGTGTCAGGGAGAAGACCGCCCTGCCGGGCTCCACCTCGCTCAGAGTGAAGTCCAGGGAGTAGTTGATGGGCGGTCCCGGCAGCCGCCCCGCCTGCAACTCACGCAGGAAGTCGATGCCGGCCATGCGTCCGGCGGCTTCCGCCAGGATCGCGGGATCTTCCCATTGATACGTACGCGTTCGTCCCACGACCAGGCACCTTCCATCTAACTTTTTGAAGTGAAGCTAGCTTCCCGCTCACCTGACTGTCAATGAAGAAGCCAGAGCCTTACGATGGCGGGATGGAGTGGCTTGAGGCGAGCACGGAGAACTGCCCCGTCCAGCGCACGCTCGACGTGGTCGGAGAGAAGTGGACGTTGCTGATCCTGCGGGACGCCGTCAACGGAGTCCGCCGCTTCGACGACTTCCACCGCCACATCGGCCTGTCGGAAGCCGTCCTCAGCGACCGCCTCCGGAAGCTGATCGCGGCCGGCGTCCTGAAGACCGTCCCCTACCGGGAGCCGGGCAGCCGCTCCCGCAACGAGTACCGCCTGACCCGCAAGGGCTGGGATCTGTGGCCTGTCCTGATGGCGCTGAGCCAGTGGGGCGAGGCGTACGCCCTCGGCCCCGAGGGGCCTGTGCTGGACGTCCGTCACACCGACTGCGACGCCCCGGTCCGCGTCGTCGTCGAGTGTTCCGCGGAGCACTCCACCCTTACCGCAGCGGAAGTCACCGCCCGACTCGGACCCGGTGCCCGCATCCGGTCGTGAGCACGCCGGTCATGCGGTCGCCGGACATGGGCACGCCGGTCATGGTATTACGTGCGTCAGGCCATGGATTACCCTTGAGTGCGAAGCATGGCCTTACGGAGCGAACGGAGAAAGCTCGTGGTGCGCTACGCCAAGGAGCACAAGCAGGTGACGCGGCGACGCATCATCGAAAAGGCCGGCCACCGGTTCAAGCAGGACGGCATCGACGGCTCGGGTATCTCCACGCTGATGGCGGACGCGGGGCTCACCAACGGAGCCTTCTACGCCCACTTCGCGTCCAAGGACGACCTCGTCGCCCATGTCGTGGCCGAGGAACTGCACACGCAGGTCGCGGGGTACGGCACCCTGCGCCCCGGCCGCCCGGGACTCGAGGACCTCATTCGCGAGTACCTGTCCCCCGAGCACCGGGACAACCCCGGCCTCGGATGCCCCTCCGCCGCCCTTCTCGACGAGATCGGCCGCTGCGAGGACGGGACCAGGCAGGCCTACAGCGACGGCGCGCGGGCCATCCTGGAGGAGATCTCCGCCCGCCTGACACCCGAGGACCCTCGGTCCGCTCAGGCCAAGGCCATCGGGCTGTTCACCATGCTGGTGGGGACGATGCAGCTGTCCCGCGCCCTGTCCGACCAGAAGCGCGCCGACGAGGTCCTTGAGCTGGGGATCGAGAACGCTCTCGCGTTCATGGGGTGAGGCGGAAGGCGAGGTCGCGTCAGTGAACGGGTGCCTCGAGCCGCTCACCCAAAGGGCGCCACGACCCTGAGGCGCCACCCTCGGCCCAGACTACGACCGCACCGCACACCTTTTACCGCTCGAGGAACTTGAGAGCCGTCTCCATGAACTGCCCGTGAAACTGGAAGATGCCGCCATGGCCGGCGTCGGGGTAGAGGACCAACTCGCCGTTCGGCACTCGCCGCGCCAGGTCGACCGAGTTCTGGGTCGGAAGTATCCAAGGGGGTGCGGGTGTGTCACATCGCGGGGCTGGAGTGCCCATGCTCCACGCCCAGCAGGGCGAAGGCGTTGTGGATGCCCTGTTCGAGCAGTTCGTCGGCAAGCTGCCGGTCGGTGAGGGCTCGGGAGAGCTGGAGTGTCCCGGCCATCATGGCGTAGGCGCCGAGCGCCTTGGTGCGGACCGAGAGGGGATCGTCGGGTGCCAGGCGGGCGGCGATGCCGTCGATGACCATCAGTACGCCGTCGGTGTAAGCCTGCTTGGTCGGGTCTGTGCAGCGCCGGATTTCGTCGAGCAGGGCGGCGGAGGGGCAGCCGTCGTCGGAGCTGTCGCGATGCTGGGCGGACAGGTACCAGCGCACGATCTGCTCAAGTCCTGCGCGACCGGGTGCCGCCTGCGCGACGATGCTCGCGTTCTGCGCCTGCAATTGGTCGGCGACCGCGGTGGCCACGAGGTCGTCTTTCGACGTGAAATGGGTGTAGAAGGCGCCGTTGGTCAGCCCCGCGTCCGTCATGAGGGTTGAGATGCCCGAGCCGTCGATGCCGTCCCGCTTGAACCGGCGTCCGGCCGCCTCGATGATCCGCTGCCGGGTTGCCTGCTTGTGCTCTTTCCCGTAGCGCACCGCGCGCTCCTTTGCTCGTCGGAGGGGCTGCTTGCTTTTGACGGGCGCCCTCGCCATATTGTATTTCGATCGTACTCCAATGACCCTCGGTCAGCGCCGCCTCGGTGCTCGGCGAGGCGGATGCCGGGGTGATCAGAACGAGCCGGCCGCCATGGGTCGGCACCCGCACCGCGTGAACTGATCGACAGTGCCGGTGCAGCACATCGGGTGCCGGCGAAGAGAACTCCCCCCTTGCGGACCATCGGCCCGCCCCCTAACATTACGATCATAATGTAAAGGGCTACGGCGTCCGCCCCCCCCAGGGAAACCTGGGATGCCCAGGAATCCCGCGATGCACATCACCCCCGTCCACTTGCGGACGAGATACGGAGACGACCACGATGAGGGCCCTCACGGTAGAGCGCTACGGCGACAAGGCCGGCGTGCGGGCCGGTGAGGTGCCGGACCCGGAGGTGGGTCCGGCGCGGACGACGCGCTGGTCCGGATTCATTCCGCGACCGTCAACCCGCTCGACCGCATGATCCGAAACGGGGAGCTGAAGGCGATCCTGCCGTACCGGCTCCCGGTCGTCCTGGGCAACGACCTCGCCGGAATCGTGGTCGAAGTAGGCGCGGCCGTCACGCGCTTCGCGGTGGGCGACGAGGTCTTCGCGCGGCCCGACAAGGACCGGATCGGCACGTTCGCCGAACTCATCGCGGTGCACCAGGACGACGTGGCGATCAAGCCGGCCACGCTGACCATGGAGGAGGCGGCATCCCTTCCCCTGGTCGCCCTGACCTCGTGGCAGGCGCTGGTCGAACGGGCGAACATCCAGCCGGGCCAGAGAGTCCTCGTCCACGCGGGCTCCGGCGGCCTAAGCACCATCGCCATCCAGCTGGCGAAGCACTTGGGTGCCCACGTGGCGACGACCACGAGCACGGCCGACGTCGACCTGGTGAAGCGGCTCGGCGCGGACGTTGTCGTCGACTACAAGAAGCAGGAGTTCGAGACGGTGCTGGACGACTATGACGTCGTCCTGGACTCGCTCGGCGGCGAGACGCTTCTGAAGTCCCTGGACGTGCTCAAGCCCGGCGGACAGGTCATCAGTTTCTCGGGCCCTCCTGATGCCGCTTTCGGCAGGGAACCGGGAGCGAATCCGGTGATCCGGCTGGTGATGTCCGCGCCGAGTTCCCGGATCCGGCAACGCGCCCGGCGGCGGAACGTCACGTACTCGTTCCTGTTCATGAAGGCCAGCGGGGACCAGCTGCGCGAGCTCATTCCGCTCATCGAGGCCGGCAGGATCCGGCCCGTCGTCGACACCGTGTTCTCGTTCGAGTCGGCCCCAGAAGCGCTGGAGTACCTCGAAACAGGGCGCGCGAAGGCAGGCAAGGTCGTCCTCAAGATGACGTGAGGGAGCAGTCGTGCCGACCGGTCGAGGCGCTCCGCGGGCGCCGGCACAGCACCACCCGCGGCAACGAGAAGTGCTCTGAAACTCGCTACAGAAGGACCTGGACATGAACACACCGCGGAATTCACCGTCCTCCTCGCCGTCGTCGTACCAGAACGCGCCGACCCGCTCCGTGTCCGTCCGCAGCGAGGACTTCGCCTACCGGGAACTCGGCCCTGAGAACGGCGTACCGCTGATCCTCCTGATTCACCTGGCCGGGGTCCTGGACAACTGGGACCCGCGCGTCGTCGACGGACTCGCCGCACGACGCCGGGTCATCGCCTTCGACAACCGCGGGGTGGGCGGATCGAGCGGCTCCACGCCGGACACGATCGAGGCGATGGCCCGCGACGCGGTGCTGTTCATCCGAGCCCTCGGGTTCGACCAGGTCGATCTGCTCGGCCTGTCGATGGGCGGCTTCATCGCACAGGTCATCGCGGAACAAGAACCTCACCTCATCCGCAAGGTCATCCTGGCGGGCACAGGCCCCGCCGGTGGCCCCGGCATCGACAAGGTCCCGGCGCTCACCCTCCAGGCCACGCTCAAGGGCGCCCTGACCCGCCAGGATCCCAAGCTCTCCCTCTTCTTCACCGAAACCGAGGGCGGTCGGCGGGCGGGACGGGCCTTGCTGGAACGGCTGAAGGAGCGCACGCACCACCGCGACAAGGACATCTCATTGCCGGCGTTCCGAGCCCAGCTGAAGGCCATCAGACAATGGGGCCGTCAGGCGCCGTCGGACCTGTCGGAGATTCGCCAACCGGTGCTCGTGGCAAACGGCGAGAACGACCGCATGGTGCCCAGCCACAACACACTCGACCTGGCCGCCCGCCTGCCCAGGAGTGAACTCGTGCCCCTCTACCCGGATGCCGGACACGGGGGGATCTTCCAGTATCACGATGAATTCGTGGCAAGGGCACTCGAGTTCCTTGGGTCCTGAGCCCGAGCCAAGCCGCGCTGCCCGCACCTTCACGCTCGCACAACGCCCTCGGAAACGTCAGCTCGGCCGTCACCGTTCGCCGGCCCTGGCCATGGAAGGCGGCCCCACCCCTGCTCAGCCGTGCCCGAGTGCGGCCCTGTACGTCATCGGTCGGCCCGTGCGACGAAAGGGCGTCCAAGCACACAGTCGCGCTGGGTTGGCGCACAGTATCCGCAGGGCTTGGGTGGGGCTGAGGTCCGCCGTGAGCCAGGTCGGGGTCGTGCTGTAGACACGGCCATTTGCTCATGCCGGGTCCACGACCGGTCGCTCCCTCACAGCATCCGCTCATCGCCTCCGGCGCTCCGCAGGCTACGCACCGCACCCTCGCAGTGGCCGCCCGCGGCAACGACAAGGCACGGCCGCCTTCGCCCACACGTGCTGTCCGGCCAGCAGGCGGGAGAGCGCAGCGGATCCGGGGTAGGACAGAGACAAGGCCGCCGGCAGCCCCCGATGATCGACAACCACCGCGCCGGGCCAGCCGAGCAGCCAGGGTTCCAGCTCCTCCCACTGGCGTTGCTGTGCCTGGACTTCCAAGTGGAGTCCAGGGGCGGCGAGTTCGTGCACCAGTCGCTGCCAGAGCCGATCTTCCAGCGGGGGCACCGGGCCGCTGATCAGGTTGAGGCGGATCCCGCACGCACCCGTCTCCACGAGCCGGTCGAGCTCTTCCCCCCCCCCGACGTCCGGGGTCTATGACGGCCACGCCGCGGAGGGGGCCCCGGCGCCTTGCCGAGGGCCTGGAGCAGGTAGGAGTTGTCCGTGCGAGGCATGTTCACGGGAAGCGCCCACGGCATCGCCGTCGTCGCCGTGCCCCCCGAGGCCCTCGCACAGGAAACTCGATACCCCCGCACCCCTCACGGACGAAGCTACCGCCCCGCCGGTCGCCTCCGCCCATTCTCCGAGCGCCTGAAGCATTCATACGCCAGGCCGTGAATTGCAAGCTGACGTCGAACTGCTCCGCCACCTGTTCGTCGGTCCTGCGTAACTGTCGGCTCCGCATACACGCCCGCCACTCAAGTCGGCGTGAAGATCCCCGTCTCCCCAGACGGTGACGTCGGGCAGATCCACACCGCCACACGCTTGATCGCCCCGGGCATCGGCTGCATGTGGTGCAACGGCCTCATCGACCCGACCGAACTCGCCATCGAGACGCACCCCGACACCGAGCGCGAGCATGCCCGGTACATCCCCGGTGTGCCCGCGCCCAGCGTGATGCCCTTGAACACACTCGCCGCTGGCGAGGCCATGACCCAATTCCTGCTCGCAGTCATCCACCGCCCTCGAGTCCGCGAACGGCATCTCCAAGATCCCCGCCAGAACGGCGGCTGCCGATGGTGTACGCCCACGGGCAACCTCGGACGCGGCACCAGCGGAGAACTCTCAGTCTGGCAGGCGGTAAGTTCTCGATCTTGAGTTGGAGCCGCCATCGCCGCGAAGTCGCAGTCGACGGCGCTTCCAGTGCTCGCGGCGAAGTGCCAACTGCCGCATCACGGCTCGGCCGTCATCCTGATCCCACAGAATCACGGTGCCAACTATCCTCGGTATGTGACAACTAAGGTCTGTGGTCACAGCACGCTAGCGCCGCACCCGGGGCATCCCCAGGCCGATCCACGAGATGATCTCGCGCTGGATCTCGTTGTTGCCGCCGCCGAAGGTGAAGATGACGGCCGAGCGGTAACCGCGTTCGAGTTCGCCGTGCAGGACCGCGCCCGTGGAGCCCTCCTTGAGGGCGCCGGCGGTGGCGACGATCTCCATGAGCCAGGCGTAGGCGTCACGGCGGGCCTCGGAGCCGTAGACCTTGACGGCGGAGGCGTCCTGCGGGGTGAGGGTGCCGTCCTGGACGGCGCTGACCATGCGCCAGTTGAGGAGTTTGAGGGCGTCGAGTTTGGTGTGGGTCTGGGCGAGGCGGCGGCGTACCCAGGGCAGGTCGATGACGCGGCGGCCGTCGGCGAGCTTGGTCTCCATGGCCCAGCGCTGGACGTTGTGGAGCGAGCGGATGGCCATGGTGCCGTGGGCGGCGAGGGTGACGCGTTCGTGGTTGAGCTGGTTGGTGATCAGCCGCCAGCCCTTGTTCTCCTCGCCGACGCGGCGGGAGACGGGGACGCGGATGTTCTCGTAGTAGCTGGCGGTGGTGTCGTGCGAGGCGAGGGTGTTGATGAGGGTGCAGGAGTAGCCGGGGTCCGTGGTCGGGACGAGGAGCATGGTGATGCCCTTGTGGGGTGGGGCGTCGGGGTCGGTGCGGACCGCGAGCCAGACCCAGTCGGCCGTGTCGCCGTTGGTGGTCCAGATCTTCTGGCCGTTGACCGTGTAGTGGCCGGTGGCCTCGTCGCCGTCCCGCACCGCGCGGGTCTTCAGCGAGGCCAGGTCCGTGCCGGCGTCGGGTTCGCTGTAGCCGATGGCGAAGTCGATCTCACCGGCGAGGACGCGCGGCAGGAAGTACGACCTCTGCTCCTCGGTGCCATACCGCATGATCGTCGGGCCGACGGTGTTGAGCGCCATCAGCGGCAGCGGGACGCCCGCCTGGGCGGCCTCGTCGAAGAAGATGAACTGCTCGATGGCCGTCAGGCCGCGTCCGCCGTACTCCTTGGGCCAGCCCACGCCGAGCCAGCCGTCGCTGCCGAGACGACGGATGGTCTCGCGGTAGAAGCGCTTCTGCGCCGCCGGGTCGGCATGGCGGGTGTTGGCGCCCGCCGGGACCAACGCGGTGAAGTAGGCGCGTAGTTCGGTGCGCAACCGCTGCTGCTCGGGCGTGTATTCGAGGTGCACGGCGCCTCCAGGCTCCCCAAGGCCGACCTGACGGCGCACACGCTAGAACGTGTTCCAGTAATTGGGAACAGGCGGGAGCGGACCCCTTCACCGAACCCCGGGGCTCAGCGGAGGGTGGTGAGGAATTCCGTACAGGCGCGGGCGCACTCGCGGCAGGCCTTGGCGCCGTCCTCGGCGCCGGGGGTCTCGTCGAAGGCGCGCGCGCATTCCAGGGCGACGGTTCGGCACCATTCCACCTGGAGGCGGATGCCGGCTTCGTCGAGGCCGGCCTCCTCGGACAGCACCCTGCAGGTGGCGTCGCACACCTCCGCGCACATGATGCCCTTGCGCCGCATCTGTTCCTGGCTCTCGGGCCCGTCCGGATCGGCGAGGCTCGCCCGTAGCGCGCAGGCACGCGCACATTCGGTGCATGCCTGCGCACAGGCGAAGCGGTCTTCGAGGAACTGGATGAGTTCCCGCTGGGATGTCGTCATCGGGGTCACCACGGGCGGGTAGCCGGAGGCGATCCCGCCAAACACGGGGGCCCGCATCCGCGCCCGCACACCGTTCACCGTTCACCGGGTTCCGTTTCCTGGGCGCCCCACAGGGCACCCGTGCACGAGCCGTTCGAAGCGGACCGGTTCATTCGACTTTTTGGGGGTATTCATCCCTTATGAACATGGAATGGACTGATATAGCCGCAGAACGCAGCGTGCTGGGCGGTATCGCACCGTTCCTGGCGGGCCTCGTGGTGGTGGCCATGTTGATCGGCGCCCTCTGGCTGGGCGCCCGCGTACGCGCCCGCGAGCCGCGCCGGCCGCGCCCCGACGAGCAGCCCAAGATGCCCGAGGGCGGCCCTGTCCGTGAGGAGCAGCTGAGCCGCGAACCGGACGAGATCCCCAAGAGCGACTACCGGCTGACACCGTACGAGGTGCACGGCAACCAGGGGACCCGGCCGAGTCCGGAGAAGAAGCGACCGCGCTGGAGCGGGAAGAGCAGCGGCGGCTTCGGCAGCGGCGGGCTGGGCGCGCACTGACACCACCCACCCGCACGTACGTCGAGGGGTGAGGCTCCGAACGGATCCGTTCGGAGCCTAGCCATGCTTCGCCCCCGGTGAGGAATTCACCCGGGGCGAGGTCGTCGGGGTGGTCGACGTAGTTCTTGCCGAGGTGCTCGGTGT
>NZ_JBEOYO010000007.1:146202-310740 GCF_040297125.1 Streptomyces sp. NPDC001868 | reverse complement strand
CGGCCCCTGCGGGCCGTTGAAAAAGCACGGGGCGCAGCCCCTGCTTTTTCAGGGGCGCGGGGAACTGCGCGACCAGCCCCCACCGGACCCGCGGACGGGGGTCGAAGGGGCGCAGCCCCTGGGGATGGGACGGGTAGGGGCGGAGGGGGCGAAAAGGGCTGCCGGGGAGGGGAAATCGCGGGACACTCGGGGACATCCGCACCGAACCCCGAAATGAGGTGAACGGGGTGCGTACACCCGTAAGCGACCCCCTGAGGATCGGCCCGTACAAGATAGTCGGCCGCCTCGGATCGGGCGGCATGGGCTGGGTCTATCTGGGCCGCTCACCCGCCGGCCGCGAGGTCGCCGTAAAAGTCGCCCGCCCCGAACTCGCCGCGGAACCCGAGTTCCGCGAACGCTTCGCCCGAGAGGTCGCCGCCGCCCGCGTGGTCAGCGGCGCGTACACCGCGGCCGTCGTCGACGCCGACCCCACGGCCGAACTCCCCTGGCTGGCCACGATGTACGTCCCCGGCCCCTCCCTCGCGGAAGCGGTCCGTGCCGACGGCCCCCTCCCCGAGACCCAGGTCCGCCCCCTCGGCGCCGGTCTCGTCGAGGCGTTGCAGGCCATCCACGCCGCCCATGTGATCCACCGCGACCTCAAACCGGCGAACGTCCTGCTCGCCCAGGACGGCCCCCGCGTCATCGACTTCGGCATCTCCCGGGTGGACGGCGCCCCCGGCCTCACCCGTGTCGGTGTCGTCGTCGGCACCCCGCCGTTCATGTCGCCCGAGCAGATCCGCGGCGACCGAGGCGACCGTGTCGGCCCGCCGAGCGACGTGTTCTCGCTGGGCGGGGTCCTGGTGTACGCGCTCACCGGCCGCCCACCGCACGGCAGCGGGGAGGGCGTGAGCGTGGAGGTCGTACGAGGGGAGCCCCGGCTCGACGGCGTACCGCCGGGACTGCGGCCCCTCATCGCACGCTGCCTGGCCAAGCGGCCCGAGGACCGGCCCCGACTCGCCGACATTCTGGCGGAGTTGGTGGGGGAGACCACCAGGACCGAGGTGTGGCCGCCGCCGCACGTGGCCCGGACCATCGAGGTGCGGTACGAGGAACTGCGGGAGCGCCACCGGCGCCGTACGACGAGCGAGTCCGTCCCCTCCTGTCTGCTGCTCCACGCGCAGGCGCTGCTCGACGCCGGGCTGACCGACGCCATGGTCGCCGGGGCGGTGGTCCGTGACGGCGCCTGACTCCTACCCGGGCGGGGAGTCCCAGCCCGGCCGCGACTCGTACGCCGGGCGCGACTCGTACGTCGGCCGTGACTCGTACGCCGGGCGGGACCCGTACGCGGGTCGTGACTCCTTCTCCGGGCGCGACTCCCATCCGGGGCGCAACGCCGAGATATACGACCTGGGCACGCACTGGCGGCAGTTGGTGCAGAACTGGGTCGCCCGGCGGAATTACCACACGGCCCATGACACCGTCTCCGTTTCCCTGCAATTCGATCTCCATGAGGCGGGACGGATGGTCACGGTCAGATTCATGACCACCAAGAAGCTTCTCGTGGCCTTCGCGACCGACGGGAATTTCCTTCGGCAGGACCAACTCGCCATCGCCGCCGCCGCGTCGAACGCGTGGAATACCGAACAATTGAACCCCATGCTTTCCGTATGGGATGTGCGCGGGCCGCGCCCCTGTCTCGCCGGGGTCTGTGATCTGCCACTGACATGCCGTATCACCCAGGCGGACTTCGATGCTCTGGCCAATGACTGGGTGGATCGGGCGCGGCAGATGTTCAGTCGTTGCCATCAGGTGTTCAAGTTGTAGAAGTGAAAAGCATACTGATCGAACGTCGGCGTAACTCGCCGTAATTCCATCGGCGGAAATCACCAAACCCTTCCGGCCGCCCGGCTGCCTGCTCCACTATTGGATGGGCTTTTTCAGGGCCGCGGGGGCGTGCCTTTCAGGCCACGGGGGGTTGGTGCGATGGGTGCGATCGGGCGTTTGTCGTTTCTGGGTGTGCTGGTGGGGCTGTTGATCGCGTTGGTCCCGCCGGGGCAGTCGGTCGCGGCCGACGGTCCCTGTCCGGCCGCCGGGTTCAAGAAGAGACTGCAGTGCTGGGTCGGGCGGACGGCCTCGGGGACCGTGGTGATCACCCTGGAGGCGTCCCTGGAGTACGAGGACATCGGCAAGGAGCAGAAGGAGCTCCTCGCTTCGCGGGGCGAGGGCGCCCACCCGGTGGTCGTGCAGGTGCCGAAGGGGGTGCGCACGGGGCAGGGCGGCACGGCGCTGCTCCTCGTCGCGGACGAGTTGCTCCTCCACCCGGAGGCCGCCGTCGACCGGCTGAAGGAGGGGACATACGCCGGCCTGAAGGAGAGCGGCGTCTGTCCCGACAAACGCGGGATGTGCACCAAGGTCAGCCCCGGCCCGGGGCGGTCGCCCACGCTCAAGGGCTCGGATCTGACCGCCTTCTCCACTCCTCTCGCCGACAGCTTCACCGTCACCGACGTCGACGACGAACGGAACACCGGGGCCTCGCCCTCGTCCGGCACCTCTGACGAGCCGGGGGACGACACGGGCGGCGCGGGCGACGAGACGGATGACGCGGACGGCACCACCGACACCGTCGACACCGAGGCCTCCGGATCCGAGTACAGCACCGCCACCTGGACCGCCTTCTGGATGGCGCTGCTGCTCGCTCTGCTCCTCCTCGCCTTCGTGGTGGTGATCCGGCGGTCCAGGGGCCCGGTCGCCGTGGGGCACCGGGCGCCGTCCCCCGGGCGGGCGGCCGGTGGGGGCGTGCGGGGCGGACCCGCGCGCACCGCCCCGGCGCACGCGGCGCGCGGCGGCGGCGCGGGCGGTAATGGGGGCGTCGGCGGCGGGGGCCATCGCGGTGGCCGCGGTGCCGGCGACGGCGGTGGCCACGGTGGTGGTGAAGGTGGTGGTGGTGACGGCGGCGTGGACGAGCGCACCACCCGGCTGCGGGTCACGCCCGCGCCCCGGCACGGACGGCAGGTCGGTGCCCGCCCGGCGCACGCCCGGACCGCGGTCGTACGCACCGAACTCCACCCGCAGGGCTATGTCGAGGTCGACCGGGTGCTGCGCCGGGCGGTGTGGGCCGAACCGGGGCGCCCGCCGCCCGCCCCCGGCAGCCTCGTCGACGTCACCGATGCCCGGGAGCGGGACTCCGACGTCCTGTACGCCTTCCCGCCGACCGCCGCCCGGCACGCGAAGGGCACCACCCCGCCCAGGTGACCCCGTCATCCGCCACCCGCCATCCGCCATCCGCCAACCACCGAGCGCAGCAGCAGCACCGGCACTGGCACCAGCACTGTTCAGGCGTACCAGAACCACCCAGCAACACCAGAAGCACAGGGGGATGAACCATGCACAGCGAATACCCGCCCACCCTGCCGGCGGAGTACGCCGACATCGAGTTCGAGAACAACGCCCAGCGCATGCCGCTCGTGCTCTGCCTCGACACATCCAGTTCCATGGCGGGTCAGCCGATCCAGACGCTCAACAACGCGCTCGCCGAGTGGACCAGGGAACTCCACGACGACGTCAGCCTCAGCTACAGCGTCGAGGTCGCCGTCGTCACCTTCGGCGGCCAGGGCGTCGGTGCCTGGCGCGGACCCCAGCTCCTCGACCCCCGCACCCGGACGAGCCCCTTCATACCCGCGCACGCCTTCCAGGCACCGCGGCTCACGGCCGCCGGGGTCACCCTGATGACCGAGGCCGTGGAGCTGGCGATGCATATCGTCGCGGCCCGCAAGAGTGAGCTGCGGGCGTCCGGGCTGCAGTACTACCGGCCGCAGATCTGCCTCGTCACGGACGGCCTGCCCACCGACCCGACCGGCCATCTCACCGACTCCTGGCACCGGTTGGTGCCCGTCCTCGCCGAGGAGCAGCGTGCCCGCCGGTTCCGGCTGTACGCGATCGGGGTCGGCGGGATCACGGACAGGGGGGAGCAGGTGCTGCAGGCGTTCGCGCCGAAGTTCAACGCACGGTTGCAGGGGTTCCCGTTCCGGGAGCTGCTCCAGATGATGTCCGCCAGCGCCAACGCCGAGCAGAAGGGGGCGGGGGACGAGGTGTTCGAGAAGATCTTCAGCCAGTTCAAGACACAGCGCCCGGCGTGGGAGGCGTGAGATGACCACCGCCGCCCCGCCCTGGCGGATCCACGGCCTGAGCGTCGAGGGCTACCGCCACCGGCGCCAGGGCCTGCCCTGCCAGGACGCGTGTGCCGCCGCCGCGACGCCCTCCGTCGCCGTGCTCGCCGTCGCCGACGGGGCCGGCAGCCGGCCCCGCTCGGAGGAGGGCGCGCGGCTCGCGGTGGGGCTCGCGACGGAGCATTTCGTGCGGCGCGCCGAGGCGGCCGTGGAGGTGCGGCCCGGGGAGGCCGTGCACGAGCTGCTGCGGGCCGCCCTGGAGGACGTCAGCAAGGACTTCCTCGACCGGACCGGCACCGACGCGCAGGACTTCGCCACGACCCTCACGGTGGTGGTGCTCGCGCCCGGCTGGATCGGCCATCTCACCGTGGGGGACGGGTTCGTGGTCGTACGGGCCGGTACGGAGGACGGGGAGCGGCAGTTCCATCTGCTGCCGCAGGCCGCGGCGGTGAGCGAGTACAGCAACGAGACGGTGTTCCTGACCTCGCCGGACGTGGGGCGCTGGACCCACACCGAGTGCGTCGCGGACGACGGGGTCGACGGGGTGCTCCTCTCCACGGACGGGCTCGCCCAGGCCATGGTCAACCGGTCGGCCGACGGCGCCCCGTCCCCGAACTCGTCCTTCGCCGACGCCGTGTTCCGCTCCCTCGACACCGCCGCCGAGGACGACCGCGACCCCAACCTGGCCGCCCTCCTGCGCTCCGACCGCCTCACCGCACTCAACGCCGACGACAAGACCCTGCTGCGAGCGGTCCGCACGCAGCGTCGATGACCGCCCGGCGACGGCGACGGCGACGGCGACGGCACTTCACGACGACGCTTCTGCGTGGCGATCACCGGCCCAACGAACACTCGGAGGTACGGCCATGAGCGGCCGCACGGTCTTTCTCGACGGCAGGCGGGTCACCCTGGCCGAGCTGCCCCTGAAGGGCGGCGGGCAGGCGGCCGTGTTCCCGGTGGAGGGGGACACGGGGATCGTCGTCAAGATCTACCGGGACACACCGGGGCCCGACCAGGAGCGGCGGCTCGCCCGCATGCTCACGATGTCACCGCTGGCCGCCCGCCCCACGGACGCCAGCCAGCCGCCCGAGCTGGCCTGGCCCACCGCGATCGCCCGGGGCACGAACGGCGAGTTCCTCGGCTACGCCATGCGCCGCTTCGGCGAGCCCCAACACGTCCAGCTGATCGGCCTGTTCACCCGCGTGCAGCGCCTGAAGCTCTTCCCGGACCGGGCCGACTGGCGGTTCCTGCTCGGCGTCGCCTGGAACCTCGCCTTCATGACGGCCCGGATGCACTACGACAACCTCGTCATCGGTGACTTCTCCAGCAGCAACGTCGTCGTCGACGCCAACGGCTTCGTCACCTTCCTCGACTGCGACTCCATCGCGTTCACCGACCCGGTCACCGGCGAGCTCTTCCCGTGCCTGATGCACACCACCGACTACTCGTCCCCGGAGCGGCAGGCGGGTGGCCCCGCGACCCGGCAGAGCGACGACTTCGCGCTCGCCGTGCTCGTCTACCAGTTGCTCACCGCCGGGAACCATCCCTTCGGCGGGGTGCCGCACGAGAGTGCGTCCGAGTCGACCGTCAAGGACAACATCGCCGCGAGCTGCAGTTATGTCGTCCGGCCCGAGCGGGTCATCATCCCCCGCGGCACGATCGATCCGTCCGTCCTGCCGACCGAACTCCTCACGCTCGCCAAGGCGGCCTTCGGTGCCGGCGTCGAGGATCCCGACGCCCGGCCGCGGGCCGAGGCGTGGCTGCGGGCCCTCGACAAGGAACGTGCTGAGGTGCGGGCGTGTACGGTGCGGCCGCTGCACACGTACGGCTCCCATCTGCCGACCTGCCCCTGGTGCACCCGGGCGGCGGTCACCGGCCACGACGTCTTCAACGGGCCCCGGCCCACGTCGGTCCCGGTCCCACCGCCCCCGACCGGACCGCCCCCGTCGCCTTACGCGGCGTTGAAGGTGTTGGCCGTGGTGGTGGGGGTGGTGCTGCTGATCGTGATCCTTACGAGCGTGGGGTGAGGATCGCGGACGGAAGGGGGTGGATGGGGTGCGTGGGCGGGTGCGGCCCCGGTGGGGCTTCTCGCGCAGTTCCCCGCGCCCCTGAAAAGCAGGGGCTGCGCCCCGTGCTTTTCATCCCCGCAGCCCGATCGCCTTTCAGCCGCACCGGCCCGTGGCCTTCAGCCGCACCGGCCCGTGGCCTTCAGCCGCACCGACCCGTCGCCTTTCAGCCCCACCGGCCCGTCACCTTCAGCCCCACCGGCCCGTCGCCTTTCAGCCCCACCGGCCCGTCGCTTCTCACGCCCCCCGGCCCGTGGTCTTTCAGGCCCGCAGGGGCCTGAAGCTTTTAGGGGCGCGGGGAACTGCGCGAGAAGCCCCACCGGACGCGCACCCGGCAACCGACCCCGCGGCCCCCTCACCCCGACCGGTCCTCCAGATAGCGCGTGTGGGACTCCTGGCGGCGGGCCTCCGCGTCGCGCAAGGTCGCCGCAAGTCGCCCCAACTCCTCCTGCAACAGGCCGAGTTGGCGCTCAAGGTGCCGCTCCGGCGGTTCCGTGCCCGGGGTGAGGCGGGTCCACCAGCGGGTGCGTACGAAGGTGTCGACGGCCTCGGGGACGTCCTGCCGGACGGCCCGGGAGAGGGCGTGGATGCCCTCGGGGTCGCGGGCCAGGACCTCGGCGACCCAGCCGGGGTCGAGGAGGGCGCTGAGGAGTTCGGTCAGCTCGGTGAGCCGGCCGGCCGCGGCGGGCGGCAGATCGACACCGGTCAGATACTCCCGCAGCGTGCCGAAGTCACCGCGCAGCTCGTCCAGTTGCGCGGACGGGTCCGGGAAGTCCGGCACCGGCGGACGCTCCGGCGGCGCGATCAGCGCACCCGCGCCGTACAGCCCGGCGACCACGACCGGCCAGTACGGCCCCGCGACCCCCGCGAACGTCAGCCCGAGCCCGGCGACGCCGAGCACGCTCCCGGCGAGGTTCTTCCGGGACTCGATGTACCCCATCAACCCACTGGACTTACTGGAACTACTGGACCTACTAGACCTATTGGAGCTATTGGTAGCCACGGATCTCCTCGAAGGCGCCGTCCAGCGAGCCCTGCTGGGCGTCGAAGAGCCGGCCGCCGGTCAGGTCGGCGATGTGCTCCAGTTCGGCCTTGTCGGAGTCGCCGAAGAGGATCGGGAAGACGGGGACCTGCTGATCGGCGGCGGGCAGCCGGCCGTAGAACTCGTCGAAGTCGGCGGGGCTCGCCCCCTCCGTGTTCTCGCCGTCCGTCATCAGCACGATGGAGGTGAAGGTGTCCCGGTCGGCGGAGCCGAGATGCTCGTACGCCTTCTGCAACGAGGTGTAGATGGCGGTGTCGCCGCCGGCGGACAGCCCCTGGGTGTCGGCGCGGATGCCGTCGAGCCCGGTCTGCGGGTCGTCGGGCTGGACGACATGCGTCCGTACGCTCTTCACGTCCGACCCGAACGGCATCAGCGTGACCTCCTCCCGGTCCCGGAAGTCGCCGGTCAGCTCGGCCAGGGAGGACTTGAGCCGGTCGAGACGGTCGCCCTCCATCGAGCCCGAGGTGTCCAGGACGTACACGGTCCGGGAGGGGCGGCGCAGTTCGTTCTCGTAGGTGTCGAGGAGTCCGTCGGCGACCGACTGGCTGCCGGGGAAGGGGAGTTCGCGGCGGCGCGTGGTGTCGAGTCCGGCCGCGGGCGGCACGGAGGCGACGACCGGACGGCGCAGCGTCTTCTCGGTGATCAGCCGCTGGATGTCCGGGGTGCGCAGGGCGTCCGTGAGCCGGCGGACATCGTCCCGGACCTCCTTGCTCGTGGAGGCGAGCGAGGAGAGCGGATAGTCGGCGGTGACGATGCCGTCGCGCGGCCGGATCACCGTCAGCCCCTTCTTCCCCTTCAGCACCGACTCGTAGTTGAGCAGCGCGTCGATGTCACCGCGCCGGTCGTACGCCGCCGCCAGCCAGCCCGAGGACCCCGAGGTCAGCTTCTGGCCGTCGAAGAACTCCTTCAGCCGGGGCGTCGCCCGCGCCACATCCGCGTCCGTGAGCGCGGACTGGGCCCCGGAGAGCCCCGATGCCACCGAGACGAGCGTGGAGAAACCGGAGTTGGAGCGGGACGGGTCGGTCATGCCGTACGTCAGCTTGCGGTCCGCCACCGCCTTCTCGATGTCCGTCCAGGTGACACTCTCCGGCTTCCACCCGAGCTTCCGTACGGTTTCGTTCCGCACGCCGATCGCGACCGGGCTGGACATCACCGGCGTCTCCGACACGATCTCCTTGGCGGCGTCCGGGCGGAGCCGCAGGTAATCGTTGGAGGACAGCCACACCGCGTCGTACGAGCCCTTCGCCCGCCACTCGGTGAGCAGGTCCACCGCGTCGAGCGTGCCCATGTAGGTGGGCCGGACCTTGATCCCGGTCTTCTTCTCCACCTGCTCCAACACCGGTGTCATGTCGGAGAGTTCACTGGAGGCGAGGACGCGGAGGGTGCCGGGGATGTACTTGGTCGCCTCGACCGGATCGGGCAGTCCCGTCGTGTCCGTCGCGGTGCAGGCGGTGGCCAGCAGGGCGGCCACCGCTGTCAGGGCGACCGTCACCGTCGTACGTACTCTCATGCGAGCCCACCTCCCTCCAGTGCCCCCTGGGACCGGCTCCTCTCCAGGTACTGGGTCGCGTTCTGGAGTTCGGAGGTCAGGGACTCGACGGTGGCGGCCATGGTCTCCGTCGCCTGCACCTTGTAGGTGTCGATCGCGTCGAGGGTGCGGTAGATCTGCTGGAAGGCCGAGCGGAGCGTCTCCGCGCCGACGGCCGGGTCGGCGGCGATGCGCTGGATCTCGCCGCTCTGCGTGGAGAGCATCTCGGCGTTGCCCCGGATCAGATCCTCGGTCGTCCCGCGCAAGGCGTTGACCTGGTCGACGACCTTCTTCTGGTTGTCGAGGGCGGAGGCGAGCATCACGGAGATCCGCAGCGCCGAGACCGTGGTCGTGGCCGCCCGGTCGACGCCCTTGATCAGCTCCTCGTTGTTGCGCCGTACGACGTCCATGGCCAGGTATCCCTGGGCGCAGACGGCCAGTTGGGTGAGCAGGTCCTGGTGCTTCTGCCGGACGGGGAAGAGCACGTCGGCGCGCAGGGTGTCGCCCTGCTGCGGATCGACCCCGTCGAAGTGCGTCCGGATGTGCTCCTCGACGGCCGTGTCCAGGGCCTCCGTCAGGACCACGTACTCCTGGAGCTTGCCCATGGTCTCCCACAGCCGGACCCGCTCGGTCTGCAACGCGGCGTTGTCGCGCCGCAGTTCGTCCTGCCCGCCGCGCAGCGACCCCACGATCTTGTTCAACGTCCCTTGCGCGGAGGCGTACTTGGCGACGTGGTCGCGCAGCTTGTTGCCGCCCGGCAGCCGGGACAGGAACTTGCGGCCCTTGCTCGCCGGCAGATCACGCGGGTCCAGGTCCTCGACCACACGCCGGAGTTCGACGAGTGAGCCCGCGACCTGCGACTGCGCGTCCCCACCCTTGCTGGGCAGGCTGCGTACGGTCCGCTCCAGCATCCGGTTGGACTGCGCGGCGGCGGTCCGCATCTCGCCCGCGCCGAGCGCGGTGATCTCGCCGACCCGGCCGGCGAACTCCGGGGAGCGGGCGTCGAGGACGGCGAGCCCCCGTACGTACTCCTCGGCCTTGCGCGCCATGTCCGTCCGTACCGACTCCTCGACCGGGACGAGCCCGCCGGCCTTCTCCCGGGGCACGGCCGCGACCGGCTCCGGAGGGGTGAGGGTGAAGGTGCTGTCGTTGCCACTCGCTTCGATGGTCATGTGTCGTGTTCCCCCGTCTTCCTACTGGCCCCTGGCCCGGCGCGCCATCTCGTGCAGCACCTCGGAGGTGGGCACGGGCGCCTGCCGGACGGTCAGCTTCTGCATCAGATACGTGGTGTGGGCGGCGGTCGCCGACGTGAACTCGGTGGCCGCGCCCTGCGGCCGGAAGCCGTGCCGGGCGGCGAGCTCGCGCAACGTCGGGTCGGTGCCGAGGAGTTCACCGAGCGCGCGGCCCTCGTCGGTGACCGGGACGACGGTGTGGTCGCTGGAGACGGTGGTGTCCGGGTAGAGGACGACCAGGTCGTCGATGCTCCGGCCCTCCGTGAGCATCGCGGCGACCTGCGACTCGTAGACCAGCACCAGCGGATTGCCGACCCCGCTGACGAAGTCGCGGAACGCGGCGTCGGTGCTCGGCTGCTGGGCGCCCTGGACGCTGATCAGCTCGTGCATCAAGGGCGCTGTCTTGTCCACGTCGGCCTTGCTCGCGACGACCCGGCCGCCGTTGGCGACGTTCGAGGCGGCGGCGAGGTAGAGCGCGCCCGAGTTGGAGGTGGTCGGATCGGTGGTGGCGATGTAGA
Source organism: Streptomyces sp. NPDC001868 (assembly GCF_040297125.1). Classification (NCBI taxonomy): domain Bacteria; kingdom Bacillati; phylum Actinomycetota; class Actinomycetes; order Kitasatosporales; family Streptomycetaceae; genus Streptomyces; species Streptomyces sp. NPDC001868. The sequence goes on along the minus strand of NZ_JBEOYO010000007.1, from coordinate 300,209 downwards.
GGAGACCCATCAACTCCCCGTACTTCTCCGCCCCCTTGAGGTCCTGCCACGTCCGGCCGGACTCGGCGGCCTTCACATACGCGCCCATGTCGAGGACGCCCCGGCTCTTGTCGAGCTCGGCGAACCCGTTCTGCCGCAGTACCTCGGCGGCGTTGCGGTGGGCGACCACGACGAGGGGCGAGTAGAAGGGGCGGGGGAGCGGCTCGCGTATGTCGTACTTCTTGGCCAGCTCGTCGGCGGGTGCCTTGCTGGACGGGAACGCGAAGTCGTACCCCTGCAGGTCCAGGCCGTCCATGGCCCAGGATCCCGACGTCTCCGTCTTCACGGTGTAGCCCTTGGCGGCCAGGGCCTTCACCACCTTGGGGTCGGCGAAGAACTCCGCCTTCTCCGACCCGATCACGCCTCGCACGGTCTTCGTTGCCGTGCCCGAGTCCCCGTTTTCCCGGCCCGCCACGACGGCTGCCACCACGCCGCCGATCAGCAGTACCGCGAGGACGATTCCTGCGATTCGTCTCACACCGGGAGAGTGCTCCCGGAACCCAACGTTCCGTACGGGGCCGTGTGAACCGCCGGTGAACGGGTGGTCCCGGATCGCAACGGACGTCCACCACGCAAGGGTGCGATTTCGGCTGCGGCCCCGGTGGGGCTTCCCGCGCAGTTCCCCGCGCCCCTAAAAGATCCAGGCCCCTGCGGGCCTGAAGGACCACGGGCCGGGGGGGGGAGAAGCGACGGGTCGGTGGGACTGAAAAGCGTGGGGCGTAGCCCCGGCTTTTCAGGGGCGCGGGGAACTGCGCGATAAGCCCCACGCACCCGCACTCACCGGACGACACGCGCCCCCGAGCTATTAGGCGCTCAACGGCACAACAGCGTGCGCATCCATCCGCTCGGCCGCCAGAATCGCCGACGCCGTATCCGCCCGGGACGCCGCCACGACAAGCGCCCGCCCGGCCAGCGCATGCGCCCGCCGGTGCAACCCGGCGACGTCATCCCCACCGGAGGCGGACGCGGACGCGGAGCGCACCGGCGGCCGCCCACCCCGCAGCACGGTGACCCGCGCGGCCAGCGCCTTCGCGGCCACGTCGAGCTCCTCGGACGGGGCCAGCGCACGCAGCGCGTCCGTCGCCGCCAGCAGCGCCGCCAGATGACCCGCGAGCTGGATGTCCAGCTCTTCCTCACGCGAACGGTGAGGGAAGTCGGAGGAGGTCGTGCCGGCCATCGTGTGGACCGACTTGGTGCGGATCGGCTCGTACATGGGATGGCCTCCAAGCGCTCTCGGAAGACCAGCCTACCTTAGAATCCGTCTAAAGTTGAGCGAGGTCCGAACGCCCTGGTTCGCCGTACTCCGCACCGGCGGCCACACCTGCCAAACGCACCCGTCTACGCCTGCCCGTATCCGTCCAGGAAGTTCCCGATCCGGGTGATCGCGGACCGAAGATCACCCACCGTGGGCAGGGTGACCACCCGGAAGTGGTCGGGCTCGGCCCAGTTGAACCCGGTGCCCTGGACGACCATGATCTTCTCCTGCCGCAGCAGGTCGAGGACCATCTGCCGGTCGTCCTTGATCTTGAAGACGTTCGGGTCGAGGCGCGGGAAGAGGTACAGCGCCCCCTTCGGCTTCACGCACGAGACGCCCGGGATCTGGGTGAGCAGCTCGTACGCGACGTCCCGCTGCTCCTTCAGTCGCCCACCCGGCAGCACCAGGTCGTTGATCGTCTGGCGTCCGCTGAGCGCGGCGACCACCCCGTGCTGGCCCGGCATGTTCGCGCACAGCCGCATGTTCGCGAGGATCGTCAGGCCTTCGATATAGGAGTCGGCGTGCGCGCGCGGCCCGGAGATCGCCATCCAGCCCACCCGGTAGCCGGCCACCCGGTACGCCTTCGACATGCCGTTGAAGGTGAGGGTCAGCAGGTCGGGGGCGATCGCGGCGGTCGGGGTGTGCGTGGCGCCGTCGTAGAGGATCTTGTCGTAGATCTCGTCCGAGCAGACGAGGAGGTTGTGGCGGCGCGCGATGTCCGTCAGACCGCGCAGCATCGCCTCGTCGTAGACCGCGCCCGTCGGGTTGTTCGGGTTGATGATGACGATCGCCTTGGTGCGGTCGGTGATCTTCCGCTCCACGTCCGCGAGGTCCGGCATCCAGTCGGACTGCTCGTCGCAGCGGTAGTGCACGGCCGTACCGCCGGACAGGGAGACCGCCGCCGTCCACAGCGGGTAGTCCGGGGACGGTACGAGGACCTCGTCGCCGTCGTCGAGCAGGCCCTGCATCGCCATGACGATCAGCTCGGAGGCGCCGTTGCCGATGAAGACGTGCTCGACGTCCGTCTCGATGCCGATCGTCTGGTTGTGCATGACGACCGCTCGGCGCGCGGCGAGCAGGCCCTTCGCGTCGCCGTACCCGTGGGACGACGACACGTTCCGGAGGATGTCCTCCAGAATCTCCGGCGGACACTCGAAGCCGAAGGCGGCCGGATTCCCCGTGTTCAGCTTGAGGATCCGATGCCCCGCCGCCTCAAGCCGCATCGCCTCCTCGAGCACCGGGCCCCGGATCTCGTAACAGACGTTGGCGAGCTTGGTCGACTGGATCACCTGCATGTCCGTGAGCTTACGGCCCGGTAACGCGTTCCGGGTCGTGTTTTCCACCACGTGAGACAGCCGCTATACCCCGAAATGCCCCGCGACTGTCCCCCCGGCCCTCCTCGTATCTAGAATCCGCCAACAGGTCCGGCCGCCCCCCACATGGCCACCGACCGCACGACACATGCCCATACGGCACGCGAGACGAAGGCAGCGAAACGAAATGGATGGGGTGGGCGGCGTGGACAGGGCGCACGGGCCGGACGGGAACAACAACGCCGACGTCCAAAGCCCGCCGAACGTGTACCACCCCCTCGGCGACCCCCACTCCACCCCCGCCTACGAGGCCTTCAGGGACCCCGCCGCCGCCCACGGCTGGCAGAACGCCTACGACGACACCGTCCAACTGGATGAGGTCGTGGTGGAGGGTCCGGATGCGGCCGGGGCTGGTCCGGGTGGAGATGGCTTCGGTGGCGACGGCTTGGGTGGAATTGGCTTCGGTGGCGACGGCTCGGGTGGAAATGGCTTCCGTGGCGACGGCTCGGATGGGGACGGCTCAGGTGGGGACGGTTCCGCGGCGGGGCATGCGTCGTACAGGGCGGACGGCCCGGGGGTGATGGGCCAGTCGGGTGTCCCGGAGGCCCTGGACGCTGCCGGGCGTCGTGCGCGGCCCGCGGGCGGGCGGCGGGCCACGCTCGGGCGGCGTCGGGCCCGGCGGCGCGGCGCGTTGATCGCGGGCGGTATCGGCGCGGCGGTGCTCGTCGGCGCCACGGTGGCGGGGTTGTCCGGTGGCGGCTCCTCGGATCAGGAGAGCCCGAGTTCCCCGGCCACTGTCGAGTCCGCCCCGGCCGACGCCCGGACCGGCGACGCGGCGGCCTCCCCGTCGGCCGGCGGATCTGCCGATGCGGCGGCCACGGCATCCCCGGGAAACTCGTCCCCCGGCACCTCCACGGACCCGTCCCCGGCCGCCACCACCCCCGACCCCACCTCCACCGCGACGACCACCGCCACCGCGTCCTCCTCGCCCACCGCCACGACGACCTCCTCGTCCCGGGGCAACTCCAACGGCGGCCAGGGGCGCGGCCAGGGAGCCACGAAACCGCCCAAGTAGCCCCACGAGGTCGCTCAGGGGTGGCCCGCGAGTCGTGGTCGCCCGCCGGTCGCACCGGGAGCGGCGGCGCGCGCGCCCGGCACGCGAAGCAGTCGGTCGACGGTGACGCATGCGATGCCGCCCATCGGGTCAGCGATATGAAGTGACCGGACGGAGCGGGCGAGTTGACGTCTCGTCCGCTGCCACGTCCCGCCGTCGCGACGCCCTCACCTGCCACTCACCCCTCAGCGCCGCCCCCACCCCTTGGCCGAAGATCGCGCGGCCGGAACCAACTCCTTGCTCGTCCCCCACATCGCCTTCACAATGCGCATGACAAACTGCGGTGCCGGAAGATCTTCCGTCACCCACGTAGCAAGAGGGGACCCCCACATGAGAAAGCCTCTCGTTGCCTCGCTGTTCGCCCTGGTGATCACCGGGGCGGGCGCGGCACCGGCGGTCGCGGCACCGGACCCGGCGGCGGCGCCCGTCAAGACGGCGGTCGGCACGCTCGTCGACACGGCGAACAAGACCGTGGCCGACCTCGCGGCCCCGGCGGTGCAGGCGGTCAACTTCGCCGGCACCGTCTCGCTCAGCAACTGTTCCGGCTCGGTCGTCCGGATGCCCGACTCCGAGGACAACGACCCGGCGCTGGTGATGACCAACGGCCACTGTCTGGAGAGCGGCTTCCCGGACGCCGGCGAGGTCATCGTCGACCAGGCCTCCACCCGCACCTTCGGCCTGCTCAACTCCGCCGGCACCCGCGTCGGCACCCTGCGGGCCAGCAAGATCGCGTACGGCACGATGACCGACACGGACATGGCGGTGTACCAGCTCACCACCACGTACGCGCAGATCAAGAGCTCGTACGGCATCGACGCGCTCGTCTACGACACCGCGCGCCCGACCGTCGGCACGCCCATCACCGTCGTCTCCGGCTACTGGAAGCGGACGTACAGCTGCGCGGTCGACGGGTACGCGTACCGCCTGAAGGAGGGTGCCTGGACCTGGAAGGACTCCATCCGCTACACCTCCGCGTGCAAGACCATCGGCGGCACCTCGGGCTCCCCGGTCCTCAACGACGCCACCGGCAAGGTCGTCGGCGTCAACAACACGGGCAACGAGAGTGGGGGGCGTTGCACCGACAACAACCCCTGCGAGGTGGACGCGAACGGCACGGTGACTGTCCGCCAGGGCATCAACTACGGCCAGCAGACGTGGCATGTCCCGGCCTGCTTCGGGGTGGACAACAAGCTCGACCTCAGCGCGAGCGGCTGCATACTGCCCAAGCCGTAGCGGTTGTTCTTCGTCCGCGGGCCGGTGGGGCTTCTCGCGCAGTTCCCCGCGCCCCTTACGGGACCCTCCGGACCGTCCTTCCCGCCAGTACGTCCGTCCTTCTGCCGTCCTCGATGACGAAGCGGCCGTCGATCAGGACGTACGGGATGCCGGTGGGCAGGGTGCGGGGGGCCTCGTAGGTCGACCCGGCGGCCACGGTCGCCGGGTCGAAGAGGACGAGGTCGGCGCGGTAGCCCTCGCGGACGCGTCCCCGGTCCGCGAGGCGGAGCCGCGCGGCCGGGCGTGCGGTGAGATGGGCGACGCACTCCTCCAGGGAGAGCACGTCCAACTCCCTCACGTACCGGCCGAGATAGTGGGGGAACGTCCCGTACGCGCGCGGATGCGGCTTGTCGCCGCGCAGGATGCCGTCGGAGCCGCCGGTGTGCACCCGGTGCCGCATGATCGTCCGTACGTTCTCCTCGTGGCCGACGTGCTGGAGGATCGTCGACCCGAGCCGGTCCTCGACGAGCAGCCGACGCGCGGTGACCCAGGGCTCCTCACCGAGCGCCGCCGCCGACCGCGAGATTGTCCGGCCCACGTACGCGGACAGCGCTGGGTCGGCGACGCCCGAGATCTCGATCGTGTCCCACTCGATGGGCACCCCGTGGCAACCGTCGGCGCCCACGACCTCCATGTGATGCCGGATGCGCTCGGCCGTCTCCTCGTCCCCCAGCCGCGCGAGGATCGCCTCCGGCCCGCCCTCGCTCGCCCAGCTCGGCAGCATCGCCACGAGGGTCGTACAGCCGGGGGTGTACGGGTAGGTGTCGAGGGTGATGTCCGCGCCGGCGGCGAGCGCGTCGTCCAGGAGGCTCAGCAGCTCGGGTGCCCGCCCCTCGTTCACCCCGAAGTTCATGGTGGCGTGGGCCAGATGGAGGGCGCAGCCGGCCTCCCGCGTCAGGGTGACCATCTCCTCGTACGCCCGCAGCGCGCCCGCCCCGTACGAGCGGTGGTGCGGGCAGTAGTAGCCGCCGTACGACGCCACCACCCGGCACAGCTCCGTCAGCTCGGCGTCCTTGGCGTACATGCCCGGGGTGTACGTCAGCCCCGACGACATCCCGACCGCGCCCTCCCGCAGCCCGGCCGCCACCAACTCCCGCATACGGTCCAGCTCCTGCGGCGTGGCCGTCCGGTCCTCCCACCCCATGGCGAGCATCCGCACCGTCCCCTGCGGCACCAGATAGGCGGCGTTCAGGGCGATGCCCTCGCCCCCGAAGCCGTGGTCGAGCCGGTCCAGGTACTCACCGACGGACCGCCACGTGAAGTCGATGTCCTCGCCGTATCCGTTCCACCCGGTGATCGCGCGGCGGACCTCTTCGAGGGTGCGGTCGTCGACGGGCGCGTACGACAGCCCGTCCTGGCCGATGACCTCCAGGGTGACCCCCTGCGCCGCCTTCGCGGTGTGCTCGGGGTCCCGCAGCAGCGCGAGGTCGCTGTGGGCGTGCATGTCGATGAAACCGGGGGCCAGGACGAGGCCCTCGGCGTCGATCTCCCGCCCGCCCCTGGGCCGCTGGCACCCGGCGGCGGCGGCCTCTTTCACGATCGAGGTGATCCTGCCGTCGGCCACGACCACGTCGGCGCGGTAGGAGGGCTCACCGGAGCCGTCCACGACCTCGGCATCCCGGAACACCACGTCCATGTGTGCCACCTTCCCGGGCTCCGCCCGAACCCTCTCGTTTCCCGCGCTCCGCACGGCCCTTGCCCACCCACTCCACCCGACTCGGTCGGACGGAACCGGCTCCGCCGGGCAGCAACAAACCCTCAGCCGTCAGCCGTCAGCCGTCAGCCGTCAGCCGTCAGCCGTCAGCCGTCAGCCGTCAGCCGTCAGCCGTCAGCCGTCAGCGGTCAGCCGTCAGGCCTCAGTCCCCAGGCCCTCAAGCCCCAGGCCCCGGTCCCTCAAGCCCCAGGCCCCAGGCCCCAGTCCCCAGGCCCTCAAGCCCCAGCCCTCGCGCCTCAGCCCATTACGCCTCAGCCCCCACGCCCTCAGAAGAACGTCCGGACGTACTCCGTCACCGTCCCGTCCCCCTCCACCACCGGAATCAGCTTCCACTTGTCGAACGACGTGCACGGATGCGACAGCCCGAGCCCGACCCAGTCGCCGACCTCCACCGCGGCCCCCTCCTCGGTCCGCAGCCACGCGTGCTGGTCGGACAGCCCCGTCACCGTGATGCCGGAGGCATCGCGGACCGCACCCGTACCGGCGTCCCGCACCACCTCCGCAACCGGCAGATCCAGGTCGTACGCGGCATCACGCTTGCCCGCGTTGGCGAAGGCCTGGCCGGGGGAGGGGCGGGAGACGACCTGGGCCCAGAGCCGGAAGGCGGGCTCCAGGGTGCCTTCCTCGGGGACGCGGTTGAAGGGGGTGATCCGGCGGTAGTGCCCGGCGTCGTGCGAGACATAGGCCCCCGACCGCAGCAACTTGACCACAGGCACGGACAGTTCGGGCAGCTCCGCGAACACCTCGGCGACCGTGTCGAACCACGCGCTGCCGCCCGCGCTCACGATCACCTCGTCCAGCCCCGCGAACCGCCCCGCCTTGTCGAAGTCGACGGCCAGCGCGGTGAGCCGGCGCAGCCAGGCCCGCACCCGCTCGGGGTCGGCGTCCGGCACCTCGCCCTCGTACCCGGCGACCCCCACCAGCCGCAGCGTGTCGACCCCGGCCACGGCGTCCGCGACCGCCGCGCACTCCGCCTCCGTACGAACGCCGGTCCGCGCCCCCTCACCCGCGCCCAGCTCCACGACGACATCCACGGGACGCGCGGCGGACCCGGATTCCCTGAGCGCCGCGTCCATCAACTCCACCCCGCGCACGGAGTCGACGTAACAGACGAACCGAAAAGCGGAATCCGCCGCGAGCTCATCGGCGACCCAGCGCAGAGCGGCCGGATCGACGACCTCGTTCGCGAGGAAGATCCGCTCGATCCCGAACTCCCGTGCCACGCGCACCTGGTGGGGTACGGCGAGAGTGATACCCCACGCTCCCCGCTCGACCTGCCGCCAGAACAGCTGCGGCGCCATGGACGTCTTGCCGTGCGGGGCGAAGGACAGCCCGTGACGCACGGCGTAGGTCTCCATCAGCGCGAGGTTGTGCTCCAGACGCTCGGCGGACAGGGCGAGCACCGGCGTGGTGAAGCCGCCGGTGAACAGATTCCGGCCCTGCGCGGCCAGCTCGGCGACGGTCAGCCCGTCGGCGTCCGGCGGAAGCCCCTTGAACCGGTGGTCGACGCGTTCCGCCGCCAGCCGGGCCAGCGCTTCGACACTCTCGACACCCATAGGAGCCTCCCTGACGGCGAGTGTTGCAACCTCTGCAACGTTCATTGCGTATGTCGCTTACAGCTGTCTAACATCCCAGCCAGCGCCGGGTCAACGGTGCCCGCACCGCACCAGCAGACGCGACGAGGAGCCCCACCATCGTGACCGCCGACGGACGCCGCTCCCCCGACATCGACATCGACGTCGTCGCGCTCGGCGAGTCCATGGTCACCTTCCTCCCCACCCGCCCCGGCCGCCTCGCCGACGTCCCCTCCTTCGACCGGGCCATCGGCGGCGCCGAGTCCAACGTCGCCTGCGTACTGGCAGCCGCCGGCCACGCGGTGCGCTGGGTCAGCCGGGTCGGCGCCGACGGCTTCGGCGACCACCTCATCGAGGAGATCGGCTCCTACGGCGTCGACGTGACCTCCGTACGACGCGATCCGGCGCGCCCCACGGGCGTCTACTTCCGCACGGCCGGGGACCGGGCCACGGACGCGCACGAGGTCGCCTACTACCGCGCCGGTTCCGCCGCCTCGGCGATGTCACCGGAGACCGTGGACCTCACCACGGTGCACGCCGGCCGCGTCCTGCACCTCTCCGGCATCACGGCGGCCCTCTCCGACACCTGCCTGGACCTCCTCCGCGACCTGACGGCCCCCCGCCCGAACCGCCCCCTGGTCTCCTTCGACGTCAACCACCGCCCGGGCCTGTGGCGCGACGCCGACGGCCCCCACGTACTGCTCGAACTGGCACGCGGCGCCGACATCGTCTTCGTCGGCGAGGACGAGGCGGAGGAGGCCTGGGGCGTCACCGGCGGCCCGACCGCGATCCGGGCGCTGCTCCCGGAGCCGACGACCCTGGTGGTGAAACAGGGAGCGCACGGAGCCACCCTGTTCGAACGCGGGCCCGCCCCGGCGGATCAGCCGCGTACGGCGGCAAGGGGGCGTGCCGGGGGGTGTCCGCCCGCAGCGGCCGGCGTCCACCACCGAGCACATCCCCACCCGACGGCGCCCGCCGGACCGAGGACGAAGACCCCCCGGCGCGCCCCCGACCCCACCCCCACCGCAGGCGAGCCCACGACGACGCACACCCGGCCATCCACGAACACGCCACCCGACGTACCCGCGCTCCCCACCGACCTCACCATCCCCACCGACCCCACCGACCTCACCGACCCCACGGACACGACCACCTTCGTCCCCGCCCTCCAGGTGGACGTGGTCGCCCCGGTGGGCGCGGGTGACGCCTTCGCCGCCGGCTTCCTCTCCGCCACGCTCCGCGCCCTCCCCGCCCGCGACCGCCTCCGCCACGGCCACCTCATGGCGGCCGCCACCCTCACCGTCCCCGGCGACCTCGCCACCCCGCCCACCCGCCACCACGCCGACCGCCTGGCGGCCCTGGACGACGACACGTGGGGGAGACTTCGACTCGGCCCCGGCTGGACGCAAGCCGATCAGGCCCCCGAGGAGGTACGCACCCCATGAGCCAGACCGTCGACCGCGCGCTCAGCATCCTGCCGCTGCTCGCCGAGGGCCCCGCCGACCTCGGCAAGGTCGCCGACCGCCTGGGCGTCCACAAATCCACGGCCCTCCGCCTCCTCCGCACGCTCCACGAACACGGCCTGGTCTACCGCCAGTCCGACCAGCGCTACCGCCTCGGCGCCCGCCTCTTCGCCCTCGCCCAGGAGGCCGTCGAGAACCTCGACATCCGCGAGATCGCCCACCCCCACCTCGTACGCCTCAACGAACACTGCGGCCACACCGTCCACCTCGCCGTCTACGAGGAGAACGAGGTCCTCTACATCGACAAGGTCGACAGCCGCTACCCGGTCCGCATGTACTCCCGGATCGGCAAGCCCGTCGCCATCACGGTCGCGGCCGTGGCCAAGCTCTGCCTCGCCGACCTCCCCGAGCCCGAGCGCCGCGCCCTCGCGGAGAAGCTCGACTACCCCCTGTACACGCCCCGTTCGACCCCCAACGCCCCCGCCTTCCTCAAGGAACTGGCGCGGGTCCGCGAACAGGGCTGGGCCACCGACCTCGGCGGCCACGAGGAGTCCATCAACTGCGTCGCCGCACCCATCCGGGGCACCGACGGCCGGGTCGTCGCCGCGATGTCGGTCTCCGCGCCCAACGTCGTCGTCACCGCCGACGAACTCCTCACCCTGCTCCCCCTGGTCCGCCGCACGGCGGACGCGATCAGCGGGGAGTACTCCGGCAGAACCCCAGCGAAGGACACCGTATGACGGACAACACCGCGAAGACCGCGAAGACCGCGAAGACGGCCCTCACCCCCAAGACCCACACGGCCCCGCCCGCGAAGTTCTCGCACGGCGTGCGCAAGGGCAACATCCTCCAGGTCGCGGGTCAGGTCGGCTTCCTCCCGGCCGTCGAGGGCCAGCCCCCCACCCCGGTCGGCCCGACCCTCCGCGACCAGACCCTCCAGACCCTCGCCAACGTCAAGGCGATCCTGGAGGAGGGCGGCGCCACCTGGGACGACGTGATGATGATCCGCGTCTACCTCACCGACGTGGACCACTTCGCCGAGATGAACGCGATCTACAACGAGTACTTCGAAGAGCACCTCACAGCAGCCCCCGCGGCCCGCACGACGGTCTACGTCGGCCTCCCGGCAGGCCTGCTGATCGAAATCGACGCCCTGGCAGTCCTGGACGCCTGACAAGGCACCCCGCGCCTGCCTGAAGGGCCGCAGGCCCTTCAGGGGCGCGGGGAACTGCGCGAGCAACCCCCACAACCCGCACCCGGCAGCGCCACAGCACCACCCCCCACCAACCCCGCACCCCGCACCCCGCACCCCGCACCCCGCACCCCGCACGGCGATCCCCCCTGCCCAAAAACCCCATGCCCCCACCCAGAGGACCCCCCCCATGCCCCTCCCCCTCGCAGCCTCCGCACCCGCCGAGCCCCCACCCCACACCGGCGGCCTGCTCCTCCTCATGGACGGCACCGCCGGCCTCCTGACCGTCGCCGCCCTAGGCATAGCCCTCCTCCTCTTCCTGATCATCAAAACGAGACTCCAGCCCTTCGTAGCCCTCCTCGCCGTCTCCATAACCGTCGGCCTGGCCGCAGGCCTCTCCGTCACCGAACTCTTCGGCACGGTCCAGCGAAGCGACGCCGTCTCGACCATCGAGTCCGGCATGGGCGGCATCCTCGGCCACGTGGCGATCATCATCGGCCTGGGCACGATGCTCGGCGCGATCCTCGAAGTCAGCGGCGGCGCCGAGGTGTTGGCGTCCCGCCTCCTGAACCTCTTCGGCGAGAAGCGCGCCCCCCTCGCGATGGGCCTGACCGGCCTGATCTTCGGCATCCCGGTCTTCTTCGACGTCGGCATCTTCGTCCTCGCCCCGATCGTCTACGCCGCCGCCAAGCGCTCGGGCAAGTCGATCCTCCTCTACTGCCTCCCGCTCCTGGCCGGCCTCTCGATGACCCACGCCTTCCTGCCCCCGCACCCGGGCCCGGTGGCGGCGGCGGGCCTCCTGCACGTGGACCTCGGCTGGGTCATCCTGATGGGCGTCGTCTGCGGTATCCCGGCCGTACTGGCCGCGTGGGCGTTCTCCGCCTGGATCGGCCGCCGCATCTTCGTCCCCGTACCGCAGGACATGCTGGAGGCGGCGGAGGAGTCCCGTCAGGCGGTGATCGACGAACAGCGCGCAGCGGGCGTCGAGCCCCAGGAGAAGCCGGTCCCCCTCACCACGGTCTTCCTGATCATCGGCACCCCCCTCCTCCTGATCCTGGCCGCGACCTTCTCCTCGATCGCCCTGGACCCCTCCACGCTCCGCTCGGTGATCGAGTTCTTCGGCCACCCCTTCGTCGCCCTGACGATCGCCCTGCTCCTCGCCTACTACCTGCTGGGCATCCGCCGCGGCTGGTCCCGCAAGTCGCTGGAGACGGTGTCGACCTCGTCCCTCAAGCCGGTCGGCAACATCCTGCTGGTGGTCGGCGCGGGCGGGGTCTTCGGCGCCGTACTGAAGGCGAGCGGGGTGGCCCAGGCCCTGTCGGACACGTTCAACGACGTGGGCCTGCCGGTGCTGGTCCTCTCCTACCTGCTCTCGGTGGTCCTCCGGGTCGCCCAGGGCTCGGCGACGGTGGCGATCGTGACCACGGCCGGCATCGTGGCCCCGCTCCTCGCCGACGGGGACCACTCGCAGGCCTTCGTCGCCCTCGTCATCATGGCCATCTCGGCGGGCTCGATCTTCGCCTCGCACGTCAACGACGGCGGCTTCTGGATCGTCGCCAAGTACTTCGGCATCAGCGAACGGGACACCCTCAAGACCTGGACCGTCCTGGAGACGGTCCTGTCTCTCGCGGGCTTCGCGGTCGCGGCGGTATTGAGCGTGTTCGTCTGAGCGTCGTGAAACCCAGATACGGACATATGCCTGGCCCGACTGTTCCCGGCACAGGATCGTCGACCATACTGCCCGCTGTGGAGCAGCGCATCGGTTCGAACAACCAGCCCCTGGCCGCCGCGGCGGTCGACCCGTCGCACATCCCCGGATTCACGGCACCGGTGTCCGTGAAGAAGGAGAAGCAGGAGGAGCCGGAGGACACCAAGCCGACGGAGTCGGCCGAAGACGCAGCCGCGGCCGAAACGGACGACGCAGCCGAGACCGAAGACGCAACCGAAGCCGAAACGGACGACGCGCCCGAGGCCAAAGACGCAACCGAAGCTGAAACGGACGACGGGGCCGAACCCGAATCCGACGCCCCGACCGACGGCCCCGTCTTCGAGGCCTCCGACCGCCGCGCGAAGATCACCGCCGACAGCGCCGGCGTACGGCTGCGCCTGGACGACCAGGAGTGCGAGTTCGGCTGGGACGAGATCGGCGCGATCGAGACGGAGTCCCCCCGCTTCGGCAAGCGCTTCACGATCACGGTCCACACCCCCGACCGCCGCTGGTACTTCCTGGAGATCGAAGCCAAGGCGAAGTCCGAGCACGCGGCCTGGGAGAACCAGATCGACAAGGTCCTGGACGCGTACTTCGACGACGGCGCCGACAAGGAAGAGCCCGAGGACAGCGCCCCCTGAGGGGCGCGGGGAACTGCGCGACCAGCCACAACGGTCCCGCAGTTCCCCACTGCCAGAAGCCCCCGAGCTCTCACCCGCTCAAGCGGCGCAGCCTAGGCGCAGTACTGCGCTTCCTTGCCGATGGACCGATACATACAGTCCGAGTTCTCCAGCAACTGCAACACCGCGTCCCGGTTCCGCGCGGTCTCCCGCGCGATCACCTCGTCGGGCGGGTAGAACCCACCCCCGGACGCCGACCCCGGATACATCTCGAACGTGTACCCGAAGATCTTCTGGTTGCCCCACAGCCAGTCGTCGATCGACCCGTCCGTGATGTAGAGGTCGCTGGACTGCTCGGGCGTGTACCCGTTGCTCGCGGCCATCTTCCCGCCGACCGTCGCGAACGCGTTGCGGTCGTCCGCCGTCATCCCGGTCGCCGTGTCGGCGGTGGTGTACCCGAACGGCCACAGCACCAGCTCGCTGTACGTGTGGAAGTCGATGCCGGTCTTGATCTGCTGGACCCCGCCGACGACCCGGCTGCGCACGAAGTTGGCGACGACCTTCACCTCGGGCGCCGACTCCGCGGCCGTACCCCGGTAGGTGTCCGAGGACGTCGACCCGGAGGAGCCGCCGCAGCAGCCCCAGCGGTAGTTCCAGTTGCGGTTGAGGTCGGTGCCGACGGCCGACGAACCGCTGTTGGGCTGCCGGTTCTTGCGCCACGAGCGGTACGAGCCGGTGGCGACGTCGTACTCGCCGCCGTCCGGGTTGACGTCCGGGATGATCCAGATCTCGCGGTTGTTCACCATGTTGGTGACCCGGGAGTCGGTCCCGTAGTCGGAGGTCAGCTCGTTGAGCAGATAGAGCGCCATCTCGACGGTGAGGTGTTCTCGGGCGTGCTGGTGGTGGGTGAACAGCACCTCGGGCTCGGACTCGTCCGTGCCGACGTTGTCGCTGATCTTGATGGCGACGATGTTCCGGCCCTGGTACGTCGTGCCGATGACCCGCTGGCTGGCGATCGAACTGTTCGCCGCGACCACGGAGTTGATCTCGTTCGTCATCTCCGCGTAGTTGTGGTAGCGGGAGTCGGCGGACGGGAAGTCGAAGAGCCGTACGTCGTCCTCGCCGTTCGACCGGTCCGGGGCCGCGCCGAGCGGGGTGACCTCGTAGCCCTGCTGCTTCAGCTTCTTGACCTGGTCGGCGCGGCCGGAGATGAACACCGAGTGGTCGTCGGCGTCGTCCACGGTCACACCGGCCTGCTGCAGCGCCGTGCGGGACTTGCTGTCCGAGTGCATATGGACCTCGTACTGGCGGATGTCGTCCGCCGAGGCCTTGGGCCGCTCGGCGCTGGTCGCCGTCGCGTCCGTGGTGGTCGCGGCGACCGGGGCGGCGAGGGCCAGCGCCAGCAGGGTGGCGAGGGCGGCGGTGCGGCGGCCGGATCTCCTGCCGGTGGAGCCGCTGGTGCCGGGCGAGCCGGGCGTGGCCGCCCTGCCGCGTATGCGGAGTCGCATGAAGTCTCCTATTTTCTCCAGGAATTCCGGGGTCTCCGGAAGTGGGGAGTGGAGCGGGGGGTGGATCCTTGCGACGTGCCTCGGGCCGGCCGGTGACCGTGGGGGTGCCCGGCAGGCCCTGGTGCGGGTGTGGCGCTCATGGTCCGGGTCTGGCATGACCTGGTCAAGAGTGAGTGGTGGCCGGGGCGGCGACGGAGTGCCCGGAACAGGCCGTAACCGGCCGGGGGTTCACGGCGTGCGTAAGCCGTACACAACCGCGTACACGCCCATCACGCGCGTACACCACCAATTGCGGACGTACCTGGGCGGTAAACAGGTATATGCACGGCCGGAAACGGGTATTCCTCCCCGTGTGCCGGGTACGCGCGGCGGCAACCCTGGAAGCATGCTGCAACTCTCCGGGGGCCTCCTTCCGGATTCCGGCCCCCACTTCGCCTCGTACCCCCAACCACCCATGGGCGCGGGCCACTTGAGCGTCGAGTACGACCCCCGGCCCACCGCCGCCGCCGAGGCACGCGCCCAGGTGCGCAGGCAGTTGGAGGGCTGGGGACTGCTCGACCAGACCGACACGGCGGAACTGCTGGTGAGCGAGCTGGTCACCAACGCGCTGGTGCACGCGGAGAGCCGACTGAAGCTGACCCTGTCGGCCTCGCACGGCGTACTGCGCTGCGAGGTGTCGGACGCGGACGGCCGCCCGCCCCGCGTGCGCCGGGTCACGGGGATATCGGAGAGCGGCAGGGGGATGTTCCTGGTGGACGCGCTCGCCGGACGCTGGGGCTGCCAACAGGACGGACCGGGCAAGACGGTGTGGTTCGAACTGGGCACCTGCGGACTCGACGGCTGTGGAGCACCGTAGGCACGCCCTCTTGTCTGCCGTGACCCTTTAGGGTTTCTTGACCCCCATGGCGGACACCACGGGAAACCCCACTGACACCCCCGCACCATCCGACATCAACCCCCCACCCCGTAAATCCAGTTGGAAGTACATCGGTCCCGGCATCGTCGTCGCCGCGACCGGTGTCGGCGCCGGTGACCTGGTCGCGACACTGATCGCGGGCAGCAACTTCGGCTACACCCTGCTGTGGGCGGCCGTCATCGGCTGTCTGGTCAAGATCTCCCTCGCCGAGGCGGCCGGCCGCTGGCATCTGTCCACCGGCCGCACCCTCTTCGACGGCTGGGCGAGCCTCGGCCGCTGGACGACGTGGTTCTTCGTCGTGTACGTCGTGATCTGGGGCTTCGTGTACGGCGCGGCCGCGATGTCCTCCAGCGCGCTGCCCCTCCAGGCGCTGTTCCCGGACGTCATGGACCTCAAGTGGTGGGCCGTGCTCTGCGGTCTGAGCGGTCTGGTCTTCGTCTGGTTCAACAAGTACGAGGTCTTCGAGAAGGTCATGACGGTCCTGGTGGGCGTCATGTTCGTGGTGACCGTCTACCTGGCGATCCGCGTCACCCCGAACCTCGCGGACGCCTTCGCCGGCCTCCTCCCGGTCCTGCCCGACGAGAAGGACTCGATCCTCAACACCCTCGGCCTGATCGGCGGTGTCGGCGGCACGATCACGCTGGCCGCGTACGGCTACTGGGTCAACGCCAAGGGCTGGACGAACACCGGCTGGATGAAGGTGATGCGCCTCGACAACCGGGTCGCGTACATCACCACCGGCATCTTCGTGATCTCCATGCTCTTCGTCGGCGCCGAACTGCTGCACTCCGCGAACATCGCCATCGCCAGTGGCGACAAGGGCCTGGTCCAGCTCAGCGACATCCTGGCCGACGAGTACGGCACGGCCACCGCCAAGTTCTTCCTGATCGGCTTCTTCGCCACCTCGTACACCTCCCTCATCGGCGTCTGGCACGGCGTGAGCCTGATGTTCGCCGACTTCGTGGAACGCTTCCGCCGCAAGGGGGAGACGGCGGGCGCGGTGGGGGCCGGAGGCGAGGCGGTCGCCTCCGGCCGGCACGAGAAGTCCTGGCCGTTCCGGGCGTATCTGCTCTGGCTGACCTTCCCGCCCATCGTCCTGCTCTTCCAGGGCCAGCCGTTCCGCCTGATCATCCTCTACGGCGTCCTCGGCGCGGCCTTCCTCCCCTTCCTCGCCGCCACCCTCATCTGGCTCCTCAACTCCTCCCGCACCCCCCGGGAATGGCGCAACGGCATCCTCAGCAACGCGATGCTGGCCATCGCGGGCCTGCTCTTCCTGGTCCTGGCCGTGAAGCAGATCTGGGACCAGCCGTGGGCGGACTTCTTCTGACCTCGACCTCTTCCGACCCCGACTTGTTCCGACCCCGACTTGTTCCGACCCCGACTTGTTCCGACCCCGCGCACGCCGATGGCGGCCGACCCCGTGGTCCGGCCGCCATCGGACGCCGCTCCGGGCGCCCCCGTTCCCGCTAGCCGAGCGTCCCCCACTTCTCACTCGTGGCGATCTCCCTCAGCTGCGCCATGGTGAGCGCGGGGGTCTCGCGGGTCGCGGCCGTGTGCTGGGCGCCGGAGTTGAAGGCGCTGATCACGACCCGCAGCCCGTCCGTGCGGAGCGTGTCCACGGTCCACATGACGACCCCCTCGCCGCCCTTCTCACCGGGCTTCCGCTCCGCGGCGACCTTGGTGCCGTCGGGCAGGGTCTCGGCGTCGGCGCCGAACAACGAGTCCGCGACGTCCGCCATCCCCGGCTGCACATTGACCTGCACCAGGCTCCGCCCCTTGCCGTCGTCGAGGACGACGAACGCGAAGTCCGACTCCTGACCGCCCTCCCCGACGACGTCGACGCCGTCGGGGAGGAGACCGGTGAGCGTCTTCCGAATGGCGTCACCGTCGACCATCGGGGGATCGACGGCCCCACCCCCGGGCTGCTCCGTGGACGACTCCACCTTCTCCCCTTGATCCTCCTGGCCCTTCTGCCCCTCCTGCGCCGCCTCGTCCTCCGGGATGGCGTCGATGACCTCGCGCCAGCCCGAGTCCAGGACGAGGTCCTTCAACTGGGCGGTGGTCAGCGGAGGTTCCGGGCGGGAGACGGGCGAGCCCTTCTGCGCCGGGGCATTCCACTCCATGACATTGATGTCGTACCCGTCGGCGGTGACCAGCTGCGCGAACCAGTGCTTGGTCTCCTCGCGGCGGTCCGGGTACTCGTACCCCTGGAAGAGCATCAGCCGCGAACCGTCCTCCAGCACGCTCTCCGTGCAGGCGTCGAAGTCGGTGAACGCCTTGTCCGGGCACTCGGTCAGCTGCCGGGCGTTCTCACCGCCCCCCTCGACCCGCCCGAGCCCGATCTCCACGGCCGCCGCGCCCTTGCCGTCGTCGAACACGACATGCGCGTACGGCCCGAGCGGCGCGTCCGTGCCACGCGCCGACTCCCCGCTGAACTTCCCCGTGGGCAGCAGATCCTTGAACCGCTGGACGAGCTGGGCCCCGGACACCGCGCCGTCGCCGCCCTCGGGCCCCTCCCCGCCGGTCCGCTCAGCCGCCACGGACTGCCTCGCGCCCCCGCCCCCGTCGCCGATCCCGGGCAGCAGGAACGCCCCGCCCACCCCGACGAGCGCGATCCCGGCGACCCCGCCCAGCATCGCGGCCCGCCGCCGGAACAGCAGCCGCCGACCGCGTGCGGCTCCGCCGCCGGCCAACGTGTGTCCCTCGGGCTCGAAGGTGTCGCCGGCCCGGCGCAGGGCGTCGCCGAGCCTCTCCTCGAAGGGGTCTTCGTGCTGGTCAAGAGGCATGACGAACCGCCGTTTCCGCGAGTGGGTGTGACTGTGACCGTGGGTGTGGGTGCGGCCGTGACTGTGGCCGTGACTGTCGGGGTGGGCGTGGCTCGTGTCCGGTGTTCTGTCGGCCGTCTTGTCGGCGCTCAGGGGGTGACGTACTCACCGATGCCGTCGCCGAGGAGGACGCGCAGTCGGGCGAGAGCGCGGACGCAGCGGGTGCGCACCGCGGCGGAGCTGGCGTTCATCGCCGTGGCGGTCTCCTCGATGGAGCGGTCCTCCCAGTAGCGCAGGACGACCACCGCCCGGTCCTTGGGCGGGAGTTGGGCCAGCGCCTCGACGAGGGTGAGCCGCAGGGTCGAGTCGGAGCCGGGGGCGGCGGGGACGTCCGGGATGACGTCGGTGGCCCGTTCCCGGCTGCTGCGCCGCCGCTGATGGGCGAGGAAGGTCCTGGTCAGCACGGTCTGCGCGTACCCGGCCGGGTTGTCCGCCCGCCGCACCCGCCCCCACTTCACGTACAACCGCCCGAGCGTCTCCTGCACGAGGTCCTCGGCGAGATGGGTGTCCCCGCCGGTGAGCAGACACGCGGACCGGTACAGGTGTCCCGCGCGCGCCGCCGCGAACTCCTGGTATTCGTCCGCGCGGACTTGTCTCATCTCTGGCTCCCCCTGAAGGAGTTCGCATGGGCCGTCGCCGCTTCGCCGCGTCTTCGTCTCTCACTTCATTGATGCGGTGGCCCCCGGGGAATGTTTCATGGACGGGGGAGGGATACGGTGCCGTACGAGTCACACCAACGGGGCAGAGGAACGAACCGCCATGGACCAGCCTGATCAGGGCCACCAGCCGCCACCACCGCCATGGACACCGCCGGGCGGCCCCCAGGGCTTCGGCCCGCCGCCCCCGCCGTACGCGCCCCCGGCCGCGCCCCCCGGCCCGCCACCGCAGCCGTACGCGCAACCGCCGTACCCCCAGGGCGGGCCGCCACAGCAGCAGACGTACGGGCAGCCGGCGGCGCCGCCCTACCCGTACTCCCAGCCGCAGGCGGGCGCGGCTCCCGGCCAGGGCCCGGAGTTCCTGGCCGTCGACCGCCGCAACTCCGTCGTCGTCGACAGCAACGGCGTCGCCTTCGAGGACCACGGCGTCTCCGTCGACTTCACCTGGCCCGAGATCCGCAGCGTCCACTACAAGGCGAGCGGCAACGGCAAGGCCCTCATGGTCGCCGTCATCCATGTCGACGGCGGCTTCTTCGAGTGCACGGTCGAGGCGAAGCCCCGCGAGCGCCTCCACCAGTGGTTCGCCCACCTGGCCCAGGTGCTCGGCCACTACCGCCCGATGGGATGAGGACGCACCGCCGGGGCCTCGTGCGCAGCCGCGAATGGCCGGGTACCGCCCGGTCGGGCTGACGCGCGGGGTCTATAGGCTTCCCTGGCCCGCCCTTCACGACTTCTCCGCGACTTCTCCGCAATCCGTGCGAGTGCACCACAAGGGGCCACCGGGCCGCAGGAGCCGTCTGGCGCCTTGCTTGTCATGCCCATGCCCATCTCGCGTGGCGACCCCCCTCGGAGATCCAAAGGAGCCCCCATGAGACCCCTCGTCAAGGCCGTCCTGGCCCCCGTCTGCGCCCTGGCCGGCGTCGTGGCCATGGCCGTACCGGCGGAGGCCGCGTTCTCCCCGAACGAGACATGGACGAGCAACCCCTACTACGGCAACCAGGCCCCGTACGGCGCCTTCGCCGACGTGACCGGGGACGGCCGCGCCGACGCCGTCGTCGTCAACGGCACGGGCGTCACCGTATGCCGCTCCGCCTGACCACGCGTCGTGTCCCGTACGGCCCGGTGGGGGGTCGGGCCGTACGGGACACGGGCGGGAGGCGATGCGCCGGAGCCGGGTGGTGCGGGGCGGTGCGGGTCGTCAGCGGAGCGGGCCGAAGAACTCCCGCACGTCGCCGGCCAGCAGATCCGGGACCTCCAGGGCCGCGAAGTGGCCGCCGCGGTCGAACTCCGTCCAGCGCGCGATGGTGTTGGCCTGCTCGGCCCAGCGGCGGATCGCCACGTCCTCGCCGAAGTTGGCCACCGCGGTCGGCACCCCGGAGGTCGCTACCGGGAACCAGTCGCCCACATGGCTGTTCTCGTAGTACATACGGGCCGCGGAACCGGCCGTACCGGTCAGCCAGTACAGCATCACATTGGTGAGCAGGGTGTCCCGGTCGACCGCGTCCTCCGGCAGTTCGGCCGAGGAATGCGTCCACGCCTGGAACTTCTCCATGATCCAGGCGAGCTGGCCGACGGGGGAGTCCGTGAGGCCGTAGGAGAGGGTCTGCGGGCGGGTCGACTGGAGGGCGTTGTAGCCGAAGCCGTCCGTGGTGAACTCGCCGATGCTCGCCAGGCTCCGCAACTCCCGCTCGCTGAGCCCCTCCCGCTCCGCGTCGTCCACCGGGCCGAGCGGGATGAACCCGACCGACGCGGCGTTCACATGGACGCCGACCACCGCCTCCGGGGCGACCCGGGCCAGCGCGGGGGAGACCAGCGCGCCGAGGTCGCCGCCCTGGGCGCCGTAACGCTCGTAGCCGAGCCGGCGCATCAGCTCCGCCCAGGCGCGGGCGACACGGCTGACGTTCCAGCCCTTCTCGCGGGTCGGCCCGGAGAAACCGAAGCCGGGGATGGACGGGATCACCAGATGGAAGTCGCTCAGGCGGTCGATCACCCCGAGGAACTCCACGATCGAGCCCGGCCAGCCGTGCGTGAGGATCAGCGGCAGCGCGTCCGGCGCGGACGAGCGCACGTGCAGGAAGTGCACCCGGGCGCCGTCGATCTCCGTGACGTACTGCGGGATCTCGTTGAGCGCGGCCTCGTGCTTGCGCCAGTCGTAGGCACCCCGCCAGTGCGCGGCGAGGTCACGGAGATACGGCAGCGAGGCGCCGTACGCCCAGCCCGCGTCCGGGAGTTCGTCCGGCCAGCGGGTGAGGTCCAGCCGGGTGTGCAGATCGTCCAGCTGGGCCTGAGGGATGTCGATCCGGTGGCTGTGCACGCTGTTGTCTGTCATGAGTCCAAGGTAGGAAGGCTTGCGGACAGGTTCTGTCCGCAAGCGTCGACGACTTGCTCTGACACGTGCTGATTTCTACCGGCGGCGGTCTACCACCAGGATGTGCAGGTGACGCCGGTGCTCCCGTTGGGGCCGTTCACGGACGCGCAGACACGGAAGGCCCGGCTCGCCGAGTTGCTGGTCGGGTAGGCCGGGGTCGTGATCCTCTTGCCGGCCGTCGTCACGCTGAACGGACCGCACTGGATCCACGAGACCTTGTTGTCGTTGGTGACGTCCATCCAGACATCGGCGCGGACGCCCGAGTTCCAGTTGCTGCCGCTGCCGGCCTGGATGACGCCCCATCCCATCGACCTGCCGTTGACGCTGCCGGTCTGCATCGCGTACGAGGCGACGGCGTGCGGATTGTCGAGAACCAGCGCTCCCGCGCCCCCCACACCCCGGCCACTGAGACTGTCGGGAATGTCGGTGAACCCCTTCGCGCCCCCCACACAGTCCGACGCCGCCGCCTGGGAGACACCGGAGGAACCGGCCACGAGCCCTGCCCCGAGCACGAGCGCGGCTGTTCCCACGCTGAAGATCCGGCGGATGTTACGCATGTCGTTCCCCTGGTCGAATGATCGAACGGTCGAAGAGACGGCGGCCCCCGGCGAGACCTCCCGGCGCGCGGAGCCACTGTCGGCGCACCGATGCTCACGCACGCTCTCCCACGAGGACAACCCTTTCGATCCTGCTCGAAAGGCATTGACCGGAGGCTCCGCAGGAGCGAGATCCCCGCGCATCAGAGCAGGTGGTCCACCTTCCCTGCCTTGATGTCGCGAATGAGCGTACGAAGCGCTTCCCGGGTGTCGGTGAGGTAGGCGTCCTCGGCCCCGGCTATGGCTATGGCTATGGAGGCGTTGCCGGTGGGGTCGGTGCGAGGCGGAAGCAACTGGCTCCCTCACCGCGGAGCTGGAGGGGCTCCTCCCACGTGATGTCGTCCACAGGGCGTCTCCTCACAGGGCGTTGACGATGGAGTGGACGAAGTCGCGCGACGCCTCCGTGACAGGGCGATCCGCTGGGCGGTGACCAGCGGGGGGCAGTCGCGAGGCCGCAATTCTCGGTCAGCCTTCTCGGCGTGTCGCCGGACGCCAGGATGTTGCCCCGCTCTTGGAATTGCTCATCATTCTTCCGGGAGTGCGACCTGATGTAGGTGCTCAAGAATGAGGCCGAGGTCCGACAGTGCCTCGAAGCAGAATTCCTGATCCTGTGTATTCACGGAATGGACAATGTTCGCGAATGCTGGACTGTTCAGCCCCTGTGCTTCGTGAAGAATCCGCGTCGGAACCAGCAGCCAATTCTTTCTCGTCCTGTCGAGTGTCCACTCGACTTGGGTTGGCAGGGCCCTTACGGCATCTTCGATGAGATGCGCGACGCTTTCGCGGGCAGACGTGTAGCGCCACCCCATGTACGGCACCTGAGGGTATCCGTAGACAGGGTGCTTCTCTGCAGGCAGAGAAAACCATTCAAGTTCTCCGAACCTGCTGAGGACTTCCATCGCGCGGGCACTACGGGTCGACATGTGAGAATCCATTCAAGCGTTACCAGAGGGGGCCTGTGTACCCTCCGTCTTGGATTATTAGCTTCTTTCCGAGGTTCAGTAGTCGGATTGCTCGCTCGAAGTCGCCATACGGAATGGGATCCGAACGCATTACTGGATCGTACACATATCGACCGTCTGTATATACATCGTGATAGCGGTATTCTGTCACCGTTCGGCCCGAATTCTCGGGGATGTTGATAACGGGGTCGTTGCGTGACGTGAAGTTGATGATTTTCCCCTCTCCTCCAGTTTCTCGGAGGATGAACGCGGCGACCTCGGAGCAATCGATATTCCCGCCGATCGGTGCGGACCGCATGGCTTCGGTCGCTGCTTCGCCGGCAGGGAAACTTGGATTCGGATCCCTAAAGTCAAATATACCTCGGTCGCCTTCACCCTCGGGATAATCCGGCGCAAGCCCGAGGGAATCGGATCGCGTGTGCGGGTTGTAGACGTAGGAGGCAGGGTTGGGTGCAGGTGAGAGCCCAAGAGGGTCGGGAGTCAGGTAGCGGGCTGTTTCAGGGTCGTAGTGGCGGAAGTAGTTGTAGTGCAGACCCGTTTCCGGGTCGTAGTACTGGCCGGGGAATCGGAGTGGTGTGTAGGCGGTGCTGTTGGCCGCCCATGCCGTCGTGCCCCACAGTGTGCTTCGAGCTCGTAACAGGATCTTGCCGAAGTGCCCTGGTCGGGCGTGACCGACGTGATGATTCGACCGTTCGTGGTGTGTGACGACTCGGCCGTGGATCGTGGACGACGACTTGTGGGCGCTGATCGAACCGTTGCTGCCGCCGTGGCCGGAGGGTTCACCAGGGCCGAGACCGGTGCCGGACCGGCTGTGTCTGCAGGGCATTCTCTACGTCCTGCACCAGGACGTCGCCTGGCAACTCCTGCCGTTGGAACTGGGTTTCGGCTCCGGGCAGACCTGCTGGCGGCGCCTGGACCGCTGGCAGAAGGCTGGAGTCTTCGAGCAGTTGCACCGGATCCTGCTCGCCGAGCTGCATGCGGCTGGCAAGCTCGACTGGACTCGCGCGTGCGTGGACGGGTCCCACGTCCGTGCGAAAAGGGGGGTGCCGCAACCGGTCCGTCACCGGTCGACCGGCGGAAGACGGGCAGCAAACACCACCTGATCTGCGACGGACACGGCATCCCGCTCCACGTCATCACGACCGCGGCCAACGTCAACGACATCACCCAGACACTCAACTTGATCGACGGCATCCCGCCGGTGGCCGGACGTCCTGGCCGTCCACGACGCCGCCCCGAATCCGTCCTGGGCGACAAGGCCTACGACTCCCGAGCCGTGCGGCGCGAGCTGCAACGCCGGCGCATCATGCCGGTGATCTCCCGCAAGGGCGCCCCGAACATCAGGGGCCTGGGCAAGCTCCGCTACGTCGTGGAGCAGACCTTCGCCCTGCTCCACCAGTTCAAGCGCCTCGCTGTCCGCTGGGAGCGACGTCTTGAACTGCACGACGCACTCGTCTCGCTGGCATGCGGCTTCATCTGCTGGAGGCGACTCAAGAGACAGGTAGCGTGATCACCCGAGAGCTTCGAGTACAGGCCAGGCACCGGGTCCGGCTACGTCGCCGGAATACGGGAAGGGCGAACCTGTGTCGCGAGACATGGTCAGAGCCAGCGAGCTGTTGACCGAGCACGAGGTCGAACTGCTGACTCGTGCGCTCCTGGAGTGGGGCGGCCCCGCACACTGCAGCGATCAACTCGCCTTCGGCATGGGGTTCGCCGGCGCGCAGGATCTACTCCACCAGTGCCAAAGGCTCCGGAAGGCTCTTGGCGAAGACGCCCCACTCGACGCAGCGGACTGGGCACGGACACTTCTGGCTACAGAGATCGTCTTCGTCAGCGACCTCGCCGGCTCGGGCGTCGAATGGTCAACGACCACAGGGCGCGACGATGCGGCGACGATCAGGATGCTGCGGGTGATCCAGCGGAAGCTGGCCCGGACCGTCAGTCCCTACTACGGAAAGCGACCGAGCGAGTAGCGCAGGGGCCACTCCGTCAGGTTCCACGACTCGAAGATCTCTCGACCGCTTCACTTCGGCTGCACCCCGGTCAACGCAGAAGATCGTGTTACGAGCTCTTCGGGTCCGCCACGCGATCTCTCCCTGCTCGTCGACGAGTTCGCTCGGTGTGCCCACCAAGTCCGTGACGATGGCGAAGAAGCGCGAGTCGATTTCACCCTGCGATGCTTCGGCGGCGGTGATGCGCTCCGTCTGGGCGATCGGGCGCAGGCCTTGGTGGTCCCAGGTGAGGATGACCGGGTTGGAGAGGTCCGAGGAACTGGTGGTCTGTTCGCAGAGTGTCGTGCCGTCCCAGGTGAAGTCGGTCCGTTCGATCACCGTGCAGCCGTCGTCCGCCAAGCGGAGCTTCGCCGTGCGGCGCCCCAGCGGGTCGTACGTGTAGCGCCAGCGGGTGCCGTCCGGGGTGGTCGCCGATGTCAGGTGGTCCTCGACGTCCCACTCGTACCGCCAGGTGTCCGGTTTGCAGGACAGGCGGGGCTTCTGGCGGGCGCTGACGCGGCCGAGGGCGTCGTGTTCGTAGCGGACCTTGCCCGCGTGGGTGATGCGGGTGCCCTTGTACATGCGCGGTCCCGTCGCCTCGTGGCCTGGGTGGTTCGACGGCCACGACGCCGACGACTGGTTGCCCGCCTCGTCGTACGCGTACGTCTCCATCCAGTTCGCCGCGTGGACCGCTGTCACGCGGCCCGCCGCGTCCAGGTCGAAGTGGCGGGTGCCGGAGAGCCGGTCGTCGATGCCGGTCAGGTTGCCGTCGGCGCGGTAGGTGTATGCGCGGTGCTGGATCGAGCGGTCGTCTGCTCCCCTGACCGACTGGGCCGTCAGGCGGCCCACGGAGTCAAAGGTGTGGTGCAGGGTGACCGTCTCGCCGATGCGGCGGGTCAGTTCGCGGCCGGCCGCGTCGTAGGTGAAGTCGACAGTGCGGCCCGAGACTGTCATCCCCGTGCGGCGACCGGTCGCGTCGTACGTCCAGGTCGTTGTCGCGCCTGTCGGTGTCGTGCGGGATGTCCGTCTGCCGAACTCGTCGTATCCGTAGGTCAGTTCGCGGCCGTCGACCGTCTCCGAGCGCACCAGGCCGAAGCGGTCCCGCAGGATCGTCAGCGTCGTACCGTCGGGGCCCGTCGCCTGGGCGAGCCAGGATTGTCGTGCTCCTGGGGCCTGTCGCCGACGGTGTCCCTCAGCCCTCGCTGAGCTGCTGCCGCCTCCGTCGCGTCGTCCAGACCATTCCTGACAGTGCCCTTGATCCCGCCCGTCACCGCCCCCCCGCGCCGCCCCCGCCCCCTTTGTCCCGAGGAGATCGAGGACGACCCGGCCGCCGAACTCGGACGGGTCCTTCTTGGCGGACTGCCAGGTGTCCTTGAGGGCCCGGTCCGGGTGGGCCACGGTCGACACCAGCCCGGACAGCGTCATGTTGACGTTCTGGTAGTACTCGGCGGGGTGGGCGATGTTGTACGGGTCGAGGGCGTTCATGCTGCGGCCGAAGCTGATGATGCCCGCGGCTCCCCGGCGCGTTCCGGAGGGGGCGGGGGAGCGGCCTCGGTCGGCTCCGCCGGATCGGTCGGCTCTATGTAGTCGAAGATCCTGGACCGGCGTCGCACACCCTCCGCCGCTCCGCCGCCCTCCCCGCGATCAGACATGCGTGCGATCATCGCGTCGGTGCGCTGAGGGCTGCAACGCCGATGCCTTTGCCGCCGCGCAGAAGACCTCACGGCGGGCGCGCGGAACACCTGACGGCGGGCGCGTGCGCCGGACCCCTACGACATGCGCGCCCGCCTCCAGGCACGAGGCAACGGCGCCCGCCGGTCTACGCCCCCGGCCGCTCCCGATACTCGTCCACAACCCCCCGCTTCAGCACAGCGGTCTCGCTCAGGATCGTGCCCTTGTCTCCCATCGGGCCGTCCACCG
Organism: Streptomyces sp. NPDC001868; assembly: GCF_040297125.1. Taxonomy (NCBI): domain Bacteria; kingdom Bacillati; phylum Actinomycetota; class Actinomycetes; order Kitasatosporales; family Streptomycetaceae; genus Streptomyces; species Streptomyces sp. NPDC001868. The sequence continues at coordinate 273,203 of NZ_JBEOYO010000007.1, read as the reverse complement.
TCAGATAGCTGCGTGCGCCCAGGTACGTGAGGCTGTCCCGGTCGAAGATCCACTCGGTGGCCCACGCCGAACGCCCGTCGACACGACGGATACCGACGCCGCGCCGCCCCGCCGGATCCACCGCGTCCTCGATCCGGGTCACCCCGGGGATCTTCGCAGCGGCCCCGTACAGCGCGGCGGCGGTCTCGGGCGGCATGACCGACGCGTTGAGCAGTTCACCGATCTTGTCGAAGACGGCCTGCGACCGCTCCTGGCCCTCGAACGGTTTGATCAGACGGCGGAGTTCGGCGAGCAGTTCGTCGGGGTCCGTGGGCAGGGCGGCCAGCCACTTGTACGTGGGCCGGTCGATGCCGGCCGGGACACCCGGCGACCCCGGCGGCAGCAGTTCCCGCAGCGGGTAGTAGTGGCCGTCCTCGTGGTGCAGGGCCAACTGCTTCACCGGGCCCGGCTCCTGGGACACCCATTCCTCCCGTTCGTGCAGCTGCCCCGGCACGTACGGGCTGTTCTCGTCCTTGGCCTCCGCCCCGGCCGTCAGGCTCTTGACGTAGACCAACTGGTCGTCGCGGACCGGCTCGACCTCCGTCCGCGCCGCGACATCGGCGATCCGGTCGAGCAGGACGACGGCACTCTCACCGGCGGACGGCCGCACGCCGTAACCGGAATCGGAGCCCGAGGTCGTGACCAGGCCGACGATCAGTGCCCCGGCCAGCGTCAGCGCGGCGGCGGGCAGCCACAGCGCCGGGCGCGGCAGCCGGGGTCGGCGCGGACGGGCGGCCTCCGGGGCGGAGGCGGCGGGAGCCGTGGCTTGGGCGTCGTCGTCGATCAGTCGCATCAGACGGTCCTTGTGGTGGGCGAGGCGACCAGGCGGAACGTCCCGTTCGGGCGGGGGCGGCAGCAGTCGGGCCAGCTCCTCGTTCATCGGGATCCCTCCTGAATCTCCTTGAGCGGAAGGGCCGCGAACACGGCCTCGCTCTCCACCTCTCCGTGACGACGCCCCGGTTCCACACCGTTTGCGCGGGAATCCGCCCGCTGCTCCCGCAGACGCTCGTCCGTGAGGCGGCCGAGCCGCGCCCGCGCCCGCGAGAGCCGCGACCGTACGGTCCCCACCGGGACGCCCAGCGCCTCGGCCGCCTGCCCGTAGTCGAGGCCGGACCACACGCACAGCGCCAGCACCTCCCGCTCCGCGCGCCGCAGCCGGCCGTACACCTCGCGTACGGCGGCGAGCCGGCGCGCGTCGTCGAGGCGCCCGGCGGTCTCGTCGGCGAAGTCGGCGACCGGGGCCGGGGCGGGGCGGCGGGCCAGGAACGCCAGTCGACGGCCGCGCGCCCGGCCCGCGTTGCGGGCCTTGTTGGTCGCCATGCCGAGCAGCCACGGCTTCAACGAGCCGCCGTCCGGCTCCAGTCGTTCCCGGGTGCGCCAGGCGTCGAGGAAGGTGTCCGCCATCACCTCCTCGGCCGTCGACCAGTCGCCGGTCAGCCGGTAGGCGTGGTTGTAGACGGCCCGCGCGTACGCGTCGTAGACCTCCGCGAAGGCCTCCCGGTCCCCGGCCCGTATCCGCTCCCGCACCCTTTCGGGGTCACTCATCTCGTATGCACCTCTCCCACCTCACACCCCTGTCTCTCCGTGCGGTGGGAGAGGTTCCGGTGACCTGTGCCACAGCCGGGGGAACCGTCCTTCGTCAATACTCCCGCGCGAGACCTGTTCACCCGTACGGGTGGCTCAACGCCCGCGCAGGCATGCCTAGTTGAGGCATATGCGTCTCACTCTGTGTGGATACGGCCGCACCTTCCGTGAGTTGATCAAGGAGATTCGGTGTTGATCGGGCCATGCCGTGGATATGGTGCTGATGCAAGACGATGCGGGAGGGACGTCGAGGGAGACGTCACTCCTCACAGGGGCCGTCTGAGGCGGTGGTCGACCACTCCGCCGAAGTGAACGGGGTGGTGTGCAGCGTGCCGACCGCGATAGCCGTCACCAGTTCCGATCTGGTGCTCCCACCGCACGACCGGCAGACCCCGCCCGCGGTCGTACAGCCGCAGAAGACCCTCGAAGCCTCCCTGTACGGCATGCACGCGCTCATCGAGCAGCACGGGTACGTCATCGCCCTCCACTCGACCTCCGACGAGTCGGCCCTCGCCCGGCGGCTGCACACCGTCCGTTCCGTGCTGGAGAGCGACCGGATCGCCCTGCTCGGCGTGGACCTGCCCCCGCTCGGTCTCGCCCTGCTCGCCCAGCAGTTGCGGCAGCTGTCGGTGTGCGACTTCAGCCCGGGGGTGCTCGCCTCCTCCGTACGCCTCCTCGCGCACTACATCTACGCCGGTGCCCTCCTCGGCTCCGTCGCCAAGCTCGACCGGGTGCCGGTCACGCTCAAGTCGCACGCCAAGTCCTGGCTGCCGGGCGCCCAGTTCGCCGTACTGGCCAACCCGCGGCCACAGCTCGTCCGCCTGCACACCGCCGACGAGGAACCCCTCGCGGGGCCCGAGTTCGGCACCCGGCTGCTCGTCGCGCAGGGCCCGCAGCCGCCGTCCGACTGGGTCACCGCGACGCTCGCGCCGGCCTGGCAGGTGCAGGGGTCCCTGCCGGTACCACTGCCCGAGGGGTCCGCGCGCTGGTGGGGGACCGGCAAGCTCGTCGAGTTCGCCGCCGGCCTCTCCGACGTCTCCGTGCTCTACCAGCTCGTGTCGTCCGTACGCCGCGAGACGTGCCACTGGTGCGGCCTCGAACTCATCGGCGACCGCTGCGGGTTCTGCGCGGCCCCGCTCCGCGAACCGGAACCGCCACCCGTGCGCGCGCTGCCACGGGGCGCCACATGACAGCCGTACGACAACTGAACAGGCCGTAGGCCGCGAAGGCTTCGCACGAACCCGTCAGTCTGTCTCTCCCCCCGATCGAGGTCGTTCGGCTCATGCCGCATCACTCCAGGGGCCGACCCCCGGACCCCCAGCAGACAAGCAGGCCCGCTCAACTGCCCGGCACTTCCCCACGAGGTGAGAAGTAGTGAACTCACGCCAGCGCCGCGGCGTCATCCTGCTGGTCCTCTCGGCCCTGTGCGCCCTGGCCGCCTTCGCCGGCGTGCTCTCGGTGATCCGGGACGTGAACGCGAAGGTCGGGCCCGAGGTGACGGCGTACCGGCTGAAGAACGACATCGCGCCCTACAAGGAGCTGTCGGCGGGCGAGTTCGAGAAGATCACGATGCCGGAGCGGTGGCTGTCCGGCACGGCGGTCACCGATCTGTCGGAGATCCGCGGGAAGATCGCCGTCACCCAGCTCAGCAAGGGCTCCCTGCTCCAGTCCGACATGATCGTCGACCGTCCCGAACTTCAAGCCGGACAGCAGGAGATCGCGATCCTGATCGACGCCTCCACCGGTGTGGCGGGCAAGATCAACCCGGGTTCGCGGGTCAATATCTACGCCACCTTCGAGGAGAAGGACAGCGACTCCGGCAAGGACACGTCCAAGCTGATGGTCGCCGACGCCCGCGTCATCGACGTCGGCAAGCTGACCCCCCTCGAATCCGGGCAGTCCAGCAGCGACCGCCGACGCACCGCGACCGAGGCCGTCCCGATCACCTTCGCGCTCGACACCGCCGACGCCCAGCGCGTGGCGTTCGCCGAGTCGTTCGCCGAGCACGTCCGTCTCGCCCTCGTAGGGGGCGGCGAGGCCACCGTCGTCGTACCGGACGACCGTTCGTACACCCTCGACGAGGACAAGTAGGAGGCCCCGCGATGAGGTCGGTCCGGAACGTCCGCACGAGGACATCTCGAACGGAGATGCGTCGAACGCCCCTACGGGTGGGCATGCTGACGGGAATGGGACGAACGAGGGTGCCGTGGGGGCCTCGGGTGCCCACGGGGCGCAGCCGATGTGAGACGTCCGCGACCGGAACGGGAATCCGCCGATGACCATCCGCATCCTCCCCGTCGCCGGGGACCTCGACTCGGCCCGCGCCCTCACCACCCTGCTCACCCAGCTGGCCGACGCCGAGCCCGCGCCGCACGTGTCCGACTCCACGGCGCTCCTCGACACCCTGGCGCGGCTGGCCGCCGAATCGCTGGACGAGCTGCCGGAGGTGGTGCTCGTCCATGAACGGATCGGCCCGGTACCGGCGTTGGACCTGGTCCGCGATCTCGTCCTGCGCTTCCCGGCGGTCGGCGTCGTCCTCGTCACCTCCGACACGAGCACCGGCGTCCTCACCGCCGCCATGGACTCCGGCGCCCGCGGCATCGTCAACCTCCCCCTCTCCTACGAGGCCCTGGCCGAGCGCGTCCAGGCCGCCGCCGCCTGGTCGGCCGGCATGCGCCGCCACCTCGGCAGCCCGGCACCGGAGCTGTACGCGGGCCCCGGCGGCACCGTCGTCACGGTCAGCGGCGCCAAGGGCGGCGTCGGCGCCACGGTCACCGCCGTCCAACTCGCCCTCGCGGCCCGCGCGTCCGGCCGTACGGTGGCCCTCCTCGACCTCGACCTGCAGTCGGGGGACGTGGCCTCCTACCTGGACGTGCAGTTCCGCCGCTCGGTCGCCGACCTGGCCGCCATCACGGACATCAACCCCCGCGTCCTCCAGGAGGCGGTCTACACCCACGACACCGGCATCGCCCTCCTCCTCGCCCCCGCCGAGGGCGAACGCGGCGAGGAGGTGACCGACCGGGTGGCCCGCCAGATCCTGGCCACCCTCCGCTCCCGGCACGACGTGGTGATCGTCGACTGCGGCTCCCAGATGAACGCGGCCACGGCGGCGGCCGTCGAGATGGCCGACCACGCCCTCCTCCTGGTCACCCCCGACGTCGTCGCCGTCCGCGCCGCCAAACGCATGGTCCGCCTCTGGGACCGCCTCCAGATCCGCAAGGCCGAGGAGACCCTGACGGTCGTCAACCGCCACTCCCGCGCCACGGAGATCCAGCCCTCGCTGATCGAGAAGGTCACCGGCACGAAGGTGGCCCGCGCCGCCGTCCCCGCCGCCTTCAAGGAACTCCAGTCCGTCGTCGACGCGGGCCGCCTCCAGGACCTGGACGCCCGCTCGGTCGTCAAACAGGCCCTGTGGGCACTGGCCGGCGAACTGGAACTGGTCGCCGCCCCGGAGAACGGCCACGGCGGCCGACGCCGCAGGTCCGCCGACCGGGGCGCCCTCGTCCTCCGCCGCAAGAACAACGACCGGGGCTCGGCGACCCTCGAATTCGCCGGAATGTTCCCCCTCATCCTCGTCACCATGGCCATCCTCTGGCAGGCCGCCCTCTACGGCTACACCTACTCCCTGGCCGGCAACGCCGCCGACGAGGCCGCCCGCGCCGCCACCGCCGCCTACGCGACAGACGGCGACATCACCGCCGCCTGCGAAGCCGCCGGCACCCAGCACCTCCCCGGCGCCTGGTCCGACACCTCCATCGACTGCACCCCTGAGGGCCCCCTCATGCGAGCCGAGGTCCAGGCCAACGTCCCCCTCTTCTTCCCAGGCTTCGACGCCGGCTGGACAGTGAACGGCGAGGCGGGCGCGGCCCTGGAGGGAGACCCCCAATGACCCCACCCGACGAGCCCACAGGACGATCGGCCCGCGCACGCACGGCTCGCGAGGCCGAGGGCGAGGCGGCGAAGCCCGTACGGCGGATGGCTTGCGCACGCACGGCTCGCGAGGCCGACGGCGAGGCGCACCCCGTACGTCCCGGTGGCCGCGTACGGCGAGAAGGGGGCGTGTCGGGGGGTGTCCGCCCGCAGCGGTTGGCGCGTCAACCCCTCCAGCCTCCCAGCCAACCGATTCCGCGCCGTTCCGAGGACGGACACCCCCCGGCGCGCCCCCGACCCACCCACCGAACCGAAGGCACCCCACCCACGGCGGGAAAGCCACCCCACCACCGCACCCGCCCCCACCGCTGGACCGACCGAGGCTCCTCCATCCTGGAGTTCGCCGGCTTCCTCCCGATCCTCCTCCTCGTAGGCATGGCCGCGATCCAACTGGGCCTCATCGGCTACGGCATCAGCCAAGCCGGCTCAGCCGCCCGCGCCGCCGCCCGCGCCGAGTCCCTGGAACCCGGCACAGGCCAGGCCGCAGGCGCCGCCGCGGCCAGCGCCTGGCTGAACCCGACCCCCGCCCTGGACGGCGCCGGCACCGACACCACCACCTTCACGGTCACCGTCACCGTCCCCTCAGTGGTCCCCCTCTTCGACCCGGTCACCGTGGACCGCAGCGCCACCATGCCCAACGACACGGACGACTGACCCACCCACCTCACCCCACCCCCACACCGCCCCCCGAGAGGAGTTGACGAGAAGATGAGCCTGCGATCCCGTATCGCCGCCCCCGACGAAGGAGGCACCGGCCGCGAGGACGGACACCTCGTGGCCGTCTACCGCGCCAAGCTCCTCGAAGAGATCGACCTCGCCGAGATGTCGGCCCTGACCGCAGCCGACCGCAGGGCCCGCCTCGAACGCGTACTGGGCCACATCATCAGCCGAGAGGGCCCGGTCCTCTCCTCCGCCGAACGCTCCCAACTGATCCGCAGGGTCGTCGACGAGGCACTCGGCCTGGGCGTCCTCGAACCCCTCCTCGCCGACGCGTCCGTCACCGAGATCATGGTCAACGGCCCGGACTCGATCTTCGTGGAACGCGCGGGCCGAGTGGAACAGCTCCCCCTCCGCTTCGCCTCCACCGACCAACTGATGCAGACGATCGAACGCATCGTCTCCACGGTCAACCGCCGCGTCGACGAGTCGAACCCGATGGTCGACGCCCGCCTCCCCACAGGCGAACGCGTCAACGTGATCATCCCCCCACTGGCCCTCACCGGCCCGACCCTCACGATCCGCCGCTTCCCCCGCGTGTACACGCTCCCGGAGCTGATCGACCTCGGCTCCCTCGACGAACAGATGCTGATGCTGCTCGCGGCCTTCGTCCGCGCCCGCTTCAACATCATCGTCAGCGGCGGTACCGGCACCGGAAAGACGACCCTCCTCAACGCCCTCTCCGGCCTGATCCCGCCCCGCGAACGCATCATCACCATCGAGGACTCCGCCGAACTCCAGCTCCAGCAGGAACATGTCATCCGCCTGGAGTCGAGGCCGCCGAACATCGAGGGCAAGGGCCAGATCACCATCCGCGACCTGGTCCGCAACTCCCTCCGGATGCGCCCCGACCGCATCATCGTCGGCGAGGTCCGCGGCGGCGAGACCCTCGACATGCTCCAGGCCATGTCGACGGGCCACGACGGCTCCCTCGCCACGGTCCACGCCAACTCCGCCGAGGACGCGCTGATGCGTCTGCAGACCCTCGGCTCGATGTCCGAGGTCCTCATCCCCTTCGAGGCCCTCAAGGACCAGATCAACTCGGCGGTGGACGTGGTCGTCCAGCTCACCCGCTTCGCCGACGGCTCCCGCAAGGTCACCGAGATCGCCCTGCTCGTCTCGCACGGCCGCGAACAGTTCCGTATCGCCACGGTCTCCCGCTACGCCCCGGACCCCCTCGGCGCCGACCGCGTCGTCCACGGCCGTTTCGAACACCTGCCGATACCCCGCCCGGTCGCGGAGAAGCTGTACGTGGCCAACGAGCCGCTGCCCCCCGCGTACGGCGTGGCCGAGGCCATCGACCCGCTGAACACCCGCCAGGCCATCGGATAGCCGAGGAGGAAGGACCGACCATGGCGACAACCTGGACCCCCCTGTCACACCTGCTCAACCTGCCAGCCGTGTCGTCCCAGGCGGCCCACGAGCCCCCCGAGCCCCAAGACCCCCACGCCACCCTGGCAACCCTGGCCCAGTCAGTACCCCTGAACCTGGACAACACCACCCTGCTGGCCCTCGGCGCCACCGTCCTCTGCGGCACGCTCGCCGTCGCGGGCGCGCACACGTACGTCTCCGGCCGCGCCCAGCGCCAGGCCCTGGCCGACCGTCTCGCGGGCGGACAGGGCGGCCCGCTGCGCACGGCGGCGGGCCGCGTACGCCGCTTCACGGCCGTCGACCGCCGTCTGCGCCGCACCCGCCTCGGCCGGGCGATCCATCTCCGCCTGACGACGACGGGACTCGACCTCACCGCCGGCGAGTTCGCCACGTACGTCGCGATGCTCGTCGTGGCGCTGTGGCTGATCGCCTCCGCCACGCTGGCCCCGTTCTTCGGCCCGATCGCGGGCGCCGTAGGCGTCTGGGCGGCCGCCATCTTCCTCAACTGGCAGCGCCAGAAACGCATCGAGGCCTTCATCAACCAACTCCCGGACGTGGCCCGCCTCCTCGCCAACGCCACCGCCGCCGGCCTCGCGCTGCGTACGGCCCTGGCGATGGCGGCGGAGGAGCTTGAGGCCCCGGCGGGCGAGGAACTGGCCCGGGTCGCCGACCAGTTGGCGCTCGGCCGCTCGGTGGACGACGCCCTGGGCGAACTGGCCGAACGCCTCCCCTCCCGCGAACTGATCGTCCTGGTCACCACCCTCGTCCTGTCCAACAAGGCGGGCGGTTCGGTGGTCAGTTCGCTGCGCAACCTCACCCAGACCCTGGAGGACAGGAAGGAGACCCGCCGGGAGGTCCGCACGATGCTCTCCGAGGTCAACGCGACGGCCTTCACGGTCCCCCTCCTGGGCCTGGGCTCCCTCCTCCTGATCAACTCCTCGAACGACGGCGCCCTGGCCCGGGTGACCGGCTCGCCCCTCGGCCAGGTCCTGGTCCTGGTCTCGATCGGCCTCTACACGGTCGGCTTCTTCGTCATCCGCCGCCTCGGCAAGATCGAAGTATGAGAAGGGCCCGGTGACCGACATGACGACATCGACGCCCTCCTTCCTCCCCGTCCTCCTCGCCCTCCTGATGGCGGTCGCGGTCGGGGGCGCCCTCCTGGGCATCCGCATGATCCGCGCCGACGCGAAACTCCCCAGCGACCTGGCCCTCGCCCTGGAGGTGGGCGCCACCCGCGTCTCGAAGACGGGCTCGGCCGTGGACCGCCTGGGCATGCGCTTCGCTCCGCTGGTCCTGCGCCTGATGGGCCCGCGCCGGGTCGAGGCCAAACGCCGCCGCATCGACATGGCGGGCAACCCCGGCGGCCTCACCCTCAACCGCTACGCCGCCCGCCGGGCCGTCTACGGTTTCTTCGGCGCGTTCATGGGCCTGGTCTTCCTCACCAGCGACCGCCCCCTGTTCGCCGCGTTCACCTTCGCCTTCGGCCTCCTCGCCGCCGACGCGCTGATCTGGCAGGCCATCCGCGACCGCAAGGACGTCATCGACCGCACGCTGCCGGACTTCCTGGACGTCCTGGCCGTAGTCGTCTCCGCGGGCCTGGGCTTCCGCCAGGCCCTGGACCGGGTGGCGGAGAAGTACGAGGGTCCCTGGGCGGACGAACTCCGCATCACCCTCCGCCAGATGGACATGGGCGTGAGCCGCCGCCAGGCCTTCGACGAACTCCGCAAACGCAACACGTCGGAGCAGGTCGCCCAGTTCGTCTCGGCCCTCCAGCAGGGCGAGGAACTTGGCTCCCCGATCGCCGAGACCCTGATCCAACTGGCGGCGGACATGCGCCGCACCGACGCCCAGAACGCCCGCCGCCGAGCCGCCCGCACCATCCCCAAGGCCACCCTCGTCACCCTCGTCTTCATGCTCCCGGCCACGATGATCCTCATCGCCACAGGCATGTTCCTGGGCTCGGGAACAAACTTCGGCGACATCCTGGGCCGCTGATGAAACCCCGACACACCTGGCACCCTGTAAGCGCCGGCAAGCGCCTCCCACCCCCGCCCAGCCCCAGCGCGCGCCCCACGGCCTCACCCACCACCGGCTACCTCGCGGACGACGCCCCACCCCCCGCCACCCTCCGCCTCCAGCTCAACGCCCTCCAGGCCCTGGCCCGCCAGACCTTCGCCGTCCGCCTGATCACCCTCACCATCGGCACCCCCTTCGCCATGGCCAACACCACCACCGGCCCCCCGACCCACGCCGTACTCATCGCCGCCGTCCTCGGCATCACCGTCTCCTACGCCATGCTCAGGGACTGGGACCGCTTCGCCCCCCGCCTCCTCGCCCACCCCACCCTCATGGCCCTGGACCTCCTCTTCGGCGCGGTCCTCCTCCTCACCGCCTCCCCGGCCTCCCCCCTCGCCTACGCCACGGTCTGCACCCCCCTCCTCTCCGGCCTCCTCTACGGCTGGCGCGGCGCCGGCGTCCTCACCGGCCTGCAACTGGCCGTCCTCCTCACCGTCCACCGCGCCTGGGAACACCGCCCCGGCGCAGGCGTCAGCACCCTCCTCATCGCCGGCTTCTGCGTCGCGGCCGGCATCATCGGCGTAACCCTCCGCAACCTGATGTTCCGCTTCGGTACGGCCACCCAGGCACTCTCCGAGGCCACGTCCCGCCTGGCCGTCGCGGAGGCGGTGGAGTCGGAACGCGCCCGCCTGGCCCGCGACCTCCACGACTCGGTGGCCAAGACCCTCCACGGCCTTGCCCTCGCGGCGGACGCCCTCGCGACCTCGGCGGACCACGCGGCCCCCGACCCCGCCCACCTGAAACGACAGGCCGGCCTCGTCGCCTCAGCCGCCCGCCGAGCCGCCGCCGAGTCCCGCGACCTCCTCACGGACCTACGCCGCCACACGGACCTGACGACACCGACGCCCCCCACCGACCTCAGGACCGAACTCGCCACCCGCACAACGGACTTCGCATCCCGGACCGCCCTCCCCACCCACCTCACCCACACCGGCGAGGCACCCCCACCCCTCCCACCCGAGACGACCCACCACCTCCTGGCGATCACGTCGGAGGCCCTGGAGAACATCCACCGCCACGCGAGGGCCAGTACGGCGGAGGTGTCCCTGGGCGTCACCCCGGACACCCTCCACCTCACGATCAAGGACGACGGCGTAGGCCTCCCGCCCGCCCTCACCCTCGAAGCGGCGCAAGAATCCGGCCATTTCGGCCTCCTGGGCATGGCGGAACGCGCGGGCCGGACAGGCGGATCCCTGCACCTGAAATCGGACACCACCGGCACAAAAGTAACCCTGTCACTCCCTCTCCCTCTGCTCCTCCCCTCCGCCGCCGCCCCACTCCCCACCAACCCCGAAACCCCCCGACAGGAGGCCGCACATGCCTGACCAGCCCCAGGCGCGCCCCGGCCCACCCCTCCGCGTCCTGGTCGCGGACGACAACCCGGTGGTCCGCGCCGGCCTCACGGCCCTCCTGGACACACACCCCGACATAGCGGTGGTCGCCCAGGCCACGAACGGCGACGAGGCGGTGGCCGAAGCGCGCCGCCACCAGCCGGACGTCGCCCTCCTCGACGTCCGCATGCCCGGCACGGACGGCCTCACCGCCCTCCCCGAACTGGCCGCGCTCTGCCCCGTGATGATGCTGACGTACAGCACGGAACCCGAGGTGGTCACCGAGGCGCTGCGCCGGGGAGCGGCCGGCTATCTGGTCCACGGCGAGTTCACGGCCCCCGAACTGATCGCCGCGGTACGCAATATGAGGGAAGGCCACCGGACGATCTCCGCGACCGTCTCTCCGGTCGTCTCCCCGACTGTCTCGACTTCGTTCGGCGTTTCCTACAAACCTTCACACGAAAGTCACGACCACTCTTCGCGCCTGCAATCATTTATGTCACAGTCGCCAAAGGGTGGCCCCACCCCCCGTGCGTCGGCGTTCCACCGCCGCGTCCCGAACCGTTCCAACCGACCGTCCTTCGGCCTGAGTTCAAGGGAGGTGGAGGTGATGGACCTCATCGCGTCCGGCATGAACAACCGTCAGATCGCCGCCACCTGCTTCATCAGCGAGAAGACCGTCAAGAACCACATCAACCGCATCTTCGCGAAACTGCACAGCTCGACCCGCAGCGAAGCCATCGCCCACTGGCTGGGCACGACCCCCGGGGGGTGGCCGCGATGACCCGCCCCACCCACGGAAGTTGGGCCCCCGGACCCACCCCCCGTACGGGCCGTCTCACGTACGGTGATCCGGTTGGTGTCGGCATCGCGCGGGAAGGCAACCGCCATGAAGGTGAAACACCGTTTCGAGACCTGGAGGACCACCGTCGTCTCCCGCATGCGCGGGAAAGGGCGGGACTCGGGCGCGGGGTTCGTGGAGTACGCGGGCATCATGATCATCGTCGCGGGGATCTTCGTGATGATCGACGGGCTGGGGCTCGACGGACTGATCTCGGGTGCGATCTTCGACGCTGTCAACAGCGTTATTGGCGGAGGCTGACAGCACCACGGTTCCTCGGCGACCGCGGGTCGACCCTCCCCATCTACATCTGGCTGACGACCATCCTGCTCTTCACGGCGTTGGCCTTCTTCGCGTTCGCCCAGGCGGCGTCCGCCCGCAGCGGTGCCCAATCCGCCGCGGACGCCGCCGCGTTGGCGGCCGCTCAGCATGCGCGGGACGAACTGTTGCTGGACCTCGGGGACGCCATCGAGGCGGGCAACGGCAACTGGCTGGACTGGCTCGACCTGGCCGGAGTAGAGCTCCCCTTCGAAGGGGCCGACGCCGCGGCGGCGGAGCTGGCTGCCCAGAACAACTCGACTCTCGAAGGCGGCGCCCAGCCCACCGAGGTCGACGGCGACCCGGGGTTCCAGGTCGATGTCGTGACGGACTACACCGTGGGCGACTCGATCATCCCCGGCACCGAGAACATGACAGCCACGGCCCAGGCGGTCGCTGTCATCCAGCCGCGCTGTGACTTCGCCCCGAACCCGAACCCCGCGCAGCCCGTCAGCCTGGACTGCGACGGTGTGCCCGTGGACATCGACCCCGGAAATTTCAATCCGGCCGACCTTCCGGACGCGTCCGTGATGTTCTCTGTGTATCTGGCCAAGTGAGAGGAAGCCGTACCGATGAACCTTCGGCACACCATGAAGGGCCGCAGGACAGTGACCGCGGTGGCGATCGCGACCGGGCTGCTCCTCACGGTTGCCGGTTGCGGCGGGGGAGGGGATGGCGACGATTCAGCGAAGAAGGATTCGTCCTCGGCACCCTCCAGCAAGACCGATGAGCCCGATGGGAACGACGACAAGCAGGACACCGAGGCGCCCTCCGGTCAGTCGGTTCTGGCCGAGGTCAAGGGCGACAACCTGACGCTCAAGGTCACCTCCGCCACCCGCGATGGCGGAGGCTTCGTGACCGTTGAGGGCACAGTGACGAACAACGGCAGCAGGTCTTGGGTCGCTGCGGACTGGCGGGGCGACGAGCGCGAACTGGTCAACAACGGTGGTTCAGTCGCGGGCGCGAGCCTTGTCGATCAAGCGGGCAAGAAGAAGTACCTCATCCTGCGCGACACTCAAGGCCGGTGCTTGTGCACCAAATTCACCGGGGCCTTGGTGCAGGGAGCGAGCGCCGACTGGTACGCCCAATTCCCAGCCCCGCCCGAATCCACCACCTCCGTAGACTTCCAGGTCGGCTCCATGCCCCCCGCCACGATCGAACTCTCCGAGGACGAGTGACGTGACGATGCCCGCCCCCACCTCCCGCGCCGCGACCACGGGCACCGCCGCGCTGGCCGCAGCCGTGGCGGTCCTGGCCGCCCTCACGCTCGCCACGCCCGCCCGGGCCGCAGACGACCCCAGCGAACCCCCGGGCACCGTCACCACGTCCCCGCCCCCGGAGGTGGACGCGAACAGCCCGGGCCTGAAGCTCGCCCAGGGGGCCACGCTCGCCCCCGCGAAGGTCCTGGACATCAAGTCGGTCGTGGAGGACCTGGGCGGCGAGGAGCGCCGGGAGGACACGAACGAGAACGTGACGTTCGCGCTCCAGGCGGAGGTCCTCTTCCCGAAGAACAGCGCGAAACTCAACCCCCAGGCCCGCTCCCGCATCCAGACGATCGCGGAGGAGATCAAGACACAGAGCGCGGGCACGGTCCGCGTCTTCGGCTTCACGGACAACCTCGGCTCGTACGCCCACGGCCTGACCCTCTCCAAGAAGCGCGCGGAGGCCGTCCACGACCTCCTCGCCGCCGACCTGGGCGGCAACGTCACCTTCGAGGTACGCGGCTACAGCGAGGACTACCCCATCGCCGACAACTCCTCCGAGGAGGGCCGCAAGAAGAACCGCCGGGTGGAGGTCTCCTTCCCCCGCACCACGACGAACACGGGCTCCGACAGCGAACAGAGCTGACGCCCCCCATCCCCCCATCCCCCCATCCCCCCAGCCTCCCGTCCCCTCGAACTCGCCGCCGGGGCTCACGTCCGTGCGGCCGGCGGCCACCCGCGCGATCCTGTCCCTGCCGAGCCGAGACGAGCGACGGACAGAGCCGACACAGTGAGGACCGGGAGCCGAGCCATGAGAAAGATCGTCCTGATGATGTCCGTGTCCCTCGACGGCTATATGGAGGGCCCGGACCGCTCGCTCGACTGGCACCTGGTCGACGACGAACTGCACACGCACTTCAACGACGTGCTCAAGGACATGGGCGCCTTCCTCGACGGCCGCGTCAGCTACGAGATGATGGCCGCCTTCTGGCCCACGGCCGACCGGGACCCCGACGCCCCGCGCCCCGTCGCCGACTTCGCCGCGATCTGGCGGAACATGCCGAAGCTGGTCTTCTCCCGGACCCTCCAGCGCGCCGACTGGCACACGACGATCGTCCGGGACGTCGTCGTGAAGGACATCGAGGCGCTCAAGGCACAGGACGGCGGCGATCTCGCCGTGGGCGGCGCCGAACTGGCGGCCGAGTTCATGCGGCACGACCTGGTCGACGAGTTCCGGCTCTACGTCCACCCCGTGATCCTGGGAGCCGGCAAACGCCTCTTCCCGGCGGCCGAGACCGAGACCCCGACCGGCCTACGCCTGATCGGAACCCACACCTTCGGCAACGGAGTCGTACTCCTCCACCACGAACGCGCGCGCCACCCGGCCGACTGACCGTGGCGACCGCCTGACCGACCAACCCGCCCGGCCGCCGACCAACCCGCCCGGGCGCCGTCTAACCCGTTCGCCCGTGTTCGTCCGCGTACGCCCGCAACGACCCCACCACCGTGTTCGTGACCGCGACCAACGGCACGGCCACCACCGCACCCCCGATCCCCGCGATCATGCCGCCGGCGGCGACCGACAGGACGACGGCCAGGGGGTGCACCCTTACGGCCCGTCCGAGGATGAACGGCTGGAGGATGTGCCCCTCGATCTGCTGGACGGCGAGCACGACGGCCAGTGTCATGACGGCCGTGAAGACGCCCTGTGTCACCAGCGCCACGACCACCGCCAGCGCGCCCGAGACGACGGCACCCACCAGCGGGATGAAGGAGAACAGGAAGATGAACACGGCCAGCGGGACCGCCATCGGCACATCGAGGAAGTAGATCCCCAGACCGATGAAGATCGCGTCGATCAGCGCCACCACCACCGTGCCGCGCACATACGCCGTCAACGTCTGCCAGGCGCGCGGCCCGGCCGCCGAGACACCGGGCCGGGCCGCCGCCGGCACCAGCTTCAGCGTCCACTGCCAGATCCGCTTGCCGTCGTAGAGGAGGAAGAGCGTCGAGAACATCGTCAGGAGGATGCCGGTGAGCGCCTCGACGATGACGGTCACACCCTCCAGGCCCGCCGAGGTGATCGTGTCCGTGTTGTCGCTGATCGCCTCGCGGAGGTTCTTGGCGATGTCGTTGATCTGGTTCTCGGTGACGTGGAACGGGCTGTCGAGCAGCCAGCGCTGCAACTCGTCGATGCCGTCCTGGATCTGGTCGGAGAGATCGTCGATGTTCTCCATGACCTGCCAGGTGACGAACCAGCCGATCAGCCCCATGACGACGAAGCCGAGAACGGCGGTCAGCGCGGTGGCGAGGCCGCGCGGTACGCCGTACCGGGTCAGCCGTGCCACGGTCGGCTGGAGCAGGGCGGTGATGAGCAGCGCGGCGGTGAACGACAGCACCAGCAGTTGTACGGAGCTGATGATCCGCATCAACACCCAGACGGTGCCCGCGAGCACGAGCAGCCGCCATCCGGCCTCCGCCGCCACCCGCATGCCCCAGGGCACGGCGGAGGCGGGGTCAGGACGGGAGTAGAGAACAGGGGCGGCCGCCCGGCCCTCGGCCCCACCCGGAGAGCCACCGGGACCGCCTTCGACGCCCCCGGTCCCCTTCGCGCTCCCGACGCCGGCCCTCTCGGACCCCTCGGCCCCCTGGGACTCACCGGAGCCGGAGCCGGAGCCGGAGCCGAGACCACTGTCCCCGCGACCGCCACCGCGACCGCCGTCACCGCCCCCGCCGTCGCGCCCCCGCCCGACGCCCGAGCCCTCCGCCTTCGACTCGGAATCGGAAGCAGAATCGGACTCGGACCCGGACCCGGACTCGAACTCCGCCCGACGCCGCTCCAACCGTTCGCCCCACCCGCTCAGTCCGGCGCCGATCCGGCCCAGCCACCCGGGAACTCGCGACATCATCCGTCCTCTTCCCCCGTCGCCCCTCTTGGTCACCACTCCTCCCGGAGGCCGCGATCCCTCTCGGTGGTTCCGACCGTACATGCCCGAAGCCCCCCACCAAAGGACGGTGGAGGGCTTCAAAAGGTTGAGCGGCCGGGTGCTGGGCACCCGGTGACCGGGCGGCGCTCATCCGGCGGCCGACGGGCCTAGTACCAGTTGTTGGCCTGCCAGAACGCCCAGGCCTCGCACGGGCTGCCGTAGCGCTGGTCCATGTAGTTGAGGCCCCACTTGATCTGCGTGGCCGGGTTGGTCCGCCAGTCCGCACCCGCGGAGGCGTACTTGCCGGCGGGCAGCGCCTGGAAGAGACCGTAGGCACCCGAGGAGGGGTTGACGGCCTGGTAGTTCCACGTGGACTCGTGGTTCACGATGTTGCTGAAGCACGTCCACTGGTCGCTCGCCACGACCGCCTTCGCCATCGCCTGGATCTCGGCGACGGTGTAGGAGCTCTGGACGGGGGCGTCACCGAGGGAACCGGCGGCCTCGGACTTCGCCTCGGCCTCTTCCTTGGCCTTGCGCTCCTGCTCGGCCTGCTCCGCCGCCTTCTGCTTGTCGATCGCGTCCTGGGCCGCCTTCTTACGGGCGGACTCCTCGGCGTCCTTGCGGGCGCTCGCGTCGGCGGCGATGGCCTGGGCGTCGGCCTGTGCTGTCAGGGACGCGGTCTGGACCTGGGCCTGCTGGCCCACGGGTATGTCGGCGAGCAACGTGGTGTCGTTCGCGACCGCCTCGGCGTCGTCAGTGGTCGTCGTCTGGGCGGTGCTGCCCGAGGCAACTCCGACGACACTGCCGACTGCGGTGACCGCGGTGGCCGAAGCCACTGCGAATCCCCGGACCGAAATCCGGCTCACACGGTTTCCTTCCAGCATCGCCCGCCTCGGTGACCCTGGCGGACGCAATCGTGCCCCTGACGCTGGCCTCCAACTGCGGGGTCACGGAGGCGCGGGCCCGGTGGGCAACTCCCCTGCGGGGAGCGCCGCGTGGTGCTCGGGCGGCATACGACGACGCTATGGAGTTGATCCGGGTGGTGCCCGGTACTGCTGAGGTTCCGTACCGCTGGGGGTACAGGTGTGTCGTATGCGGGGCCTGACAGGAATGAGACTCTGCCGTAACCCGACACCGCGAGGCAATTCAGTGGTGAGTGTGAAAGCTCACACCTCGTTTGACGCCGGTGATTCAAGGAAAGCGGCACGCGCCAAGGCGCCGCCCGGCTAGGCTGCTGAGCCTTTTGCCGGACGGCGCCCAGGGGTTGGGGCCGGAAGGAGGGGGCTAAATCTGCCCGTCCTCCAGCATTTCGGTCACCAGGGCCGCGATCTGGGACCGCTCGGACCTCGTCAACGTGACGTGGGCGAAGAGCGGATGGCCCTTCAGCTTCTCGACCACGGCGACCACGCCGTCGTAGCGGCCGACGCGCAGATTGTCGCGCTGGGCCACGTCATGGGTGAGGACGACGCGGGAGTTCGCGCCGATCCGGGACAGAACGGTCAGCAGGACGTTCCGCTCCAGCGACTGTGCCTCGTCCACGATCACGAACGCGTCGTGCAGGGACCGGCCGCGGATGTGGGTGAGCGGCAGAACCTCCAGCATTCCGCGTGCGGTGACCTCCTCGATGACCTCGCGGCTGGTGACCGCGGAGAGCGTGTCGAAGACGGCCTGCGCCCAGGGGCTCATCTTCTCGGACTCGGAGCCGGGCAGATAGCCGAGCTCCTGCCCGCCGACCGCGTACAGCGGCCGGAAGACCATCACCTTCTGGTGCTGCCGCCGTTCGAGCACGGCCTCCAGGCCCGCGCAGAGCGCGAGGGCGGACTTGCCGGTGCCGGCCCGGCCGCCCATCGACAGGATGCCCACGTCCGGGTCGAGCAGCAGATCCAGCGCGATGCGCTGCTCCGCGCTGCGGCCCTTGATGCCGAACGCCTCCCGGTCGCCCCGTACGAGGCGGATGTTGCCGTCGGGCGTCACCCGGCCCAGTGCCTTGCCGCGCTCCGACTGGATCGTCAGGCCGGTGTGCACAGGCATCGTGCTGGCCTCCGGGACGTAGATCGACCCCTCCTCGAAGAGGATGTCGACCTGCTCTCCCGGCAGGGTCAGCTCGGACATCCCGGTCCACCCGGAGGCGTCCGTGATGGCCAGCTCCGCGCGGTACTCCTCGGCCAGGAGGCCCACGGAGGACGCCTTGATCCTGAGGGGGAGGTCCTTCGACACCACCGTGACGTCGAAGCCCTCGGCCTGCAGATTGCGGGCGACCGCGAGGATGCGGGAGTCGTTGTCCCCCAGGCGGTAGCCGCTCGGCAGCACGCTGGGATCCGAGTGGTTGAGCTCGACCCTCACGGTGCCGCCGAGTTCCCCGATCGGGAAGGGGGCGTCGAGGCGGCCGTGCCGGACCCGGAACTCGTCGAGCAGGCGCAGGGCCTGCCGGGCGAAGTAGCCGAGTTCGGGATGGTGCCTCTTCGCCTCCAGCTCTGTGACCACGACGATCGGCAGCACGACTTCGTGCTCGTCGAAGCGGCTCAAAGCGTTCGGGTCGGCCAGCAGGACGCTGGTGTCGAGGACGTAGGTGCGCCGGTCTGGCATACGGCGCTTTGTGCTGGTCACCACGGAAGGACGTACCCCCTCGGATGAGGTCGGGGAGCGACGGGTTCGAACTGGGCCGGTCGTCGGCGCCGTTGCACGGGCCGGTGACCGGCCCTCCGCTGCTTCGTCCGTGCTGTGACCGCACGATCGGGCTGGTGCAAAGGGCCTCCCGGGCGGACGGCCCCGAGCCGCCCGCTGAGATCCGACACCCGTGGTTCGGGCGTCGACCTGACTGGCTTATGCCCTCGAACATGCGCCGCCATGCCAAGCGGTACGACGGCGTCCCGGTGAACTCCTCGTTACTTCTGTCCCGATGGGGGTGGGGTACACCTCACCCGTAATGCGGAGTTTCAGCCTCCGTAACGACGGTGTCGCACCGCGTAGTCACGCATCGCGCGCAGGAAGTCGACCTTCCGGAAGGCCGGCCAGAAGACGTCGCAGAAGTAGTACTCGGAGTGCGCGGTCTGCCAGAGCATGAATCCGGACAGCCGCTGCTCGCCGCTCGTACGGATCACCAGGTCGGGGTCGGGCTGGTCGACGGTGTAGAGGTGGCGGCCGATCATGTCGATGTCGACGGACTCGGCGAGCTCGTCCATCGAGGTGCCCTTGTCCTGCGCTTCGAGGAGCATCGAGCGCACCGCGTCGGCGATCTCCTGGCGCCCGCCGTACCCGATGGCGACGTTGACCACTATCCCGTCGATGTCGGCGGTCGACTCCTCGGCCTCCTTGAGGGCGCGCTGCATCCCGGGGGAGAGCAGGTCCATCGCCCCGACGTGGTGCACCCGCCAGCGGCCGTCGGCGGCGAGGGAGCGGACCGTGTCCTCGATGATCCCGAGGAGCGGGACGAGTTCTTCCTTGGGCCGGTTGAAGTTGTCGGTGGAGAGCAGCCAGAGAGTGACGACCTTCACGTCCGTCTCGGTGCACCAGCCGAGGAACTCCTCGATCTTGTGGGCGCCGGCCTGGTGACCCTCCATCGTGGTGGAGCCCGCCGCCTTCGCCCAGCGCCGACTGCCGTCCACGATCACGCCGATGTGCTTGGGCACCTGGGCGTGGTCGAGGTGCCCCTCCACCCTGCGTGCGTAGACCTTGACCAACAGGCCGCGCAGTGTGTCGCGCAGGTTCACGTGTTCCAGCCCCTCCGGTGCGGTGACGGTCCCCTTGGTTGGCAGAGCCTACCGGGGCTGGAGGCCAACTCCGCCAAGGGGTGTGCGGGGTTGGGGCGGTCCCGGGGCCGGGCGGGCGGCCTTCCCCGGAGTCCGTCCCCGGCTTCCGGAGGGCCGACATCCGGGCAGAAAAAACGGGCCGGTCCGTGGGGGGGAGACGGACCGGCCCGAGGGGGGGTTTCCACCATAACCCTTCGTGAGTGATGCTGCGTGCATCGGCGTGCCACAACTACTCTCCGGAGCCGGACGACAGCGTGGCGGTGAGTGCGGAAGCGTTCATTCAGGGTGTGATCGAGGGGTGATCATGGCCGAATCCCGGCGGATTCGAAGGGAGGAAGGAGAAATCCCGGCGGGAATGTGGGCTTTGCGCATCCTTGTGCGACTTCCGAGAAGAAGCGGCCCGGCGCCCCCGTACGGGTGACGCGCGACCGGAACGCGAGCTTGACGCCGCCGGCGAAGCGCCCGGCGGGGCGCACGGCTTCGCGCAGCCCCCTCCGCTGCGCGATGCCGTACCGCGCAGCTTTGCTCGCGCGAATAACCTTGGTCTGAACCTACGCGAGTAGACCCGGCGAAGCCAAGCCGGAAGCGGTAACGATGTGGACACCGACAAAGAGGTCAAGACCTGACCTCGACAGGTCATAGCGTCGCCCCATGACGCCGACGACGAGCGCGAGGGACGCGAGACGATGCAGGTCAGGACGGTCACCTGGAATCGGGAAGATCACCGTCGGCCCGCACGCCTGAGCCGTCATCCGGCCGGTCTGCGGGCCTCGAAGAGATGGCGGGCGCTGTGGGCGACGAAGAGGCCCTCGCGTTCGATCCGGTCGTGCAGCGAGCGGAGCTGCGGCAGGTAGGCCTCGACGGTGAAGCCGGGCACCATCCAGACGACCTTCTTGAGGAAGTGCACGACGGCGCCGATGTCGTGGAACTCCATCCGCAGCCGCTCGGCTCGCAGATCCACGATCTCCAGTCCGGCGGCCTCGGCGTCGGCGCGCTCGCGGTCCGGGTGGCGGCCGAGGCGGGTCTCCTCCGGCAGGGGCCCGGTGAAGTGCTCGACCAGTTCGAAGACGCTGCTCGGCCCCACGTGCTGGGCGAAGTACGTGCCACCGGGCCCGAGCACCCGGGCGATCTCCGACCAGTGGGCCCGCACCGGATGCCTGCTGGTGACCAGGTCGAACGCCCCGTCCGCGAACGGCAGCGGCGCGTCCTGCGCACTGGCCACCACCACGGCGCCCCGGGGGTGCAGCAGCGCGGTGGCCTTGGCGACGTTCGGCGGCCACCCTTCCGTGGCCACCGTCACCGCCGGAAACCGCGTAGCCGAAGCGAGTACCTCCCCGCCCCCGGTCTGGATGTCCAGCGCGGCCGAGGCCCGCCCCAGCCGTTCCGCCATCCCCCGTGCGTACCCCCAGGACGGCCGTGCCTCCGTCGCCCGCCCCTCGAACCACGAGAAGTCCCACCCCTCGGTGGGCACGGCATCGCCTTCGGCGACGAGGGCTTCGAAGGCGCGGGGGTGGGAGGAGGGCATGGGACAGGATTTTCGCAGGGGGAGTAGAGGCCCGCGATCGATTTACTGGCGCCTGATAGCAAGGGGCACGCGCGACTGGTTTTCTGAAGGGCCGCAGGCTCCTTCAGGGGCGCGGGGAACTGCGCGACCAGCCCCCACCGGACCCGCACCCGCCGACAAACCCGCGCCCCCGAGCTCTCAGGCGACCCCACACAAGCCGCCGCCCCAGGCCCTACCAGGCCCTACCAGGCCCTACTCGGAGAGAATCGCCTCCGCATCCAACGTGACCCCGACCGCCTGAACCACCGACGCGATCTTGAACGCCTCCTGCACGGCCCCCAGGCCCACCCCCGCCCCGCGCAGCACCCGCTCGTGCGAGTCCAGACACAACCCGCACCCATTGATCGCGGACACGGCGAACGCCCACAACTCGTAGTCGACCCTGTCGACCCCGGGGTCACCGATGACATTCATCCGCAGCCCCGTCCGCAGCCCGTCGTACTCGTGGTCGGACAGCAGATGCCGGGTGCGGAAGAAGACGTTGGTCATCGCCATCGTCGCCGCCGCGGACTTCGCCGCCGTGTACGCCTCCGGCGACAGCCGGGCCCGCGCCTCCGGTGCCAGTTCCCGCAGCACGATCGCCGAACGCGAGGCGATCGCCGTGGCCAGCACCGTCCCCCACAACTGCCGCGCCGACAGCTCGGAGTCACCGAGGACGGAATCCAGGTTCCGGCGCAGATCCTTGGCGTAGTCCGGAATCGCGGACCTCAAGCTGTCGAGCGACATGGCGTCCTCATTCCCGGGGGCGAGCGGTTGGCGGGGTCCAGTGTGGCCGGTGCCGCGGGGACGCCGCGGCACCGGTCTGGTCACCGCGGCACCGGTCTACTCCGTACGGAGCCCCTCCGGCCGCATGAGCCGCACCAGCGGCGGCATGCTCAGCGCCGTCACCAGGACGACGATGCCCGCGCCGATGCCGGTCATCGACAGCACGCTCGGCCAGTCCACGGCCACCGGCATGTCCGTCATCTTCAGCAGGACCGCGCCCAGGGTCAGACCGACCGTCGAGGCGAGGGCGAGGCCCAGCGCGATCGGGATCGCCGTCTGCCACAGCACGGACAGGCCGAGCGTACGGCGCCGGGTGCCGAAGGCGACCAGCGCCGACAGCAGCTTCCTGCGTTCGCGCAGCTGCTCCAGCTGGGAGACGAGCAGGCTCGCGCCGATGAGGACCAGCACGGCGGTCGCGCCGACCAGCAGACCCGTGCGGATGTCCGCGAACTCGTCCGCCTGCCTGGTCGTCTGCCACTCCCAGGTCCTGATGAGCGGATCGATCGCCACGGCGGCGTTGCGCACCTCGTCGAGCGCGTCCGGAACCTTGGGATCGGTCCGTACGTAGACGCTGCTGGCGAACACGGTCTCCGTCTGCGCCTTGGCGGGCAGGGCGCTCGGAGTGGCCAGCAGCCCCGCCGTCCCGGGCCGCAGTGAGTCGGCGCGTTCGGACACCTTCGGCAACCCGCCCGGCAGCTTCCAGGCGAGCTCGGCGCCCGGCTTCTCACCGCTGAAGGACGCGTCGAAGTACAGCGTCCTGCCGGCGGTGGCGAGCTTTGTCGCTTCCGGGTCCCTCGGGTGCTCCAGTATGAAGACGTCGCCTTCGCGGCAGGAGGAGATCCGTGCGAGTTCGCGCAGCGCGGCGCAGTCGCCCACGGTCACGGATCCCCACTCCTCGGGGTCCTTGGCGGTGGCGGAGACCTCCGCCGTCGACAGCACCGCGGTGGTCTCCGCGCCCTTGGCCCGCTTCATCTCCTTGCCGGCGACGCTCACCTGCAGGTCGTCCGGCAGGCTCAGCTCCATCTGGGCCCGCGTGGTGTCCTGTCCGGTCGACTTGGTGAACCTGCTCTCGACCCCGGCGAACAGCATCTGCAGGGCGATCGCGCCGGCCACCGCCACCGCGATGCCGTTGACCATGCGGGCCGCCGAGCCACTGCTCAACTGGAGCCTGCGGACGGCCAGTTGCCAGGAGACGGCGCCGGAGCCCAGCCGGGCGACGAACGCCTCGACGACCCACGGCAGCAGCGCGGTGATGCCGAAGAGCAGCAGGACGACACCGCCGGTCACCATGTACTCGTTGAACTCCCCGTTCTCCGACCCCTGGCCGACCATCGGGTAGAGCAGGGCGAGACCGCCGAGCGGCGGCAGCAGCCGCCACCAGAGCCTGCGGCGCGCGGGCTTCGCCGTACGGACCACGCCGAGCGGTTCGATGACGACGCCGCGCAGCGCGAACAGGGTGACGAGGACGGCGGCGGCCGGCACCGCGAGCGCCACCAGCAGGGCGAGGCCGGGGGAGGGGTTCAGGTAGCTCGGGAACACACTGACGCCGAGGACCTCGACCGAACCGGCGACCTCCCTGCCCGCCAGGAAGAACGCGGTGCCGAAGACCAGCCCCAGCACGGCACCCGCCAGCGCCTCGCCCGCCGCGATCCGACGTGTCATCCGCCCGTCGGAGCCGACCAGCCGCAGCGCCGCCAGCCGCCGGTCGCGCCGCTCGCCGCCGAACCGTACGGCCGTAGCGATGAAGACGGCCACCGGCATCAGCAGCACCACGAAGACGACCAGGGTGAGCAGCAGCAGGACCGGGTCCATCTCCTCCGCCGGGGGCTGCTCGGTCGCCCCGAACCGGTCGATCCGGTAGGCCACCGGTTCCTGGAGCCGCTCGGCGAGCCCGTCGGCACCGGCGTAGTAGGCGAGTTCGCCCGAGCCGATCAGCCCGGCCTCGCCGATGGTGCCCACCGTGTCGTACGGCAGCCGTTCGCGCAGCAGCTTCCCGGAGTCCGACTTCAGCAGGTCGGCGAGGGCGGGGGAGACGACCATCTCGCCCGGCGCGGGGAACTTGTCCAGCCCCGGCGGCGTCGGCGCCTTCGCGCCCTCGGGTTCGAGGAGCCGTCCCCGTATCTCCTGCTGCTGGTACTCGGTGTCGGTGTCGGCGACGAGCAGGCTTCTGTCGGTCGGCTTGGACGTGGGGTTGTTCTCCAGATAGCCGATCCCCATGTCCTGCCGGGCCTCCTCCCGGGCCCCCCGCGTCGCCAACGCGTTCGGTATGGCCGCGGTGAGCAGCAGCAGCGCCACTCCGAGGCCGACGCCGACCGCGGTGAGCACGGCACGCACCCAGCCCTCACGGCCCCCGGTGAAGGTGAACCGCACCCCCATCGCCAGGTCCCGGTACCACTGGCGGACCACGGCCGAGCTCATACGACGCGCTCCATGTCCCGCGACTTCCCGTCCCGTACGACGATCTCGCGGTCCGAGTACGCGGCCACCCGCGCCTCGTGCGTGACCAGGACGACGGCGGCGTTGGTGGACCGGGCGGCCTCGGTGAGCAGTTCCATCACGCGCTCGCCGTTGAGCGAGTCGAGCGCGCCGGTGGGCTCGTCCGCGAACAGCACCCGCGGGTTGGTGACCAGCGCCCGGGCCACGGCGACCCGCTGGCCCTGGCCGCCGGAGACCTCACCGGGACGCTTACGGGCGAGGTCGTCGACCTCCAGGCGCTCCATCCAGCCGAGGGCGATCTTCTCGGCCTCCTTGCGGGAGCCGCCGTTCAGCCGCAGCGGCAGCGCCACGTTCTCCACACAGGTCAGCTCCGGCACCAGCTGGCCGAACTGGAAGACGAACCCGAACTCGCTGCGCCGCAGCGCGCTGCGCTGGGCGTCGTTCATGGTGGCCATCTCGCGGCCGTTGTACATGATCGAGCCCGAGTCGGGCGGCACGATCCCTGCGAGACAGTGCAGCAGCGTGGACTTGCCGGAGCCGGAGGGACCCATCACCGCGACGACCTCGCCGGGGTGGATGGAGAACTCGGCGCCGTCCAGCGCGGTGGTCGGACCGTACGCCTTGCGCAGATCGGTCGCGACGAGCAGGGAGCCGGCGGGGGGTGTCGTCATCACCGGGTCACCGCCTCGGCCAGCTTGCCCAGTCGGGCGGCGGTCAGCTCCAGCCATCGCAGATCGGCCTCCAGATGGAACAGGGCGTGGTCGCAGATCAGCTGATCGGCCAGGTCGCCCTTGCGCTTGCGGTCGGTGAGGATGCGCATCATGCGCAGGTGTTCGGAACGCTGGGTGTCGAGGATGTCGGCCGCGTTCCGGTCGGTGAGCAGGGCGAGGACGACCTTCGTGTAGAGGGTCGACTGCAGATACGGCTCGGGCTTCTCGGGCGTCGCGAGCCACCGCTGGACATCCGTGATGCCCGCCTCGGTGATCGCGTACCGCTTGCGCTCGGGGCCGCCGCCGGGCTCGATGCCGTCGACCTCCACGAGGCCGTTCTTCAGCAGCCGCGACATCGTCGAGTAGACCTGGCCGTAGTGCAGCGGCCGGTCGTGACCGAACTTCTCGTCGAAGGCCCGCTTCAGGTCGTAACCGTGTCGGGGCCCGGACTCCAGGAGTCCCAGGAGGGTGTGACCGATGGACATGAGCACGACTGTACACAGGGGGTATACACCGCACGTATACCTACTGTGTATAGGTCGCCGTCGGGTGTGAAGAGGGCCCAGGTCAGAGCCGATTGTCACGATTCTGTCACTGAGATCGGCGACCACGGAGTGGCAACTCATGAGTCGGGTGGGGCAACCATCGGCCCTGTTGGAACGTCCGTTCCGGTGGGATGAGTTCTATGGGCACGCGCCTCGCGTGCGCATTGTCACGCCGCCGCAGGGCGGACCGACTCCCTCTTGTCATAGTCCTCGGTGTTAGCTTGCTGAGCTGACATGACCTGAGTGACGTATGAGACGACCGAGCAGAAGGCGGAGCGGACCGGAGCCATGGGACGAGCGGAAGAAAGACGAGCGCGGCAGCGCGGCGGTCGCCGCGCGGCGCCCAAGCGCTCGTCCGGGGGCGAAGCAGGGTCGACGACGACCGTCATAGGCGCGCCCGAGACGGGCGGCCAGAGCGGTGGCCGGGCGGCGGCCAGGGCGGCGGCCAAGGGCGGTGGCAAGAAGCCACAACAGAGGAGCCTCCTGCGCCGCCTCTTCACCTGGAAGAAGATCCTGGGCACGTTCTTCGGTCTCTGCCTGCTCGCCATGGGCGCCTTCGTCGTGCTGTACCTGATGATCGACATTCCCAAGGGGAACCCCGAGGCGACCCAGGAAAGCAACGTCTACAAGTACTCGGACGGCAAGATCCTCGCCCGCACCGGCAACACCAACCGCGAGATCGTCGAGCTGAAGGACGTTCCCAGGCAGGTCCAGCTGGCCTTCGTCGCGGCCGAGAACAAGACCTTCTACTCGGACCCCGGCGTCGACTTCAAGGGCATGACCCGAGGCCTGCTGAACACCCTGTCCGGCAAGGGCAAGCAGGGCGGTTCGACGATCACCCAGCAGTACGTCAAGAACTACTACCTGACGTCCGACCAGACGGTGACCCGCAAGCTCAACGAGCTGGTCATCTCCCTGAAGCTGGAGCGCGAGAAGTCCAAGGACTACATCCTCGCGGGCTACATCAACACCAGCTACTACGGCCGCGGCGCCTGGGGCATCCAGGCCGCAGCCCAGGCGTACTACGGCAAGGACGCCAAGGACCTCAAGGTCGCGGAGGGCGCCTACCTCGCCGCGCTGCTCCAGGCCCCCAGCCAGTACGACCTGGCCACCGCCACCCCCACGGGCCGGAAGCTGGTCACGAACCGCTGGAACTACGTCCTGGACAACATGGTCGAGATGAAGGATCTGACCAAGCTGACCGCCTCGAAGCGGGAGGGCCTGAAGCTCCCCAAGCTGAAGAAGCCCCAGGCCGCCCCCGACATGGAGGGCCAGAACGGCTATCTGGTCGTCGCCGCCCAGAACCAGCTGGCCAGGCAGCTCGTGACCAACGGCGAGGCGGAGGACTTCGAGGACGCCAAGACGAAGATCGACGCTGGCGGCTGGACCATCACGCTGAACGTCGACCCGAAGAAGCAGGTCGCGCTGGAGAAGGCCGTCAAGGAACGCCTCACCAGCAAGCTCGACCCGAAGAAGCGCAAGGTCGACAAGTACATCCAGGCCGGCGCCGTCTCCGTCGACCCGAAGACGGGCAAGGTCCTCGCCATGTACGGCGGCGTCGACTACGTGAAGCACTTCACGAACAACGCCATGCGCCGGGACTACCAGCCCGCCTCCACCTTCAAGCCGGTGATCCTCGCCGCGGCCGTCGACGAGGACGCCGAGACGCAGGACGGCGACCCGATCACCGCCAGCACGGTCTACGACGGTGACAGCCGGCACAAGGTCATGGACGACGGCACCGCGGTCGGCTTCAACCCGCCGAACGAGGACAACGTCGACTACGGCGACGTCACCGTGCAGACCGCCATGAACAAGTCCATCAACTCCGTCTTCGCGCAGATGGGCGTCGATGTGGGCATGGAGAAGGTCATGGAGGTCGCCGGGAAGCTCGGCATGGACACCGAGGGCATGCAGGCCGTGCCCGCCCAGACCCTGGGCTCCATGGGTGCCAGCCCGCTGGAGATGGCCGGCATCTACGCCACCCTCGACAACCACGGCAAGAAGGTCACCCCGACCATCATCGGCTCGGCCACGCGCCGGGACGAGCCGGTCGAGTTCCCCGAGCCGATCGGCGAGCAGGTCATCAGCGAGGAGGCCGCCGACACGGTCACCTCGGTCCTCACCGGTGTGGTCGACGACGGTACGGCCAAGACGTCCGTCCGCGACAACCCGGCCCGTAACGGCCAGCAGGTCGCCGGCAAGACGGGTACCTCCGACGAGAACCGTTCCGCCTGGTTCACCGGCTACACGCCGAACCTCGTGACCTCCGTCGGCATGTTCGGCGAGGACATGAGCAAGAACGGCAAGCACGTCTCGATGTACAAGGCCGTCGGCGAGCCCCGGATCAACGGTGGAGGCTTCCCCGCCCGGATCTGGGCCACCTACACCTTCGGCGTGATGGGCAAGGTCACCAAGTTCGACCTGGAGACCAAGCAGGGCGCGGCGGTCGCGCCCACCGAGAGCCCGACCCCCAGCCTGACCCCGGAGACCACCCCGGAGACGACACCGGAGGAAACCCCGGAGACGACCCCGGAGACGACTCCGGAAACCACCCCGGAGACGACCCCGGAGACGACTCCCGAGACGACTCCGGAGACCACCCCGGAGGAAACCCCGTCCGACGACGGCGAAATCGAACTACCGACGGATCCGAACGATCCACAGGTGGACGACTAGCGCACGTGACAAGCAGAGGGCGCCCGGTGGCGAAAACCACCGGGCGCCCTTTCGCGCCCTGGAGGGCCGCAGGCCCGTCAAGGGGCGCGGGGAACTGCGCGACCAGCCACGACGAACCCGCACCCCGCAGAGCACAGCCGCCCCCGAGTTCTCAGCGGCTCACCCCAGCGGAGCGGTCACGCCTGGTTGAGCTCGAACCACACGACCTTCCCCGCACTCAACCGAGTAGCCCCCCACCGCTTGGCCAGCCGATTGACCAGGTAGAGCCCACGGCCCCCCTCGTCCGTCGCCCGAGCCTGCCGAAGCCGAGGCAGCTGAGGCACGTCGTCGGTCACCTCGCACCGCAGCACATCGGTCCGCAGCAACCGCAAGGTCACCGGCCGAGTCGCATACCGCACCGCGTTGGTGACGACCTCACTGATGAGCAGCTCGACGGAGTCGGTCAACTCCTCAAGACCCCAGCGGGACAAGGCATGCCGGGCCAGCCGGCGAGCCCGCCCCGGAGCCATCTCCTCCGGTTCCAGGAACCAGTACGCGACATCGCTGGGAGCGATCCCATCGAACCGCGCGGCAAGAAGCGCGATGTCGTCGTCCCGGTCCCCCGGGCCGAGCATGTCGAGCACCTCGTCGCACAGCGCTTCCAGCGGCGGCGGGTGATCCGGCCCGGTCAGCTGCGCGGTCGCGGCCAGCTTCTCCCGCAACTGCTCTATCCCGGTCCACACATCCCGCAGCCGGGACTCCACGAGCCCGTCGGTGTACAGCAGCAGCGTGCCACCGGCCGGCGCGTCCAGCTCGACCGCCTCGAAGTCCACCCCGCCCACACCGATCGGCGCGCCCGGCGGCACCCGCAACACCTCGGCACGGCCGCCCAGATGCAACAGCACCGGCGGCGGATGCCCGGCGTTGGCGATGGTGATCCGGTGCGAGACCGGGTCGTACACGGCGTACAGACAGGTCGCCATGCGATCCGTACCGAGCCGCTGCGCCTGCTCGTCGAGGTGGTGCAGCACTTCCTGCGGCGGAAGATCGAGCCCGGCGAGCGTCTGAGCGGTCGTCCTCAACTGCCCCATGATCGCGGCCGAGGTCATCGAATGACCCATCACATCGCCCACGACCAGGGCGACCCGGCTCCCCGGCAGGGGAATCGCGTCGTACCAGTCGCCGCCGACCCGCGCGGTCTCGGCGGCCGGCAGATACCGGTGCGCGAGCCGTACGCCGGTGCACTTCGGGAGCGCCTCCGGCAGCATCGTGCGCTGCAACTCGTCGGCGATGTACGCCTCGCGGCCGTACAGCACCGCCTTGTCGATGCCGAGCGCGCTGTGGGTGGCGAGCTGGGCGGCGACCAGCAGGTCGTCCTGCTCGAACGCCATCCGTTCCGGGCGGCGAAGGAAGACCGCCGCGCCGATCACCCGGCGCCGGCCGCGCAGCGGGGCGAGGATCGCCCGCTGGCCGGTCGGCACGGTCAGTTCGGCGTCCGGGCCGAGGAGTTCGGGCAGCGCGTCGTGCGCGGCGGGCGCGTCCGCGAAGACCGGCCGTACGCCCCGCAGCACCTCGGCGAGCGCGCCGCCGGGCCGTACCTCGCACTGCTCGGCGGTGACGACCGCCAGATCGACGGGCTGCTCGGGCTGGAGCGCGGGCATGAAGCCGCCCTCGGTGTCCCGCTCCTCGGGGATCCGGTCGGTGCGGCGCAGCCGCAGCACCATGGGCCCGGTGGGCCGCTCGTCGCCGACCGGCAGCGGCTCGCGCAGATACACGAGGATCGCGTCCGAGAACGTCGGCACGGTGGCCCGGCACAGACCCATCACGATCTCGTCCAGGTCGATGCCGCGGGCGATCCGCCGGGTCGCGGCGCCCACGAAGCGCAGCCGGTCGCCGTCCCGCCGCATGGGCATGGGGGCACCCGGAGGCACACCCTGCCCGCCGCGCCGTTCGAGCCCGCCACCACTGCCGCCGGACCGGTCCGGCTCACCGCCGGGCTGCGCCGGGATGGTCTCCGGCGCCGGGCGCGGGCGGTGCGGGTCGGGCTCGGTGGCCGCGGGCTGCGAATGCTCGGAGAGCGCCGGCTGGGCGTGCTCCGAGGGTGCCTGTCCGCTCTTCGCGCACTGGGCCGCCGTGCCCGGCTCCGCCGGGGCGTCACCCATGCGTGCCTGAGCGGGTAAGGCCGAGGCGGGCGCGGTTCGCAGCGGCTCCTGGGTACGCAGGAGCGCCCCGCGGGGATCCGTGGGGCCGGCGCCGCTCTCAGGGCGCTCGTGGGAGGTGGGGTGCTCCGTCACGCGTGTCGAATCCATCCGTCCGGGACTGCGCGTTGTGTACGCAGTGCGTCCCGCATACCCGATACTTCGTCCCGTACTTCGTCCCGCAGAAAGGCCGATACCCGGATTACGTGTCCTGGGAACGGAATTCCCGCGTGGTCAGAGGCAGTTCCTGTGCCACACACGGTACCGGCGGGCTCGCCGGACGACAGTACTGTTCGTCCGTCAGGCCGTCTCCGGCTCGTCCCGGTGTAACCCTCGTACCCCTTGATCACGTCTTGCCGCCCCTCGGTGACGTACGGTCAAGCCCTGCCCGAACTGCGGGAGTTGCCCCTGTGAACTATTGCGGAGGACGATCCTACGGTTGCGGACCGGGGGCGTATCAAGGGTCTCATGAGGACAAGTGCGCGGGCGTACGGTCCCAGTCGTCCGGGAGAGACGGTACTCCCCACGCCGGATTCGGGCGCCAGTGCTGCCATCCTTCCGAGAACGGCGGGCCCCACGCGCCGATCACCTCCACCGCGGCCCGACCCGCCTCCCGCACCCGCTCGGCCGCGTGAGCATCCATCAGGCCGTCCTGCTGAGCCTGCGCGAACTCGTCCTCGTCGAGCCAGGTCCAGGTCCGGTCCGGATACACGCAGATGTCCAGGAAGTGGTCCTCGGAGTCCACACCGCCGTCCCAACGGGCCAGCGGCGTCTCCAGGTTGACGTACCAGTTCTTGAAACGCCAACCCTGCTCCCAGAACAGCCACACCGACCACGGCTCGCCCGGCCGCGCCAGCTTCAGCACCCCGGCGCCGGACCAGCGGCCGAGCCGTACGCTCCGCGGCTTCTTGTAGCGGGACGTGAGCGGTTCGGAGTTCAGCGAGGTGCCGTCCGCCAGCACGGGCCGTACACACTCGGTTCCGGGCGCCATCCACACGGCGAGCAGATCCTCGTCGTCGCGTACGACCGTGACGGGGCGTGCGATATGGAAGTGTTCGCCGCCGTTCTCCCGGTAGCGCCACAGAATCTGACTCCCCGGCTCCCAGAACGCCGTCGATCGGCCCGCTTCCACTCGTCTCACCACTCCGTCGTCTCCCATGCGCAGATATTAGGTGTCATGCGCATATGACGCTGCGGTACCGGTCACGGTTCACGCCTTGGCGGGAATCGGTTACCCGAGTGACACCTGGGACGGCCGGAACTCGCCGTCCGGTCACGGCCGCGTCATCCTCAGGACATCCAGCGCCTCGTCGAGCTGCTCCAGGGTGAGATCGCCGCGCTCCACGTACCCGCTCGCGAGGACGACCTCCCGGATGGTCTTCCGCTCGGCCAGCGCCTTCTTGGCCACCTTCGCGGCCTCCTCGTACCCGATGTACTTGTTGAGCGGGGTGACCACCGACGGCGAGGACTCGGCGTACTCCCGGGCCCGCTCCCGGTGCGCCACGATCCCGTCCACCGTCCGGTCGGCGAGCAGCCGTGAGACGTTCGTGAGCAGCCGGATCGACTCCAGGACGTTCTTGGCGATGACGGGCAGCATGACGTTCAGCTCGAAGTTGCCCGACGCGCCCGCCGTGGTGACCGTGACGTCGTTCCCCGTGACCTGCGCGGCGACCATGAGAACGGCCTCCGGGATCACGGGGTTGACCTTGCCGGGCATGATCGAGGAACCGGGCTGGAGGTCGGGGAGGGAGATCTCCGCGAGACCGGTCCGTGGCCCCGACGCCATCCACCGCAGATCGTTGGCGATCTTGGTGAGGGACACGGCGATCGTACGGAGCTGCCCGGACGTCTCCACGATCCCGTCCCGCGCGCCCTGAGCCTCGAAGTGGTCCCGGGCCTCGGTGAGCGGCAGCCCGGTGACCCGGCCGACCTCCGCGATGACGGCGGCGGAGAACCCGGGCGGCGTGTTGATCCCGGTGCCGACGGCCGTACCGCCCAGCGGAAGTTCGGCGAGCCGGGGCAGCGAGGCCTCCAACCGCTCGATCCCGTACCGCACCTGAGCCGCGTACCCGCCGAACTCCTGGCCGAGAGTGACCGGTGTGGCGTCCATGAGATGCGTACGACCGGACTTCACGACGTCCGCGAACTCCACGGACTTGCGGGTGAGCGCGTCGGCGAGATGCTCCAGGGCGGGGATCAGATCACGGGTGACGGCGGCGGTGGCGGCGATGTGGATGGACGAGGGAAAGACGTCGTTGGACGACTGGGACGCATTCACATGATCATTCGGATGCACATCCCGCCCGAGCCGCTCGCTCGCCAGCGTGGCGATGACCTCGTTGGCGTTCATGTTGGACGAGGTCCCGGACCCCGTCTGGAACACGTCCACCGGGAAGTGCTCGTCCCAGCGCCCCTCCGCGACCTCGTCGGCCGCGTCCCGGATCGCCTCGGCGACATCCTTGTCGAGCACCCCCAGTTCGGCGTTGACCGTCGCGGCGGCGCCCTTGATCCTGGCCAGGGCCTCGATATGGGCCCGCTCGATACGCTGCCCCGACACCGGGAAGTTCTCCACCGCCCGCTGCGTCTGCGCCCGCCACTTGGCGTCCGCCGGCACTCGGACCTCACCCATGGAGTCATGTTCGACGCGGTAGTCACTCATGCCCCGTACAGCGTCCGGGCCGGCCGTGATGTTCCCGTCCGTACCCCGTGAGGGTGACGAGGAAAGAAGGGTTCCCTCCAGCCCGTCCGGTGTCTGACCCCTCTTCAGCCCGTCCGGCGTTTGAGGACGAGGCCGGAGGCCGAAAGGGGGGTCCGGGGGCGCAGCCCCCGGGGGCGGTCCGGGGTCGAAGGGGCAGCGCCCCTGGGGACGGGAACGGGTAGGGGCGGCGGGGGCGAGGAAGAACCGCTCCCGGACCCGCCCCGAACCCCTAGGCCAGCCCAGGCCCCCGCACCGGAATCGACGTGAACGTCGGCGCCGGCGCCGGGTCCTTGAAGAAGTCGTTGCCCTTGTCGTCGACGACGATGAACGCCGGGAAGTCCTCGACCTCGATCTTCCAGACGGCCTCCATCCCGAGCTCCTCGTACTCGACGACCTCGACCTTCTTGATGCAGTCCTGCGCGAGACGCGCGGCCGGCCCGCCGATCGACCCCAGGTAGAACCCGCCGTGCGCCCCGCACGCGTCCGTGACCTGCTGCGACCGATTCCCCTTCGCCAGCATCACCTTGGACCCGCCCGCCGCCTGGAACTGCTCCACGTACGAGTCCATCCGCCCGGCCGTCGTCGGACCGAACGACCCCGACGCGTACCCCTCGGGCGTCTTCGCGGGCCCCGCGTAGTACACCGGGTGGTCCTTCAGGTACTGCGGCATCTCCTCACCCGCGTCGAGCCGCTCCTTGATCTTGGCGTGCGCGATGTCCCGGGCCACGACCAGCGGCCCGGAGAGCGAGAGCCGCGTCTTCACGGGGTGCTTGGTCAGCGCGGCGAGGATGTCGTCCATCGGCTGGTTGAGGTCGACCTTGACGACGTCGCCCTCCTCCAGGTGCTCGTCGGTCGTCTCCGGCAGGAACCGCGCCGGGTCCGTCTCCAACTGCTCCAGGAACACACCCTCGGCGGTGATCTTCGCGACGGCCTGCCGGTCGGCCGAGCAGGACACGGCGATCGCGACGGGGCACGAGGCACCGTGCCGCGGCAGCCGGATCACCCGCACGTCGTGGCAGAAGTACTTCCCGCCGAACTGCGCCCCGATCCCGATCCGCTGCGTCAGCTCGAAGACCTTCTCCTCCAGTTCCTTGTCCCGGAACCCGTGCCCGAGCGGCGACCCCTCGGCCGGGATCTCGTCCAGGTAGTGCGCGGAGGCGTACTTCGCGGTCTTCAGCGCGTACTCGGCGCTCGTACCGCCCACCACGATCGCGAGGTGGTACGGCGGACAGGCGGCCGTCCCCAGCGAACGGATCTTGGCCTCCAGGAACTTCATCATGGAGGCCTCGTTCAGCACGGCCTTCGTCTCCTGGTACAGGAACGACTTGTTGGCGGACCCGCCGCCCTTGGCCATGAACAGGAACTTGTACGCGCCGCCGTCGGTGGCGTACAGCTCGATCTGCGCCGGCAGGTTCGACCCGGTGTTCTTCTCCTCCCACATGGTGAGCGGAGCCATCTGCGAGTAGCGCAGGTTCAGCTTGGTATACGCGTCGTAGATGCCCTTGGACAGGGCCTTCTCGTCCTCGCCCTCGGTGAGCACGTTCTGTCCGCGCTTGCCCATGACGATCGCCGTACCCGTGTCCTGGCACATGGGCAGCACACCGGCGGCCGCGATGTTCGCGTTCTTCAGCAGGTCCAGGGCGACGAACTTGTCGTTGCTCGACGCCTCGGGGTCGTCGATGATCCGGCGGAGCTGCGCGAGGTGCGCGGGGCGCAGATAGTGCTGGATGTCGTGGATCGCCTCGGCGGCCAGCTTGCGCAGCGCCTCCGGCTCCACCTTGAGGAACGTCCGCCCGTCGGCCTCGAAGGTGGAGACACCCTCGGAGGTCACCAGCCGGTACGGGGTGGTGTCCTCTCCCATGGGGAGCAGATCGGTGTACTCGAACTCAGGCATGTCGCCCATTCCTCACTCGACAAGGCTGTTGTCAGGCTCGCGCGCCCCTGCGGCTCACTCGCCGACGGCTGACCTCCGTTGGCAGCGTTCACCAGCGTAGAACCTGGCCGGGAGGGCGGGCTTGTGAGGTAAGGCTCAGTTCGTCGCCCCCGAGTTGTCCACACCCCTGGTCGCGATCTATCGCGAGTGGGTAATCTGCTGTCGTGGACCTTCAGAAGCGCCCCATCCAGGAACCGCCGTTGTCCTCCGCCGAGCTGCGCGCCTCCGACGCCGACCGCGACCGGATCGCCGACCTCCTGCGCGACGCCCTCGCCGAGGGCCGCCTCACCGCGGAGGAGCACGCCGAGCGGGTCGAGGGCGTGCTCGCCGCCAAGACCGTGGGCGAGCTGGACGTCTTCGTACGGGATCTGCCGGCCGGCCAGGCCCGGAAGCCGGGGCGGGCGTATGTGCCGCCGGTCTCCTCCGTGCCCAACCGCCCCACGCCCGGCGCCATCCCGATCGACCCCGACGACCGGCTGATGGCGGTCTTCAGCGCCTCGATGCGCAAGGGCCGCTGGCGGGCCGGCCGCCGTATCCACTCGTACGCGATATTCGGCAGCGTCGAGATAGACCTCAGCGAGGCGCTCTTCGAGCACCGCCAGGTGATGATCAAGGCGGTCTCGGTCTTCGGCAGCGTCGAGATCCGCGTCCCCGAGAATGTCTCGCTGCGCGGCAGCGGCGTCGGCATCCTCGGCAACTTCGAGGTGGACGCGCTCGATTCGGAGGAGCGGGACGCGCCCGTGGTCTTCGTGGACGGACTGGCCGTCCTCGGGAGCATCGAGGCGAGGCCCAAGCGGGGCAAGGTGATCGCCGATCTCCTCGGCCGGGTCGCCGACCATGTCTCCCGCAAGGTGGACGATCATTTGCGCAAACACCAGGACCGTTGACGCTTGTGAATTCGACCACGCCCGGACACGGCCCGAAGGGATCCGATCCGGTGGTGAGCGCGTGGTGTTGACGGCGAATTCCAGTGGATCGGGACTCAGTGCATAGGCACGCGCACAGCGGGTAGGCCTTGCTGCATCGTCTCTCGCTCGCGAAGCCGTCGTCAGGAGTAGACCGTGCTGCATCCGCCGCATTCGTCCCTGCAGGTCGCTGCTGTTCCGCCCCAGCGGGTGCCAGTGCGCGACAGGGACCAGGACGCCCCGTGGCACACGGAGGCCGTGTGCCGGCGTGACGAGGCCGGGCTGTTCTTCGCCCCCTCCAAGGAACCCACCGCGTCCCGGCTCTCCCGGGAGGAAGCCGCCAAGCGCGTCTGTGCCCGCTGTCCCGTCATGGTCGAGTGCCGGGAACACGCACTCCTGCAACCCGAGCCCTACGGAGTCTGGGGCGGCCTGACCGCGGCCGAACGCCGCGTGGTCCTGGCCCGCAGGCGCCGCCGGGACCTGGAGCTGCAGAAGGCGGCGAGGACGAACGGGACGATAGCGGCGGCGGGCTGACGCTACCGACACGCACGAGAAAGGCGCCCTCTCCGCACAAGAGGGCGCCTTTCATGCGCGGGGCTCTTCAGGGGCGCGGGGAACCGCGCGACCGGCCACGGCGCACCCGCGGCCGACAACACCCCGAAACCCCCACGCCCTTGGTCGACCGATCCGCCTACTGCCTACTTGGGCTTCTCGAAATCGATGGAGCTGTAGGCCCGCAGCTTGCTCAAGCGATGCGTCGAGTCGATCCGCCGCACCGTCCCCGACTTCGACCGCATCACGATCGAGTCGGTGGTCGCGGTCTCCGACCGATACCGCACACCACGGAGCAACTCACCGTCGGTGATCCCGGTGGCCACGAAGAACACGTTCTCCCCGGACACCAGGTCGTCGGTCGTCAGCACCCGGTCGAGGTCGTGCCCGGCGTCGATGGCCCGCTGCCGCTCCGCGTCGTCCTTCGGCCACAACTTGCCCTGGATCGTGCCGCCCAGGCACTTCACCGCACAGGCCGAGATGATGCCCTCGGGCGTACCGCCGACACCGAGCAGCAGATCGACGCCCGTGCCCTCCCGCAGCGCCAGGATCGAGCCCGCGACATCCCCGTCGGAGATCAGCTTGATCCGCGCGCCGGCCTCCCGGATCTCCTGGATGATCCCCTCGTGCCGGGGACGGTCCAGGATGACGACGGTCACATCCTCCGTGGCGGACCGCTTCGCCTTGGCCACCCGGCGGATGTTGACCGACACGGGCGCGTCGATGTCGACGAAGTCCGCCGCCTCGGGCCCGGTGACCAGCTTGTCCATGTAGAAGACGGCCGACGGGTCGAACATCGTGCCCCGGTCGGCCGCCGCGAGCACGGCGATCGCGTTGGTCATGCCCTTGGCCGTGAGTGTCGTCCCGTCGATCGGGTCGACGGCGATGTCGCACTCCGGGCCGGTGCCGTCGCCGACGCGCTCGCCGTTGAAGAGCATCGGGGCCTCGTCCTTCTCGCCCTCCCCGATCACGACGACGCCGTTCATCGACACGGTGGAGACGAGGGTCCGCATGGCGCGCACGGCGGCTCCGTCCGCCCCGTTCTTGTCCCCGCGGCCGACCCAGCGGCCCGCGGCCATCGCGGCCGCCTCGGTCACCCGGACGAGCTCCAGGGCGAGGTTGCGGTCGGGGGCCTCGCTCGGGACTTCGAGCTCGGACGGCAGATGATGGTTCTCGGTCATCGGAGCGCACCTTTCTGATACGACGACGGCCGGATGAGGGTTCCGCCCGACTCTATCGTCAGTCCGACAAAATGAGCAGGGGACCCCACGGATGAGCGGAGTGGTGCACCTGCGACGATGAGGGCGTGGCAGGCATGAAAGGCAAGCAGACCGTTCGCGACATGGTCCTCTCCCTGGGGCTGATCGTCCTGGCGGCATGGGTCATCTATCTCTTCATCCCGCATGACGAGACCGAGCAGGAACTCCCGCGCGTCGACTACCGCGTCGAGCTGCTGACGGCGCGTCGCGCGGCCTCGTACCCGGTGGCCGCGCCCGAGGGTCTGCCCGAGACCTGGAAGGCGACCTCCGTCCGCTTCCGGGGCGACGAGTCCGACCACTGGCACCTCGGGTTCCACGACCCCGACGGTCAGTACGTGGCGATCGAGCAGTCCGCCGAGAAGCCGTCCCGTTTCATCGCGGACGCCACCCAGGACGCGCGGAGGACCGAGGCCACACAGAAGATCGGCGACGAGACCTGGACCCGGTACGAGGGCGAGCGCTACGACGCCCTCGTCCTGGAGGACACGGGCTCCACGACCGTGGTCACCGGTTCGGCGTCGTTCGGCCAACTGGCGAAGATGGCCGAGGCACTCAGGACGGAGTGAGCGCGGGCGGGGCGTGAGCCCGCGTCGAGCGCGGATGGCGGCGTGAGCCGTGAACCGAACACACCGAAGGGCCCCGGCGGGATCGCCGGGGCCCTTCGTGACGGCTGCGCGGTGACCAGGACCGTGGTGGGACTCAGACCGTGGTGACGACGTGGTCGAAGTCCAGGCGCGGGGAGCGCGGGTGGGACGCGCCCTCGCCGGGCTTGCCGATGTTGACGACCATCAGCGGGGTGTGGTCGTCGTCCAGGAACTCCTTCTGGACACCGGCGAAGTCGAAGCCGGTCATCGGGCCGGCGGCCAGGCCCGCGGCGCGGACGCCGATGATGAAGTACGCGGCCTGGAGGGCGGCGTTCATACCGGCGGCGGACTCACGGGCCGTGCGCTCGGCGAAGAAGAGGTCCTTGGCCTGCGGGAACGCCGGGAACAGGGTCGGCAGCTCCTCGTGGAACTCGTTGTCCGCGGCGAGGATCGCGACCAGCGGGGCGGTGGCCGTCTTGGCCTGGTTGCCCTCGGCCATGTGCGGCACCAGACGCTCACGGGCCTCGGCGGAGCGGACCAGGACGATGCGCAGCGGGGTCTGGTTGAAGGCGGTCGGGCCGTACTTGACCAGGTCGTAGATCGCCTGCACCTGCTCCTCGGTCACCGGCTCGTCGGTGAACGTGTTCGCGGTGTGGGCCTCGCGGAACAGCAGGTCCTGGGCGGTGGGGTCGAGAACGAGGGACATGATCAACCTTCGTACGAGCGATGTGGGAATTACGTCCTCGACGGTACGCCAAGGAAGTTCAAGGTTCAACCAAAAGCGGGGTCTGGTGATCTGCTTCACAGCGCCTGTTCGGCGCGACGGATCACATGGCTCGGTGCTGGTGCTGGTGCTGGTGCTGGTGCTGGTGCCCGGTGGCTGACGGGTGCCCACCGGCAGGGGTCAGGCTCACCGGCGGGGGTCAGGCTCACCGGCGGGGGTCAGCCGGTCTTGCCCTGTCCGTCCCCGTCCTCGCCCTCCGCCAGCGCCGCGTCCAGCCGCGCCCGCGCGCCGTCCAGCCAGCGGCGGCAGACCTTGGCCAGCTCCTCGCCGCGCTCCCAGAGGGCGAGGGACTCCTCCAGCGTCGTACCGCCCGCCTCCAGCCGCCGGACGACCTCGATCAGTTCGTCCCGCGCCTGCTCGTACCCGAGGGCGCGGTCGGCCTCGGAGGCCCCGGCCGCCTCGGTCGTCCCGTCGGCCTCGCTCACGTTGCTGGTCATGCGGCCCACCCTATGCGTCCCCTCCGACAGTCCCTGTTCCGTCGACAGGCACCGCTCCTCCGCCAGTCCCCGTCCCTGTCCCGGTTCCCGCCCCGTCGACCCGTACGGCGAACTCGCCCTCGGCCACCCGCGCCCGCAGCGACTCCTCCGGCCCGACCTCGCCGGGGGCGCGGACCACATGCCCGTCCGCCTTCTGCAGTACCGCGTACCCCCGCTGGAGCGTCGCCGCGGGGGAGAGGGCCACCACGCGCGCGTGCGTGTGCGTCAACTCCGAGACGGCGCGGTCCAGATGGTGCCCGAGGCAGCGGCGGCCCCGGTCGAGCAGCGAGGCCACATGGTCGGCGCGCTCGTCGATCATGCGGTGCGGATCCTCTATCGAGGGGCGCGCGAGGGCATGCGCGAGCCCCCGCTCCTCCCGCTCCACGAACGCCTCCACGCACCGCCGCGCCCGGTCCCGCAGCCACCGCACCCGCTCGTACTCCTCGCCCACGTCCGGCACGACCTTCTTGGCCGCGTCGGTGGGCGTGGACGCGCGCAGGTCCGCGACATAGTCCAGCAGCGGGGTGTCCGGCTCGTGCCCGATCGCCGACACGACGGGTGTACGGCACGCCGCCACGGCCCGTACGAGCTGCTCGTCGGAGAACGGCAGCAGGTCCTCCACGCTGCCGCCGCCGCGCGCGACGACGATGACGTCCACGCCGTTCAGCGCGTCCAGCTCCTTCACCGCCTGCACGACCTGCGGCACCGCGTGGACGCCCTGTACGGGGACGTTGCGCACCTCGAAGCGGACGGCGGGCCAGCGGTGGCGGGCGTTCTCCAGCACGTCCCGCTCGGCTGCGGAGGCCCGGCCGCACACCAGCCCGATCAGCTGTGGCAGAAAGGGCAGCGCCTTCTTCCGCTCGGGCGCGAACAGGCCCTCCGCGGCCAGGGACTTCTTCAACTGCTCCAGCCGGGCCAGCAGTTCGCCGACCCCGACCGGCTTTATCTCGGTGGCCCGCAGTGACAGCTGTCCGCGTGGCGCGTACCACTCGGGCTTCGCCAGGACGACGACGCGGGCGCCTTCGCTCACGACGTCGGCCACGGCGTCGAAGACCTGCCGGTAGCAGGTGACGCCCACGGAGATGTCGTGCGAGGGGTCGCGCAGCGTGAGAAACACGACGCCGGCGCCCGGGCGGCGGGACAGCTGGGTGATCTGTCCCTCGACCCACACCGCGCCGAGGCGGTCGATCCAGCCGCCGATGAGTCGGGAGACCTCGCCGACGGGGAGGGGGGACTCGGCGGACGTGTTGAGAGCCATGCGCCGAGCGTAACGGGGGGCACGGACAAGGGCGCCTAATAGCTCGGGGGTGCGGGTTCGTTGGCGGGTGCGGCTCCGGTGGGGGCTTCTCGCGCAGTTCCCCGCGCCCCTAAAAGATCAGGCCCCTGCGGGCCTGATAGACCACGGCCCCGCAGGCCCGAAAAGCGACAGGGCTGCAGGCCCGAAAAGCGACGGGGCTGCGGGTTGAAAAGCACGGGGCGCAGCCCCTGCTTTTCAGGGGCGCGGGGAACTGCGCGACCAGCCCCCACCGGAGCCGCACCCGACAACGCACCGTCGCCCCCCACCACGCTCCCCCACCCCCCGGCGGAGCCACCCCCTACGATGGACAACATGACCGCTTCGCCTGGCCGCCGCCGTGTCCTCCTCGCCGCCCCGCGTGGCTACTGCGCGGGAGTCGACCGCGCAGTGATCGCCGTCGAGAAGGCCCTGGAGCAGTACGGGGCCCCGATCTACGTCCGTCACGAGATCGTCCACAACAAGTACGTCGTGCAGACGCTGGAGAAGAAGGGCGCCATCTTCGTCGAACAGACGGAGGAGGTCCCCGAGGGCAACATCGTCATGTTCTCCGCGCACGGCGTGGCCCCGACCGTCCACGACGAAGCCGCCCGCGGCAAACTCGCCACCATCGACGCGACCTGCCCGCTGGTCACCAAGGTGCATAAGGAAGCGATCCGGTACGCCAATGAGGACTACGACATCCTCCTGATCGGGCACGAGGGCCACGAAGAGGTCATCGGCACCTCGGGCGAGGCCCCGGACCACATCCAGCTGGTCGACGGCCCCGAGGACGTCGCCAAGGTCGAGGTCCGCGACCCGTCCAGGATCGTCTGGCTCTCGCAGACCACGCTCTCCGTCGACGAGACGATGGAGACGGTCGGCGCGCTCAAGGAGAAGTTCCCGCTGCTCGTCTCGCCGCCCAGCGACGACATCTGCTACGCCACGCAGAACCGCCAGCTCGCCGTGAAGCAGATGGGCGCCGAGGCGGAGCTGGTCATCGTGGTCGGCTCCCGCAACTCCTCCAACTCGGTCCGCCTCGTCGAGGTCGCCAAGCTCGCCGGCTCCCGCGAGGCATACCTCGTGGACTACGCGAACGAGATCGACGAGGCCTGGCTGGAGGGCGTGGAGACCGTCGGCGTCACCTCGGGCGCCTCCGTACCGGAGGTCCTCGTCGAAGAGGTCCTGGAGTGGCTCTCCCTGCGCGGCTTCGAGGACGTCGAACTGGTCAAGGCAGCCGAGGAGTCGATCACCTTCTCCCTGCCCAAGGAACTCCGCCGCGACCTGCGCGAGGAGGCCGCCTCCCTGGTCGCCGAGCGCACCGGACAGGGCGCCTGACCCGCCCGAACACCCCCGCGTACGGCCCCGGAACGTGAAGGTTCCGGGGCCGTACGCGTGCGAGAGCGTGCGGATTCCCGCACCCGGCGGCGACCGGGCACCTCGTTCGCGTGACTGTCAGTCGTACGACGTAACGTAGGGCCATGCACATCTTCGGCGTGGACATCGGCGGTTCCGGGATCAAGGGCGCTCCCGTGGACCTGGACCTGGGCGACCTGGCGGACGAGCGGTACAAGGTGCTGACCCCGCACCCGGCGACGCCGGACTCGGTCGCCGACGGGGTCAAGGAGGTCGTCGACCACTTCGGCTGGACCGGCCCGGTCGGCATCACGTTCCCGGGCGTGGTCACGGGCGGTGCCACGATCCGTACGGCGGCCAATGTCGACAAGGCCTGGATCGACACCGACGCGCGCGCCCTGCTGAGCGACCGGCTCGGCGGCCTGGCGGTGACCGTGATCAACGACGCGGACGCGGCGGGCGTCGCCGAGATGCAGTTCGGCGCCGGGCGCGACCGTCAGGGCACGGTCATCCTGCTCACCTTCGGCACGGGCATCGGCAGCGCCGTCTTCTCCGACGGCGTCCTCCTCCCGAACACGGAGCTGGGCCACCTGGAACTGCACGGCCACGACGCCGAGACCCGTGCCTCCACCAAGGCCAAGGACGACCACGAGCTGACCTGGGAGCACTGGGCCAAGCGCGTCACCAAGTACCTCGCCCACGTCGAGATGCTCTTCTCGCCCGAGCTGTTCATCATCGGCGGCGGCGTCAGCCGCAAGTCCGCCAAGTTCCTCCACCTCATCGAGGACATCAAGGCGGAGATCGTCCCGGCCCAGCTGCAGAACAACGCGGGCATCGTGGGCGCGGCGATGCGGGCGGCGAAGGCCGGCTAGGAGTGGAGAGCGGACCGGCCCACGCGGTGGGCCGGGAGGCGACAGACCCTAGGAGCCCCGGGGGACGGTGCGGCGTGGCTGGGCCGGAGTCCTAGGGGCCCGGGGGCCGACCGGCCGGTGGTCGTACGGAGGCCGGCCCTGGACA
This sequence comes from Streptomyces sp. NPDC001868, assembly GCF_040297125.1. Lineage (NCBI taxonomy): Bacteria > Bacillati > Actinomycetota > Actinomycetes > Kitasatosporales > Streptomycetaceae > Streptomyces > Streptomyces sp. NPDC001868. The sequence continues at coordinate 229,405 of NZ_JBEOYO010000007.1, read as the reverse complement.
CCGGGCGCCCGGACCTGCTCCGGCCCCCCGACCCGCTCCCGGACCTCTCCGTCCCCCCGCTCCCTCTCGAACTCCCGCTCGGCCGCCCGCTGGGCCATCAGCCGCAGCTTGCGCACAGTCACGATCACCCCGGCGACGAGTGTGCCGCCGTACAGCCAGCCCGCCTGCATGGCGAGGGCGGTGACCAGCGCCATCAGATGACCGCCGAGGCCGCCCTCGCCCTCGGCGAGCAGCGGCAGACCGGCCGCGAAGGCGATCGGTACGACCACGGGCGCGCTCGCCAGGTCACCGCCCCGCACCCACACCGCGCTCAAGGCGCTGACCAGCAGGAACAGCACCCCGTACAGGGCGGGGGACGCGTCGAACAGCAGTCGGTCGAGGCCGGCGAGCGCGAACATCGACACCCCGCAGAACACCCCGCAGCCCAGCCCGGTGAGGCGTGGGTTCGGCATCCGGCGCACGGCCCGCGCGACGCTCCGCACGGCTCGGACCGGTGGTGGTACGGGCCCGCGCGCGACCGGAGCACGACGTGGTACGCCCGCGCCGGGAACCCGGCCCCCTCTGCCCACCTGCGGGGGAAGAGAAGAGGCGCCGCGCTGCGGCCCGGTCCGACGGGGGTGCGGGGGATACGTCCGTTGCTGCTGCTCCACTCGTCCAACTTAGGTCGGTTAATGTGCCGAATGGGTTCAGAGACACGCCGTTGAGCGGACCTTGGCCAAGCGTTCGATACGTCGCCGGGCCGGGTTCCGGCACGCCGTAAACTGGGGGACCGGCCGCCTGGCCCTCCTACGCAACGGGAAGTCGCAAACGTGTCGCTCACGATCGGAATCGTCGGTCTGCCCAATGTCGGCAAGTCGACCCTGTTCAACGCCCTGACCAAGAACGACGTGCTGGCGGCCAACTACCCGTTCGCCACGATCGAGCCGAACGTCGGCGTCGTGGGCGTCCCGGACGCGCGCCTGACCAAGCTGGCCGAGATCTTCAGCTCGCAGAAGATCCTCCCGGCGACCGTCGACTTCGTCGACATCGCGGGCATCGTCCGCGGCGCCAGCGAGGGCGAGGGCCTCGGCAACAAGTTCCTCGCGAACATCCGCGAGTCGGACGCGATCTGCCAGGTCATCCGCGCCTTCCAGGACGAGAACGTCGTCCATGTCGACGGCAAGGTCTCGCCCAAGGACGACATCGAGACGATCAACACCGAGCTGATCCTCGCCGACCTCCAGACCATCGAGAAGGTCCTGCCGCGCCTCCAGAAGGAGTCGCGCATCAAGAAGGACATCGCCCCGAAGGTCGCCGCCGTCGAGGCCGCCAAGGAGATCCTGGAGAAGGGCGACACCCTCTTCTCCCAGGGCATCGTGCAGGGCTCCGGCAACGAGGAGCTCCTCCACGACCTGCACCTGCTCACCACCAAGCCGTTCCTCTACGTCTTCAACGTCGACGAGGACGAGCTGACCGACGAGGACTTCAAGAACGAGCAGCGCGCCCTGGTCGCCCCCGCCGAGGCGATCTTCCTCAACGCCAAGCTGGAGCAGGACCTCGCCGAGCTGGACGAGGCCGACGCCATGGAGCTCCTGGAGTCGGTCGGAGCCGAGGAGCCGGGCCTCGCCACCCTCGCCCGCGTCGGCTTCGACACCCTCGGCCTGCAGACCTACCTCACGGCCGGCCCCAAGGAATCCCGCGCCTGGACCATCAAGAAGGGCGCCACCGCCCCCGAGGCCGCCGGAGTCATCCACACCGACTTCCAGAAGGGCTTCATCAAGGCCGAGGTCATCTCCTTCGCCGACCTGGTGGAGACCGGCTCGGTCGCCGAGGCCCGCGCCAAGGGCAAGGCCCGTATGGAGGGCAAGGAGTACGTGATGCAGGACGGGGACGTCGTCGAGTTCAGGTTCAACGTCTGACCTGATTCGACAGGGTGTCGATCTCCCGGGGCGGGCAGTCCTTCAACAGGCAGGGACAGCCGGCTGGGAGGGGGCCCGCATGTGGGTGGCACTGGCGATACTGGGCGTGCTCGTCGTGTTCAACGGTGAGTTCCGGGTGCTGGCGGTCGCCGCCGGCGCGCTCCTGCTCTGGGTCGGACACAAGCGGAGCAATATGCTGCTGACGGCGATCGGCGCGGGGTTCCTCGCGCTGATGCTGTACGCGGCGTACTGACCGCCTAGCTCCCCGCCAGCCCCGTCTTCAATCCCGCGCCGCACAACGGCACCACCGCCGTGCGCGCCCCCAGCGCCCCCTCCCGTACGGCCGCCCAGCAGGCCACGCCCGTGGACTCGACGTACAGGCCGCGGGAGGCCAGGTCGCGTTGGGCGTGGCGGAGCTGGTCCTCGCTGACGGTGAGGAAGGCGCCGCCGGAGTCGCGGACCGCGCGGAGGATCTGGCGGGCCCGGGGCGGGTGGGGGATGGCGATGCCCTCGGCGAAGGTGGGGGCCGTCGGGGTGGTTCCGACGAGGTCGTCGGCGCCCTCGGTCCAGGCGTGGGCCAGGGGCGCGACGGCGGCCGACTGGACGGCGTAGAGGGCGGGGCGGCGGTCGATGAGCCCCGCCGCGTGCAGTTCGGCGACGGCGAGGGCCGCGCCCAGCAGCAGGGTGCCGTTGCCGACGGGGACGACGAGCACCTCGGGGAGCCGGCCGCCGAGGTCCTCCCAGAGTTCGTGGACGTAGGTCTTGGTGCCGTGCAGGAAGTACGGGTTGTAGACGTGCGAGGCGTAGAAGACACCGTCCGCGTCCGCCGCCTCACGGGCCGCCCGCGCCGTGGCCTCCCGGTCGCCGTCGACGATGTGGAGCTGCGCGCCGTGCGCCCCGATCTGCTCCAGCTTCTTGTCCGACGTACCGGCCGGGACGTACACCGTGCAGGGCAGCGCGGCCCGGGCGCAGTACGCGGCGACCGCCGTGCCCGCGTTGCCGCTGCTGTCGGCGATCACCTGGCGGTGCCCGAGCCGTAGGGCCAGCTCGGCGAGGAGCACCGCGCCCCGGTCCTTGAAGGAGAGCGTCGGCATCAGGAAGTCGAGCTTGGCCCGGATGCCGTCCTTCAGCTCGACGAGCGGGGTCCGGCCCTCGCCCAGCGAGATCGTGGGCGCCGCCAGGGGGAGGCATTCCGCGTAGCGCCAGAGGGAGTTCACCCGGCCGGCCAGGGACTTCAGCGAAGCCGGTGTGGGCGCGAAGTCCAGGTCCAGGGGGCCGCGGCAGGCCGGGCAGCACCAGGCCAGGGAGGCGGCGGGGACGCGCGTGCCGTCCGTGGGGCAGAAGCGATCCGGCAGAGGGGTCATGAGCGAAGGGTAGTTGGGGCGGCCGGGTTGGCCGGGACGGCTGGTGACGGTGCGTCATGTCGGGTGGGGGCTGGGTGTGCCGGGTGGCGGTGGGGGGTCGGAGCGGTGGGGGTGGGGCGGTGACCGGGTCCGGCCCGTTCCGTGTCCCGTCCTCCCCCGCGCCCACCCGACGTATCGCCCGGGCCCGTCACCCGCTTACCATGCGCCCAGTCGTACGTCAGTTCCCACCCTGCTCGCCGCAAGGAGCACCTGTACCCGTGGCCACACCCCCGCCCCCCGGGCCTCAGCCGCCTCATGGCGGTGGCTCGTTCCCGTCGTCGGGGCAGCCGCCGCAGCCGTATCCGTACGGGGCGACCGCTCAGCCATGGGGTCAGGCCTGGGGGCAGCCGTATCCGGCGTTGCAGCCGCCCCCGCCCGTCAACGGGCTCGCGATCGCCGCGCTCGTGCTCGGGGTGCTGTGCTTCCTGCCGGGGATCGGGCTGCTGCTGGGCGTCGTCGCGCTGGTGCAGATCCGGAGAAGGGGCGAGCGCGGCAAGGGCATGGCGGTGGCCGGAATCGTGCTCTCCACGGTCGGCGCGCTGCTGATGACGCTCGCGTTCACCACGGGCGGCGCGCGCGACGCGTGGGACGGCTTCCGCGACGCGGCGAACGGCGCGGGCGGCACCTTCTCGGTGGCCAGTGGCGAGTGCTTCGACTCGCCGAGCGGTTCGCTGGAGGGGTACGCGTACGACGTCGACATCGTGCCGTGCGCCGGCGAGCACGACGCGGAGGTGTTCGCCGCTTTCTCGATGCCGGACGGCGCCTACCCCGGCGACGGCACGGTCACCGACGCCGCCGACGACGAGTGCTACGCGCGCTCGGAGACGTACGCGATGGACCCCTGGGCGTTCCCGGACGACGCCGACGTCTACTACTTCACGCCCACCCGCCAGAGCTGGCGGTACGGCGACCGTGAGATCACCTGCATGTTCGGCAACATCGATCCCGAGGGCAGCCTGACGGGCTCGCTGCGCCAGGACGAGACGACCCTCGACGACGATCAGTTCGCCTTCCTGGAGGCCGAGGCGATCCTGAACGACGCATTCGACCGGATGCCCGACACGGAGTACGTCGAGGATGATCTGCCCGGGCACCAGGTGTGGGCGTCGCAGGTGGCGGGCGCCCTGGAGCGGCAGTCGTCCGCCCTGCGCGCGCACGACTGGGAGCCCGCCGCCGAGCCGGAGGTCACCGACTACGCCGACGCCCTGGACCGGGCGCGCGAGGAGTGGGAGGCGGCGAGCGAGGCGGGCGACGGCGAGGACTTCAACGCCCACTGGGGCAAGGCGCACCGGCTGACCGACGGCCCCAAGGTGGTCACCGCCCGCGAGGCTCTGGGGCTGGCCACCGAGCCGCCGGCGTACGAGTACGACGACACCGGCGAGGGCGACGGCGAGGACGGCTCCGACGCGGAGGTGTGACGGCACCCATAGTGGGGAGAAAGTGCCTGCGTAAAGCCCTCCCCGCGCACATGTCATCACATCGAGTGATTCTCTGGCCTTTGCTTGCATGGCCGAACCCACGGTTGCCACGCTGTTGCTGTCTGTACATCCAGATGGGAGCGGCCAGTGACTTTCGGTGAGCAGCCGGCGTACTTGCGTGTCGCGGGTGATCTCCGCAGAAAGATCGTGAACGGTTCGCTGCCGCCGCACACCCGCCTCCCCTCCCAGGCCCGCATCCGCGAGGAGTACGGCGTCTCGGACACGGTCGCGCTGGAGGCCCGCAAGGTGCTCATGGCCGAGGGGCTGGTGGAAGGCCGCTCCGGATCGGGCACGTATGTGCGAGAGCGTCCCGTGCCGCGTCGGGTCGCCCGCTCCGGGTTCCGGCCCGCGGGCGGCGCCACCCCCTTCCGGCAGGAGCAGGCCGACGCCGCGGCGCGTGGCACCTGGGAGTCGCGCAGCGAACAGATCGAGGCGGGCCGTACGGTCGCCGAGCGCCTCGCGATCCAGATCGGCGACCGCGTGATGTGCACCCGGTACACCTTCCGGGACGCGGGGGAGACGATGATGCTCTCCACCTCCTGGGAGCCCCTCGCCGTCACCGGCCGCACCCCCGTGATGCTGCCCGAGGAGGGGCCGCTCGGAGGCATGGGTGTCGTCGAGCGGATGGCCGCCATCGACGTCGTCGTGGACAACGTCACCGAGGAGGTCGGCGCCCGCCCCGGCCTCGCCGAGGAGTTGCTCGCTCTCGGCGGTGTCCCGGGGCATGTCGTCCTGGTCGTCCACCGTACGTACTTCGCCTCGGGCCGCCCGGTGGAGACGGCGGACGTGGTGGTCCCGGCGGACCGCTATCAGGTGGCGTACCACCTGCCGGTGAAGTGAGCGCGGGGCGCCGCTCGTTCGGGGACCGGCTGATTCCGTGTGTAGCGGACGGTGACGTGGGCATGGGTCAAGTGGCCCTTGCCGGAGGGAAGTTGGGCTTGTCGGAGCCTCGGGGCCCCGTCCGAACGTAGTTCGAATTCGGTCGTTCTTTACGCCGGGTCGTCATAGCGTCCGGTAGCGGCATGTTTCGTACGAACGGCACGGGATCGCTGTTCGTCGGAGCGCTGGGGGGCGTGCGAGTAGTGATCGGCGGCGCGTTCGACGGGGTGCGCGCCTCTCATCTTGGCCGGTTGCGTACCTCTTTGTGAAAACGCAGATTCGCTGCGTGAAGGTTAGGCGTACGCTCGGGCATATGCGGATTGCGGTTTCCTTAGGCGGCGAGGCGCGGCGGCATCCGGGGGTGGGACCTGGGCGAGCCGGGACGGGAAGGAGCGGTGGGGGGCGATGAACGACGGCACGATCACTCTTCCCTGGCTCGTCATAAGGCAGGACGACAACGGCAATCGCTACCGGGTGGGCAGGTATGCGACGCGTGCCGAGGCGCAGCAGATCGCGGACAGTCTCGACAGCCGCGGCCACAAGCAGCTCTACTGGGTCGAACGCGTCGGACAGAACGGCCAGAACGGGCAGAGCGGGAGCAACTGATTCTCTCCGCCCGGCGTCCGTGCCCGCTCCCGTAGGCTCCCGCGCATGACCGAACCGATCGTGGTGGTGGGAGCCGCTCTGCTGAACGACGGGCGACTGCTCGCCGCGCGCCGCAGCGCACCGCCTGAGCTGGCCGGACGCTGGGAACTGCCGGGCGGCAAGGTGGAGCCCGGTGAGCCTCCCGAACAGGCGCTCGTACGTGAGCTGCGGGAAGAGCTGGGCGTCGAGGCGAAGTCCGCGGAGCGGGTGCCCGGTGAGTGGGTGGTCGGGCCGGGGTGTGTGCTGAGGGTCTGGATCGCCCATCTGCTGTCCGGTGAGCCCAAGCCGCTGGAGGACCACGACGAGCTGCGCTGGCTGACCGTGGACGAGGTGTGGGACGTCGACTGGCTGGACCAGGATGTGCCGGCCGTGATGGAGGCGGCGCGGATGGCCTGGGGGGACGGGGGCTGAGCACCGGCCCCCTTCGTCCCCGGATCCCCTACCTCGGATCCCGTCCCCGAATCCCCGTCCCCTGATCCTCGTCCCCGGATCCCGTCCCCGAATCGCCGCCCGCCGTCTCCGGCGGTGAGTATCTTGGCTGCGCGGGTTGAGTGTGGCCGGTCGCGCGGTTCGCCGCGCCCCTTGGAGGGGCGGTGTGGGCCCCCTACGCCGTTCGTGCCACAGTGCGCCCTCGTGCGCGGTACTTCGCGAGGGATATCGGGTATGTGCCCATTAACCCCATGAAACCGGACAGGGCCCGCTTCTGGACTGGGAAGTGATCGGCGTGATCGACAGCGGAGACGACTGCGCCGAGTGGACCTTTCCGGCGGAGCCGGGGGCGGTGCGGGACGCTCGCGCGGTGGTGCGACGGCAACTGCGTGAGTGGGGACTCGATGTGCTCGGGGACATCACCGTCCTGTTGGTGAGCGAACTGGTGACCAACGCGCTGCGGCACGCGACGGGACCCATCGGGGTGCGGCTCGTGCGTCCCGCCGGCCCCTCGGGCGCTCTCCTGGTCGAGGTCTCCGACCCGCTGCCCGATCCACCGCGCGAGCGCGCGGCCGATGTCGACGACGAGAGCGGCCGGGGTCTGCAGTTGGTGGCCTGTTCCTCGCGCGCCTGGGGTACCCGCCCCGGGGCGGCGGGCAAGACGGTCTGGTTCGAGCTGGCGGTTCCCGGCTGAGCGGCCCTGTCGACGTATGAGGCGAAGGTCCTGATGCACGGGGGGAGTCCACGGCGTACGGCCAGGGGGAGGGGGCGGCTCCCCGGGGCGCGCGTGCGACCGACTGGTTCAAGCCAGTAGGGCTGGCTGGAGTCTTTGATTCGACGGGGCATCGCCTGGTTAGAAGACTTGGGAGTATGTCGCGGCCGGTCCAAAAACGATCGGGACCGTGCTGTGATCGTGAACACCGTGTTGTGCGGCGCCGTAGTGCTGGATACTGCGGGCAGCCGCCCCTGGTGACCGAAGCCGGACGCGGTGAGCTGGAGGGGACGGTTCGCGTGAGCGAGATACCAGCGAAGGCCACGGAGTCCACGGGTTCCCGGAACCCGTCGGACCGCGCGAGGCCCGAGGCCGCAGACGATTCCGGCCTGGGCGGAGCCACGCGCGACAGCGGGGCCGCACGCGACAAATCGGGCGACAGCCCGGCGGGCCGCGTGCCCGGGAGCCGGGCGTCCGGCGCGCCGGGCGGTGATGCCGACGGTGGCGCGGTCGTCATGGGCGGTCATGGGACCGGTGACCCGATGTGGCAGACCAGCCCGCCGGGGTCCATGTACGACTACATCAAGGTCGCGTCGTTCTCGATCGGTCCTGACGGGCTGGTCGATCAGTGGAGTCTGCGTGCCGAGCAGTTGTTCGGCATCTCGGCGGAGCGGGCCGTGGGGATGGACCCCATCGAGGCGTTCATCGACCCCGACCGGCGTGAAGAGGGCCAGCGGAAGATGGCCGAGGTCCTCGACGGCCGGGAGTGGACCGGAGTGGTCCCCTTCCGGGTCCCGGGTCCCGAGGGAGTGGAGGGGCTCGCCGAGGTCTATGTGATGCCCACCACCGTGGAGGGCGGCGAACGGGCCGCCGTGTGCATCGTCGTGGACGTCCGGACCCTGCGTCGGATCGAGACCGACCTTGCCGCTTCGCAGGCCATTTTCGGCCAATCTCCGTTCGGGTTCCTTCTGATAGACACCGATCTTCGGGTGAGGCGCGCCAACCAGCGCTTCGCCTCCATCTACGGCGGCGAGGTCGACGACCACCGCGGCCGGGGCGTCCACGACTATCTGCAGTCACCGGAGGCCGAGCGGGTCGAGGCGACCCTCCGGCGGGTCATGGAGACCGGCGACTCGATCACGGACATGCACATCACGGGCTTCGTGCCCGGCTCCGAAGAGCGCCGCCACTGGTCCATCAACCTCTTCCGCGTGCACAGCGGCACCGGCCGCCCCATCGGCATCGCCTGGCTCGCCACCGACATCACGGCCCGCCGCTCCGCCGCCCGTGAAGCGGCCGCCGCCCGGCGCAATCTCGCCCTCCTCAACGAGGCCGGGACGCGCATCGGCAACTCCCTCGACCTGGAGACCACCGCACGCGAACTCCTCGACGTCGTCGTCCCCGGCTTCTGCGACCTGGCCACCGTCGACCTCTACCAGGGCCTCCTGACGGGCGACGAGACCCCGCCCGGACTCGCCGACGGCAGCGCCGAACTGCGCCGGGTCGCCTTCGCCAGCGCCGTCTCCGACGCGCCCTTCGTCGGCGGGCCCGCCCCCGTGCGGGTCGGCGCCGTCCACCACTACCCGTTCAACTCGCCCTGTGCGGACGCCCTGCGCACCGCCCGCACCCAGCAGGTGCCCGAGGACGGCAGCCTGATCCAGTCGACGCTCGCCGTGCCGATGGTCGCGCACGACACCGTCGTGGGACTCGTGCAGTTCTCGCGCACCAAGGGCAGCGAGCCGTTCGGCGAACGCGACCGGGGCCTCGCCGTCGAACTGGCCGCACGCGCCGCCGTCTGTATCGACAACGCGCGCCTCTACCGCCGAGAGCACGAGCGCGCCCTCATCCTGCAGCGCTCCCTGCTGCCGCCGGGCGACCCCGAGGCCTCCGGGCTCGACATCGCCTGCCGCTATCTCCCGGGCAACGCGGCCACCGAGGTCGGCGGCGACTGGTTCGACGTCATCGAACTCCCCGGCCACCGCACCGCGCTCGTCGTCGGCGACGTGATGGGCCGTGGACTGCGGGCGGCGGTCGCGATGGGTGAACTCCGTACGGCCGTCCGTACGTTGGCCCTGCTGGACCTCGAACCCGCCGAGGTCCTCTCGGCGCTCGACGAGATCGCGCGCGGCCTCGGCACCCCCGGCGGCGTCCAGTCGGCCTCCCGTACGTCCGCGAGCCGCCCCCGTGACAAGGACCTCTCCGAGGTCTACCTCGCGACCTGCGTCTACGCCGTCTACGACTCGGTGACCCGGCGCTGCACCTTCGCCAACGCGGGCCATCTGCCGCCCGTCCTGGTCGAACCCGGCGAGAGCGCGCTGATGCTCGACGTGCCGCCCGGGATGCCGCTCGGCGTCGGCGGCGAGCCGTTCGAGGAGGTCGAGGTCGAACTACCCGAAGGCGCACTGTTGGCGCTCTACACGGATGGACTGGTCGAATCGCGCGACCATCCCCTCGACGAGGGCCTCCAGGCGTTCGTCGGCGCGCTCACCGACCCCGGGCAGCCGCCGACCACGCTGCGCGCCGACACGCCCCGGTCGCTGGAGGACGTCTGCGATCACGTCCTCAACACCCTCGACACCCACCACGGCGAGGACGACATCGCGTTGCTGATGGCTCGTGTCCAGGGGCTGCCGGAGGACTCCGTCGGCGACTGGACCCTGCCGCGTGAGCCGCGCAGCGTGGGCCGCGCCCGTGAGTACGCGCGCGGCCGGCTGCAGGCCTGGGACCTCGAACCCCTCATCGACACGGCGGAACTGCTGGTCAGTGAGCTGGTCACCAATGCCCTGCGGTACGGCGAGGGCGAGATACGGCTTCGGCTGCTGCTCGACAGAACGCTCGTCTGCGAGGTGTGGGACGCGGGTCTCGTACAGCCGCGTCGGCGCCGGGCCCGCGACACGGACGAGGGCGGGCGTGGGCTCCAGCTCGTCGGCCTGCTGTCCGCCGCGTGGGGGTCCCGCCGGACGCCTCGCGGCAAGACCGTGTGGTTCGAACTGCCGTTGCCGGGTGGGGAACACCGGCTGACGGATCCGGCGGAGGCGTTGCTGAGCCTGTTCTAGACGGCGCGGTTCCCTTTGCCCGTCGCGAAGGGGCGGTCGCGGTTGTGTCCGGACCGGCGGTGCGTTGTGGCTGGTCGCGCGGTTCCTCGCGCCTCTGGAGGGCGCGGGGGTGGGACGGCGGAGTTCAGAACTGGCCGCCTGACGTTCTGCGGGCGCGGGTTGCCGTGCCGCCGAAGCAGGCGGGGCCGCGCAGGTCGGCCCGGCCGGCGCCGTCGGGGGGCTCGCCGAGGATGATGCCGCCCAGCAGGGCGCCGGCCAGGCCGTCGCCGACGGGGCCGCCGTACGGGTTGCCGTACGCCCGGACGTCCTGCTCGGCCAGGTGCCGGGCCTCCTGAGCGAGGGCGTGGGCGCGCCGCGCGTGCCGGGTGTTCTCGGCGGGTGCGTCGGGTGCGGCAGTTTCGGCAGGTTCGGCGGGATCCTTCGGTGTCCCTTCCGTCGCCGACTCCAAGTGCCGTTCCGCCTCCGACAGCCGGGTCCTGGCCTTCGCTCCCACCGCTCCCCGGTGCGTGGTGATGAAGTCGGCCGCGGCGGCGACCGCGCTGCGGGCCGGGAGGAGCCAGTGGTCCTGACGGCGGAGGACGTCGAGGGGGTCGTCGTACGGGCCGGTGTCCGGGGCGCCCCGCCCGGCGGTCGCGGTGGCGTGGGCCAGCTCGGCGGCGAGCCGCTCCACCCCGGTCACGAACAGGTCCGCCTGGTGGATCGCGCCCTCGGCGGCCCGGAGGTGTACGGCCGCGGTGTCCAGGTCGCCCGGGTAGGCCGCCTGGCGGGCCCGGTTCAGCTCGGTGGTGGCGAAGACCAGGCGGTCCTTGGCCTGTTCGACGTGGCCGGTGACGGGGAGGGAGGCGGCTGGAGCGTAGCTGTCGCGGAGGGCGGTGAGGGTGGTGGACGCGGTCGACGTACGGCCGGTCAGCTCGCGGAAGCGGGTTTCCGCGTACTCCAGAGCCGGGGTGATGTCCCTTTCGAGGGCCCGCAGTTGATCGAAGGCCGGCGTCGCCGTGTCGAGCCGGCGCTGAGCCGTCGTGCACCGGGTGAGGATCTCCTCCAGCAGCGCGCGTTCCTCGTCGGGCGACAGGGTGTCGCGCTCCTCGTCCAGCCGCAGCCCCGCCCGGCAGGCCACCACCAGCTCACCCCGCGCATCCGCCAACGCCTCCACGAACGGCCGCACCGCGTCCCGCGCCGCGGGCGTCTCCACAAAGGGCTTGCCCGGATCGAGCCTGCCCGGATCGAGCCCGCCCGCCCTCTCCGGGCGCGACGACACGGGGCCGGCACCCGCCGCGTGCGCCTTGGCGCCTTCGCGATCGGTGGGGCCGGCGTCAGGCGCTTGCACGTCGTCGCGGTCGGTGGGGCCGGCTGCGGGTGCTTGGGCGTCGTCGGGGCTGGCGGGGGTGTCTGTGGACGGCCGGGTGGCCTCGTGGGTTGGCGGTGTCTCGGCGGTGCCGCGGTCGGTGGGGTCGGCGGTGGTCGCTCGGGTGTCTTCGGAGCCGGCAGGAGTTTCCGTGGGCGGCTGGGTGGCCTCGGGGGCTGGCGGTGTCGCGGGGGCGCCGTCGTCGGCGGACCCCGCTGCGGACACTTCGGCGCCGTCACGCCCCGCAGCCCCCTCCGGGCGCGTCTCGGTGTCGTCCCGGTCCGCCTCGGCGGCCCCTCGGCCCGGTCGGGGCGCCGCGAAGCGGAGTTCCTCGGTGCTGGTGCGGACGCTGTCGTCCGTCTCGACCAGGAGGCGCTGGGCGCGGCGGTGGAGGTCGGGGAGGGGGGTGGTCGGCGGTTCGAAGGTGCCGGTGGGGGTCGTGCGCAGCCGGGCGCGGCGTCTGCGTCGTACGAGTGAGTACGCGGCCACGGCGACAGCCGTACCCGCGGCGGCCACCGGCAGGATCAGGTCCGCCCCGGAGGTGCCGTCGTCGGCCGGGGCCGCCCCACCGACGGGGGTCGGAGCCAAGGGCTGCGTGGGGCGCAGGAGTGGTGCCACGGGGCCGCTGTCGACGCCCCAGGCCCCCGACTGCGCGCCCACCACCGGACCCACGGGTCGCTCGTCGGCGCCCGGGACCGTAGACCGTCCGGGGGCAACCGGTCCTGCGGGGTGACCGCCCACGACCGGCCCCACAGGTCGCCCGCCGACATCCGGGAGGCGCCCATGCACGACCGGCCCCCCAGTCCGCCCGCCCACGCCCGGGGCCGCCGGCGGCCCGCTCACTGGCCGTTCGACGGTGGTCGGCCCCAGGGGAGGCGCGTCCGTGGGAGAGGGCGTCGTCGTGGGCAGCAGGAGCCAGGCCATGGCTGCCAGTGCCCCGAACGCGGTGTGGGCCAGGCGCACGGGTATGTGCGACGTGGCGCCCCGCGTTCGGGTTCTTCTCAGACGCGACGTCACATTTGGGAGCGTATGGCCGGGGTCGCGCGGTCGCGAGCGGAGGGGGAGGTGGACGCTGGTGCTGGTGGCGGGGGCATGTCATGATCGCCTCGTTCCTAGGGGGAGGAGGGGCGGCGGGACATGTTGACGAACCTCGTGAGCGGGTGCCTCGCGGTGGCGATGGTGGCCACCGTCGTGTTCGGCGTCGTCGCGATCCGTACGCGCTGGATGCTGCCGTGGCTGCGCCGCAGCACGTTCCGGCCGGTTCTGTGGGGCTACGCCTCGCTCGCCGGCGGCGCGGGCATGGGCCTGTGGGCCGTCGGCATGAGGAGCGATCGCGCGGACGCGGAGGTGTTCGCCCTGGCGGGTGTGCTTCTGCTCGTCACGAACGCGGTGCTGTCGTATCTCGCGACCCGCCCCGGCCGCGTCCCCACCCCGTGACGGCCGGGTGCCGGCCCTCGGCCACTGCGATCCGGCGCCCGTACGGGGTCACCGGCCCGCAGCGCCGCCGATCCGGCACCCGTACGGCGGTCACCCGCCCTCGGCCACGCCGATCCGGCGTCCGTACGGCGGTCGCCGGCGCCCTCGGACCCTCACCCCGCCGAGGACCGCCTCCTGATCTTCGAGCCCAGCCACACCAGCGGGTCGTACTTGCGGTCGACGGCACGCTCCTTCAACGGGATCAGCGCGTTGTCCGTGATCTTGATGCCCTCGGGGCACACCTCCGTGCAGCACTTGGTGATGTTGCAGTAGCCGAGACCGTGCTCGTCCTGGGCCGTCCTCTTGCGGTCCAGGCCGGTGTCCTCGGCCGCGTCCAGCGGGTGCATGTCCAGTTCGGCGACGCGCATCAGGAAGCGCGGGCCCGCGAAGGCCGGTTTGTTCTCCTCGTGGTCGCGGACGACATGGCAGGTGTCCTGGCAGAGGAAGCACTCGATGCACTTCCGGAACTCCTGCGAGCGGTCCACGTCCTCCTGCGTCATGCGGTACTCGCCGGGACCGAGCTTCTCCGGTGCCACGAAGGCCGGGACCTCGCGCGCCTTGGTGTAGTTGAAGCCCACGTCCGTGACCAGGTCGCGGATCACCGGGAAGGCCCGCAGCGGTGTCACGGTGATCGTCTCGTCCCGCTCGAACACCGACATCCGGGTCATGCACAGCAGCCGGGGCCGCCCGTTGATCTCGGCGGAACACGAACCGCACTTGCCCGCCTTGCAGTTCCAGCGGACGGCGAGGTCGGGGGCCTGCGTCGCCTGGAGGCGGTGGATGATGTCGAGGACCACCTCGCCCTCGTTCACCTCGACCTTGAAATCCTTCAGGCCGCCGCCCTTCACATCACCCCGCCACACTTTGAAGTGGGCCGCGTAGCCGCTCATTCGTACAGCTCCTCTTCGGCGAGGTACTTGACCAGCTCCTCCTTGTCGAAGAGGGCGAGCAGGTCGGGACGGATGGCTTCGGTGGTCTCACGGGTGAGGGCGATCTGGCCGGCGGCGGGATCCCAGGTCTCCGGCCCGCCCGTCGGATCGGCGAGCCGGCACAGCAGGTTGATCCGGCGCCAGTCGCGGTCCATCGTCGGATGGTCCTCGCGGGTGTGGCCGCCACGGGACTCCGTACGCTCCAGCGCGGCCCTCGCCACACACTCGCTGACCAGCAGCATGTTCCGCAGGTCGAGGGCGAGATGCCAGCCGGGGTTGAACTGCCGGTGCCCCTCCACCCCCGCCCGCCGCGCCCGCACCCGCAGGTCGGCCAGCTTCTCCAGCGCCAGTTCCATCTCGCCCTCGCGGCGGATGATGCCGACCAGGTCGTTCATGGCCTGCTGGAGTTCCTGGTGGAGGGTGTACGGATTCTCCGGCGGCCTGCCCACCGCCTCTTCGAGTTGCCCGGGTGCCGGGCCCTCGGCGGAGAACGGGCGCAGCGCCTCGGCGGCGGCCGTGTCGACCTCGATGTCGTCCACCGGGGGGCGCGCACCGGTGAGGCCCGCCGTGTACTCGGCCGCGTGCAGGCCTGCCCGGCGGCCGAAGACCAGCAGGTCGGAAAGGGAGTTGCCGCCCAGCCGGTTGGAGCCGTGCATCCCGCCGGCCACCTCACCGGCGGCGAACAGGCCCGGCACCCCACGCGCCGCCGCCGTGTCCGACTCGACCGCGATGCCGCCCATCACGTAGTGACAGGTGGGCCCGACCTCCATCGCCTCCGCCGTGATGTCGACATCCGCCAGCTCCTTGAACTGGTGGTACATGGACGGCAGTCGGCGCCGGATGGTCTCGGCCGGCATCCGGGTGGACACGTCCAGGAAGACCCCGCCGTGCGGCGAGCCCCGGCCCGCCTTCACCTCGGCGTTGATGGCCCGCGCCACCTCGTCGCGCGGGAGCAGCTCCGGCGGGCGCCGGTTGCGGTCCGGGTCCTCGTACCAGCGGTCGCCCTCCTCCTCGGACTCCGCGTACTTCTCCTTGAAGACGTCCGGGATGTAGTCGAACATGAACCGCTTGCCCTCGGAGTTCCTGAGCACCCCGCCGTCCCCGCGCACCGACTCCGTGACCAGGATGCCCTTCACCGAAGGCGGCCAGACCATGCCCGTCGGATGGAACTGCACGAACTCCATGTTCAGCAGCGGCGCGCCCGCGAGCAGCGCCAGCGCGTGGCCGTCGCCCGTGTACTCCCACGAGTTCGACGTCACCTTGAACGACTTGCCGATGCCGCCGGTGGCGATGACGACGGAGGGCGCCTCGATGACGAAGAACCGGCCCGACTCGCGCTCGTAGCCGAAGACCCCGGAGACCCGGTCGGCGTCCTTCAGCACCCGGGTGACCGTGCACTCCTGGAAGACCTTCAGCCGGGACTCGTAGTCGCCGGTCTCCTTGTGGTCCTCCTGCTGGAGCGCGACGATCCGCTGCTGGAGGGTGCGGATCAGCTCCAGGCCCGTACGGTCGCCGACGTGGGCGAGACGCGGGTACTCGTGGCCGCCGAAGTTGCGCTGCGAGATACGGCCGTCCTTCGTACGGTCGAAGAGGGCGCCCCAGGTCTCCAGCTCCCACACCCGGTCGGGGGCCTCGCGCGCGTGCAGCTCCGCCATCCGCCACTGGTTGAGGAACTTGCCGCCGCGCATGGTGTCGCGGAAGTGGACCTGCCAGTCGTCACCGGAGTTGACGTTGCCCATGGCGGCCGCGATGCCGCCCTCGGCCATCACCGTATGGGCCTTGCCGAACAGGGACTTGCAGATCACGGCCGTACGGGCGCCCCGCTCACGGGCCTCGATCGCGGCGCGCAGTCCCGCGCCGCCGGCGCCGATCACGACGACGTCCCACTCCTGTCGTTCGACCACGGACATCAGAACAACCTCGGATCGTCGAAGGCGCCGGACGCGACCAGATAGACGTAGAAGTCGGCGAGCCCCACACTCACCAACGAGGCCCAGGCGAGCTGCATATGGCGGGCGTTCAGCTTCCCGACCCACTGCCACATCCGATAGCGCACGGGGTGCTTGGAGAAGTGCTTGAGCTTGCCGCCGACGATGTGCCGGCACGAGTGGCAGGAGAGGGTGTACGCCCAGATCAGCACGATGTTGACGAGGAACACGAGGGTGCCGAGACCCATGTGGCCCCACTCGTAGTGCTCGTCGCGGAAGGCCAGGACCGTGTCGTAGGTGAGGATGCCGGCGACGAGCAGGGCCGCGTAGAAGAAGTACCGGTGGAGGTTCTGCAGGATCAGCGGGAACCGGGTCTCGCCCGAGTACTTCTTGTGCGGCTCGGCCACCGCGCAGGCCGGCGGGGACGCCCAGAAGCCGCGGTAGTAGGCCTTGCGGTAGTAGTAGCAGGTCAGACGGAAGCCGAGCGGGAAGATCAGGATGATGATCGCCGGTGAGATGCCCCACCAGCCGCCGAAGATCTCCCAGTTGGGGCCGGAGCGCATGGGCTCGCAGCGTTCCGCCAGACAGGGCGAGTAGAACGGCGAGACGTACGGGGCCGCGTAGTAGTGCGCGTCCGCGAAGGCCCGCCAGGTCGAGTACACGATGAAGGCCAGCAGCCCGGCGGCCGTCGCCGCGGGGGCCAGCCACCAGCGGTCGGTGCGCAGATGCGGAGCGGAGATCGCGGCGCGCGTACGGGTCCGCACGCCGCCGCGCTGTGGATGGGGTTCTGTTGCGGGTGGTTCCGTACCAGTGGCCAACGGGGGACTCCCGGACGGGCGGTCGGTTGGTTTCGGTGGTCGGGGTGGTCGGGGTGGGCGGTTACGGCGGTCAGGGGGCGCGGCGGTCGCGGGCGCCGAGGCCCTCGTCGTCCGAGTCCGTCCACAGGGAGGTGTCGTACGGGGCGTCGGACATCGGGACCAGATCGGGGCGGCGGGGCTTGGCCAGGCCGGGGGCGGCCTCGTCGAGCAACGCGATGCTCTCCCGGAGGTGGTCGGCGTCGGTGCGGACGCGGCGTATCTCCAGGCCGTTGCCGCCGAGTTGCTGTTCCAGGCGGCGTACGGACCGGGTCAGTTCGTCCAGGCAGCGCCGGACCGACGTCAAGTCGTCGTGCACGGACATGACTTGCCCTCGCTTTCACGGGGTGGTGGCCCCAAGGCGGCAATGTTCATGCGCCTGAGAGTGTTGCGCGTCACACCTGCCGGTGGGAAGCGGTGTGCGGGGTTCTTTTGCGGCGGGGGAGCTCGGGGGCCGGGGTGCGTTGTCGGGTGCGGCCCGGTGGGGCTTCTCGCGCAGTTCCCCGCGCCCCTGAAAAGCAGGGGCTGCGCCCCGTGCTTTTCAGCCCGAAGCCCCGTCGCCTTCAGGCCCACGAGCCCGTCGACTTTCAGGCTCACCGGCCTGTCGTCTTTCAGGCATGCGGGGCCGTGGTCTTTCAGGCCCGCAGGGCCTGAATCCTTTAGGGGCGCGGGGAACTGCGCGAGAAGCCCCACTCACCCGCCAGTCGTCCCTCGGCCGCACCCCCGGGGGAAACGCGCCCAAACGGGTGGGTTCCGGCTCACCCCCCGTCGTGTCGGCCGCCCCGCAGGGGCCCCGTCCTCTTCAGTGGGCCGCATCCGTCTGATCAGCTCCATATACCGCCGAACGTGATCAGAGCCACCCCCGTCCCCGTTCTCCCACCGCGGAGCGAGGAGGTCGCAGTGATGCCGATTCCCCACGACCGCGATCGACACGACCGCGTCCCACCTCGCGCCCCGCGCACCCCGCGCCGCTCCCTGGCGTTCCTGGCCGCCGGCGTGCTCACGATGCCCCTGCTGAGCGGGTGCGGTGAGGAGGACCCGGCGGGCAGACCCGTCGCCGGACAGGACATCGCGCCGGCCGCGCGGAACCTCGTCGCCGACGGCGGCACCCTGCGCTGGGCCGTGGACGCCGTACCGGAGACGCTGAACACCTTCCAGGCGGACGCCGACCCGGCCACGGCACGGATCGCCGGCGCCGTACTGCCGTCGATGTACCGCCTCGACACCAGCGGCCGCCCCCAGCTCAACTCCGACTATCTGGAGTCCGCGAAGGTCGTCGAACGCGAGCCCGAGCAGGTCGTCCTCTACAAGCTCCACCAGGAAGCGGTGTGGAGCGACGGCCGGGAGATCGGCGCCGCCGACTTCGTCGCGCAGTGGCGGGCCCTGTCCGGCAAGGACTCCGCCTACTGGACGGCCAGGAACGCCGGCTACGAACGTATCGAGAAGATCGAACGCGGCGACAACGACCTGGAGGTCCGGGTCACCTTCGCCCGCCCGTACGCCGACTGGAAGTCGCTGTTCTCGCCGCTGTACCCGAAGCAGGTGATGGGCACCCCCGACTCCTTCAACGACGGCGCCCGCAAGAGGCTCAAGGTCACCGCCGGGCCGTTCGCGCTGAAGGGCGTCGACCGCAAGGCCGGCGAGGTCACGCTCGCCCGCAACCCCCGCTGGTGGGGCCGCCCCGCCAAGCTCTCCGAGCTGGTGCTGCGGGCCGTACCGCGCGCCGAGCGGGCCGAGGCGCTGGCCCAGGACAAGGTCGACATCGCCGAGGTCGACTCGGTTCAGGCCGAGCGGATCATGCTCGCCTCCCGGGACAAGGACAAGAAGAAGTCGCAGGGCGCCGGGCCGCTCTCGCAGAGCGGCCCCCTCACCGCGGGGAGCGCCCCCGCCCACGGCCCCGGCTCCGATCTGACCGCCGCGAAGTCGTTGCGGTCCTGGGCCATCGCGCACGGCAAGGACAAGGCGGCCGCCGGCGACGAGATCAGCGCCCGGCAGAAGCGGCGCGAGGCGCTCGCCGAGTACACCGCGCAGCAGTCCGCCCTGGGCGGCTTCGTCGTCCGCCGCTCCCTGGAACCCGCCTTCACCCAGCTCGCCCTGAACGGTTCCGAAGGCCCCCTCTCCGACGAGCGCGTCCGCCGCGCCGTGGCCCGCGCCCTCGACCGCGAGAAGCTCGCCGCCCTCGTCCTGGAACCCCTCGGCCTGCCCGCCGTCCCCGTCGGCAGCCACCTCGCCCTCGCCGGACAGGCCGCCTACGCCGACAACAGCGGCGCCCTCGGCGGCCAGGACGCGGACGAGGCCCGGGCCCTCCTCGCCGACGCCGGATGGGAGCAGGGCGGCCCGCTGAAGCCCGCCAAGGAGGGCAAGAAGGCGGCCGGCGCGGAGGGCGAGACACCCGAGAAGACGGCCCCTTCCGGTTCCGGCGACTCCAAGCCCGACGCCGAACCTGCTCGCAAGCCCGCCTCCGGCTCCTCCGAGGACGAGAGCACGTACATCGTCGGCGAGGACAACAAGCCGTACGACGCCGACGAGCACCTCGCCCAGGACGGCAAGCAGTACGCCCCGGGCGGCGCGCCCGGCGCGTACGCCCCGCAGGGGACGCGGGCGCCCGCCGAGGCCGCGCGGGGGCCGCTCGCCAAGAACGGCAAGCTGCTGACGCTGCGGTTCGTGCTGCCGTCGGGACCGGGGACGGAGTCGCTGCGGGCCGTCGGCGAGCGGATCGCGGTGATGCTGGAGCGCGTCGGGATCCGGACGGAGATCACGAAGGTCCCGGACGAGAGCTACTTCAAGGACCACATCGCGAACGGACAGTACGACCTCGCGCTGTACTCCTGGCCGACCTCCGCGTACCCCGCCACCGACGCCCGGCCGATCTACGCCAAGCCGGTGCCGGCGGCCGACGGCTCGCTGAACGTCGAGCAGAACTACACGCGCGTCGGCACGGACCGCGTCGACCAGCTGTTCGACCAGGCCGTCTCCACCCTCGACGAGTCGAAGACCCGCGCGCTGATCCGCAAGGCGGACGCCCGCATCTGGGCCGCCGCCGGGTCCATCCCCCTGTACCAGCGGCCCCAGCTCGTCGCCGCCCGCACCACCCTCGCGAACGCGGGCGCCTTCGGCTTCCAGACCCCGGTCTACGAGGACATGGGCTTCCTGAAGAAGGGCGCGAAGGGACCGGCGCGGCCTACAGGGAAATAGGAGATCATTGTTCACAGACCTGGGCCGCCGCCTCGCATGAAGCGGGGCGGCGGTCTGTGTACGGGGGAGGGGCTGGGCCATGCAGACGACGACGGTACGGCGGACCTGCGCGGTGGGTGCCGTGGCACTGGTACTGGGGGTGGGGACGACGGCATGCACCGGCGATTCCGGTGACGCGAACGCCCGCACCGACGACCGTGTACGGTCCGCGCCCTGCACGGACGGCGCGTACGCCTGGTCCCGCGTCCGGCACCGGACCGAGCTGACGGCACTCGGCGAGCCGGTCACCTTCGCGAAGGGGACGGACTCCTACGAGACCCGCCTGGAGCCCCTGGAACCCGGCACGGTCCACCGGCCCACGGTGACCGGAGCGCCACACGGGGTGTCCCCGGCCCGGGTGATCAAGGCGCTCGGGGCGCATCTGAAGGCGGAGGAGCCGCTCGCGGACCCGTCCGAGGAGGAGCCGCCCGAGGAGACGGCCTTCGGCTGGCACGCTGGGCGGCTCGACGGCCCGTACTACCTCTGGAAGCAGATCGGGTTCGTCGACGCCCGCTTCACCTACACCTGCGGTGACGCCGATCCGGCGCGGGGCCACGTCCACACCTGGGAGACGGTCGGCACGGGATTCCTGTCCTGCGACACCCCGCCGGACGGGGCGGCCGGGCGGGCCGCGGCCAAGGAGCTGTGTCCGGCCGGTTCGCGGGCGGCGAAGGCCGCCCGGGCGGCGGCGCAACGGTCCTGAGCTGGGGCTGAGCCGGTTCGAGCGGGGCCGGAACGGCCCGGGGAGCCTTGGTGCCCGCGGCCCCGTACCATGGGGTGAGGCCGTGGCGTGTCCAGCCCGGCAGGGTCCGCGCGACACAGATGTCAGCGCAGGCCGTCCTCACACCCGGGAGAAGCGCCTCACTATGGCCACGCGCCACGACATCCGCAACGTCGCCATCGTCGCCCACGTCGACCATGGCAAGACCACTCTGGTCGATGCCATGCTCAAGCAGGCCGGTGCCTTCGCCGCGCACGCCGCCGAGTCGCTCGACGACCGCATGATGGACTCGAACGACCTGGAGCGTGAGAAGGGCATCACGATCCTCGCCAAGAACACGGCGGTGAAGTACCACCCGAAGGATGGCGGCGACGTCATCACCATCAACATCATCGACACCCCCGGTCACGCCGACTTCGGCGGCGAGGTCGAGCGCGGTCTGTCGATGGTCGACGCGGTGGTCCTGCTCGTCGACGCCTCCGAGGGTCCGCTGCCGCAGACCCGCTTCGTGCTCCGCAAGGCGCTCCAGCAGCGCCTGCCGGTCATCCTCTGCATCAACAAGACGGACCGCGCGGACTCGCGCATCGACGAGGTCGTCAACGAGACCTACGACCTCTTCCTCGACCTCGACGCCGACGAGGACCAGATCGAGTTCCCCATCGTCTACGCGTGTGCGCGTGACGGTGTCGCCTCGCTGACCAAGCCGGAGGACGGCACCGTCCCGGCCGACAGCAACAGCCTGGAGCCGTTCTTCTCCACGATCCTGTCGCACGTCCCGGCCCCGTCGTACGACGAGGAGGCCCCGCTCCAGGCGCACGTCACCAACCTGGACGCCGACAACTTCCTCGGCCGTATCGCGCTGCTCCGCGTCGAGCAGGGCGAGCTGCGCAAGGGCCAGACCGTCACGTGGATCAAGCGCGACGGCTCCATGTCCAACGTGCGCATCACCGAACTGCTGATGACCGAGGCGCTCACCCGCAAGCCCGCCGAGGTGGCCGGCCCGGGTGACATCTGCGCCGTCGCCGGTATCTCGGACATCATGATCGGCGAGACCCTCGCCGACCCCGAGAACCCGATCGCGCTGCCGCTGATCACGGTCGACGAGCCGGCGATCTCGATGACCATCGGCACGAACACCTCGCCGCTGGTCGGCCGCGGCGGCACGGGCAAGGGCGCGGACAACAAGGCCGCGGTCAAGGACCGCAAGGTGACCGCCCGGCAGGTCAAGGACCGCCTGGACCGCGAGCTGGTCGGTAACGTCAGCCTCCGCGTGCTCGACACCGAGCGCCCGGACGCCTGGGAGGTCCAGGGCCGTGGTGAGCTGGCGCTGGCCATCCTGGTCGAGCAGATGCGCCGTGAGGGCTTCGAGCTGACCATCGGCAAGCCCCAGGTCGTCACCAAGGAGGTCGACGGCAAGGTCTACGAGCCGGTCGAGCGCATGACGATCGACGTGCCCGAGGAACACATGGGCGCGGTCACGCAGCTCATGGGTGTCCGCAAGGGCCGGATGGACAACATGTCGAACCACGGCTCCGGCTGGGTGCGCATGGAGTTCGTCGTGCCGTCCCGCGGCCTCATCGGCTTCCGTACGGAGTTCCTGACCGGCACGCGCGGCACGGGCATCGCCCACTCCATCCACGAGGGCCACGAGCCGTGGTTCGGCACGCTGACGACCCGTAACAACGGTTCGCTCGTCGCCGACCGCGCCGGCGCCGTCACCGCGTTCGCGATGACGAACCTCCAGGAGCGCGGTGTGCTGTTCACCGACCCCGGTACCGAGGTCTACGAGGGCATGATCGTCGGTGAGAACTCGCGCTCCGACGACATGGACGTGAACATCACCAAGGAGAAGAAGCTCACGAACATGCGGTCGTCCTCGGCCGACTCGTTCGAGGCCATCGTCCCGCCGCGCAAGCTCTCCCTGGAGCAGTCCCTGGAGTTCTGCCGCGACGACGAGTGCGTCGAGGTGACCCCGGAGGCCGTGCGCATCCGCAAGGTCAACCTGGACGCCCGCGAGCGCGCCCGGGCCGCGAGCCGCGCGAAGCACGGCTGACGTTCCGCCAATTGCCTTTTGTGAAGCCCCGGTTCTCCGCTCCTCGGGAGAACCGGGCTTCCGGCCTGCCCGCACGCGGGGGATCCCGTGGGGATGTCGGGGATTCCGGGGAGCATGTGAAGGGACCGCGGGGGAGGCTGGACTTCCGCCGCAGGTGTTCGGCTGGCTGTCTGTGAGCTGTGAAGCCCTGTTCGGATATCGGTGATCCGGCGATCAAGTTTCGGACATGTAAACAAAAATCGTACCCCGAATGTCCGCTTGGTCGGTTTCTCTTACCGCTTGTCAAGCGCGACCAGGTGTCAATCTTTGCAATTTTTGCTCAAAATATGGACGGTAGGGAGATCCCTATGCCTTCCGCCCTTGACGCGCGTTGACCCATTTGGCGAAAGTTCCCCCAAACCACAGAACCTGCCGGTAACTGTGCTGCGCTCAACTCTCCAACCCCCCGGGGGAAGAACAGACATGACCAGTCCAACCAAGGCCGAGGGCTCCGGGTCCGCGGTCGCCTTGGACCCCGAGCTGGATTCGACCTCTCAGGTCGACGAGCCCAGGAAGCTTGAAGGCCGTTCCCCCGGCCAGCTGATGTGGCAGCGCTTCCGGCGCGACCGTACCGGCATGCTCTGCGCCGGGGTAGTGATTTTCTACTTCGTGATCGCGCTGTCGGCGCCGCTCCTCACCGCGCTCAGCGGGACGAACCCGTACACGCTGTACGGCCAGGACCCGACGTACGCGGACACGCCGGTCCTGGACGAGTTCGGCCTTCCGCTCGGCTACTTCGGCGGTGTCTCGGGGGAGCACTGGTTCGGTGTCGAGCCGCAGTACGGCCGTGACCTGTTCGCCATGCTGATGTACGGCATGCGCACGTCGCTGTTCATGGCGCTGGGTGTGACCACGCTGGTCATGCTGACCGGTGTCGTCATCGGTCTGATCGGCGGCTACTTCGGCGCCAGGACCGACTACTGGATCGGACGGGTCACCGACTTCTTCCTGTCCTTCCCGCAGCAGTTGTTCTTCATCGCCTTCATGCCCGTGGTGACCGCGTTCTTCGTGGACCCGCGCGAGGAGACGCCCACGTACTTCCGGGCGCTCGCGATGCTGATCGTGCTGTGGCTGCTGGGCTGGATGGGTATGGCCCGGCTGGTCCGTTCCACCGTGCTGTCCCTGCGGGAGCGGGAGTTCGTGGAGGCGGCCAAGGTCTCCGGCGCCTCGCCGTGGCGGATCGTCCGCAAGGAGATCCTGCCGAACGTCGTCTCGCCGATCCTGGTGCAGTTCACGTATCAGCTGCCCAGCACGATCCTCACCATCGCGTTCCTCTCCTTCGCCGGTGTGGGCTTCGTCGAGCCCACCCCGGACTGGGGACGGCTGTTCGCCGCCGGCGCCAAGTACGCCGAGCAGGACCCGGCGTTCATGTTCTTCCCGGGCGTGGCGTTGGTGATCTTCATCCTGTGCTTCAACCTCCTCGGAGACTCCGTACGGGATGCGTTCGACCCCAAGTCCGGGCGCTGAATCGTCCATTGGTGGGGGGTGACTGCCGCCCCCGCGTCGGCCTACCAGCCGCGTCAGGCAGTACTCATGGATAACAAACGACAGGTAGGTGCATACACCGTCATGAAGTCGCTCACCTCGCGCAGAGCGCGCGCCATAGTGGTCGCGTTCGCGGCCGGCTCCCTCGTCCTGACCGGGTGCTCGGAGAACAAGGGCACCAGCTCGGACAAGAACGCCAAGGAAGACCAGAAGGGCGCGGCGGCGCAGGCGAAGCCCGTGACCTACGCCGACGCCGCGGCCTCCACCGGTCCGGCCGAGGAGGTGCCCGGCGCCAAGACCGGCGGCACCATCGAGGTCTACCAGGAGGCGGGCCTCTCCCACATCGACCCGGGGCAGATCTACGTCTCCGACGGTGGCCAGGTCGCCAACCTGCTCTTCCGCGGGCTGACGAACTTCGAGGAGGACGGCAAGGGCGGCACCGCGGTCGTGGGTGACCTCGCGACCGACTCGGGCAAGTCCTCCGACGGCGGCAAGACCTGGACGTTCACGCTCAAGGACGGCGTCAAGGACCAGAACGGCAACGAGATCACCTCGGCCGACGTCCGCCACACCATCGAGCGTCAGTACGCCAAGTTCATCTTCGACGGTCCGACCTACCTGCAGACCTGGCTGAGCGGCGCGAAGTACCGCGAGGCGCTGCCGGACGGCGGCTACGGCAAGAAGCACCTGCCGGACAGCGTCCTGGCGACGCCGGACGACAAGACGATCGTCTTCCACTTCGACACGGCGCGTCCGGACCTGCCGCAGACGCTGGCCATGCCTGGCTACTCCATCGTCCCGGAGAAGACGGACACGAAGGAGAAGTACGACAAGGCCCCGGTCGCCCTCGGCCCGTACAAGATCGCCGAGTACAAGGTCGGCAAGTCCCTCAAGCTCGTCAAGAACGACCAGTGGGACCCGAAGACCGACTCCGTCCGCCACCAGTTCGTGGACGGCTGGAACATCAACTTCGGTGTCACCGAGTCGACCCAGACCAAGCGTCTGATCGCCGACCAGGGTGAGTCCAAGAACGCCATCCAGCTCACCGGTTCCGTCGAGTCCACGCAGATCCAGGACGTCGTCACGGACCCGGCCACCAGCAAGCGCACGATCAAGGGCTACGCGCCCTACGTCCAGGTGCTCAACTTCAACCTGGACCGGGTCAAGAACAAGACGGTCCGCGACGCCATCACCTACGCGGTGAACTCCAAGTCGCTCATCGCCGGTGAGGGTGGTGTCTACGGCGGTGACGTCGCCCAGAACCTCTTCGCCCCGACCCTGCCCGGCTACGAGGACTCCTACGACCCGTACGGCCGTCTGGCGACGCCGCAGGGCAACCTCGAAGAGGCCAAGAAGCTTCTGAAGGACGTCCCGGCCGCGGAGAAGAAGCTCGTCTTCGCCTACGCCAACAGCGAGGCCGGCCAGAAGCGCAAGGTCGCCATCGAGGACGCGCTGACCAAGGTCGGCTTCGACGTCGTCTCCAAGGAGGTCGACGCGGCGAGCTACTACGAGCAGATCGGCAAGCTCGACAACCCGTACGACATCTACATCTCCGGCTGGGGCCAGGACTGGCCGTCCGCCGGTACGGTCGTCACGCCGGTCTACGACGGTGACCAGATCGCCGACGGTTCGCCGAACTACTCGCACATCAACGACCCGAAGGTCCAGGAGCTGATCAAGAAGGCTCTGACCCAGGAGCCGACCGAGGCGTCGAAGACCTGGCAGGAGGCGCACCACTACATCCTGGAGAAGGTCAACCCGGCCGCTCCGCTGTGGTACGTCAAGCAGTTCCAGCTCTACGGTTCGAACATCGGCGGTGCCCGCTACAGCACCGAGTCGAGCTACATCGACGTCACCCGACTGTTCCTGAAGTCGTAACGTCCGACGGCTGATCGCGGGGGTGCGCACCAGGCGGAGCGCACTCCCGCGGTTCCGTGAAACCTCCCACCGTCTCCGTAGAGAGCAGCCTTCCCGCCATGCTTCAGTTCATCATTCGGCGCTTGGCCGGCGCCATCGTCACCCTGTTCCTCATCGGCGCCGCCACGTTCTTCCTCTTCGTCGCCGCGCCGTCCGACTATGCCTCGCTGGCCTGTGGCAGGGACTGCTCCGTAACGAGACTGGAGGACATCCGCGAGGCGCTCGGCCTCAACCTCCCTCTCGCCACCCAGTTCTGGCAGTTCATGTCCGGCATCGTGGTCGGCCGTGACTTCCCGGACGCGCACTGCGCCGCCCCGTGCCTCGGCCAGTCGTTCCACTCGGGCGACATGGTCTGGGACACGATCATGGACCGGTTCCCGACCACCCTCACGCTCACCGCGGGTGGCGCGATCTGCTTCCTCGTCATCGGCGTCGGCGCGGGCATGATCGCCGCGTACCGGCGGGGCTCCATGATCGACAAGGTGGCCACGGGCGCGTCCATGGTGCTCAGCTCCTTCCAGATCTACTTCCTCGGCCCGATCGTGCTGGTCATCTTCGTCTACGGCACGGGCATCATGGAGGACCCGAAGTACGTCCCCATCACCGAGGACCCGGTCGGCTGGTTCATCGGGATGTCGATTCCCGTGGTCGTGATGGCCACCATCTTCACCGCGCAGTACACGCGTATGGCACGTGCCGCCATGATCGAGCAGCTCGCGGAGGAGCACGTCCGCACCGCTCGCGCCAAGGGCATGGCGAAGAGGTACGTTTTCTTCCGCTACGCCTGGCGCGGTTCGCTCACCCCGATCGTCACCGTCCTCGGCATCGACATCAGCTCCATGCTCGGCGGTGCCGTCGTCACGGAGATCACCTTCTCCCTCCAGGGGATCGGACGTCTGGCTGTGGACGGCGCCGGGTCCAAGGACCTCCCGCTGACGATGGGCGTCATGATGTTCGGCGCCTTCTTCATCCTCATCGTGAACATCCTCACCGACATCGCGTACGCCTACATCGACCCGCGCGTCCGGCTCTCCTAGGAAGAACGAACCACCGTGACCACACTGACCAAGACCGAGGACGCCCCGGCCCCGAGCGGGCCCGAGAGCTTCCTCTCGGTCCGTGACCTGCGGGTGCAGTTCTCCACCGAGGACGGCATCGTCAAGGCCGTCGACGGGCTCTCCTTCGACGTCGAGCGCGGCAAGACCCTGGGCATCGTCGGTGAGTCGGGATCCGGCAAGTCCGTCACCAACCTGACGATTCTCGGCCTGCACAACCCGCGCACCAGCACCGTCGACGGGGAGATCCTTTTCGACGGCAAGGAGCTGGTCACCGCCACCGAGAAGGAGCTGGAGCAGCTCCGCGGCAACAAGATGGCGATGATCTTCCAGGACCCGCTGACGGCGCTGTCTCCGTACTACACGGTGGGCCGGCAACTGTCCGAGCCGTTCATGAAGCACCGCGGCGCCTCCAAGAAGGAGGCGAAGGAGCGGGCGATCCAGATGCTGGAGAAGGTCGGCATCCCGCAGCCCAAGGTGCGCTTCGACGACTACCCGCACCAGTTCTCCGGCGGTATGCGCCAGCGCGCGATGATCGCCATGGCGCTGATGTGCGACCCCGACCTGCTGATCGCCGACGAGCCGACGACCGCGCTCGACGTGACCGTGCAGGCCCAGATCCTCGACCTGCTCAAGGACCTCCAGCAGGAGTTCGGCTCCGCGATCATCTTCATCACGCACGACCTCGGCGTCATCTCGAACATGGCCGACGACCTGCTGGTGATGTACGCGGGCCGGGCCGTGGAGCGCGGCAGCGTCAAGGAAGTGCTGCGCACCCCCAAGCACCCGTACACCTGGGGCCTGTTGAGCTCGATGCCGCGTCTGGACGGCGACATCCACGAGATGCTGACGCCGATCCCCGGCTCCCCGCCCTCGCTGCTCAACCCGCCCTCCGGCTGCCCCTTCCACCCCCGGTGCGCGTTCACCGGAGAGGTCACCGGCACACTGTGCACCGACAGCCGGCCCCCGCTGGGTGAGGGTCGCGCCTCCGCGTGCCACCTGACGGCGGAGCAGAAGCAGACCATTTTCATCGACAAGATCCAGCCCCGGCTGCGCTAGGGAGAACCGAGATCATGAGCGACAACCTCACCCTCCCCGCACAGCAGGGCCCCACCGACGCCGTGAAGGAAACCCTCCTCGAGGTCCAGGGCCTGACCAAACACTTCCCCATCTACGGCGGTTTCCCGATCAAACGCAAGGTCGGCGCCGTGCAGGCGGTCGACGGCGTCGATCTGACCGTCGGCGTCGGCGAGAGCGTCGGCCTGGTGGGCGAGTCGGGCTGCGGCAAGTCGACGACGGGCCGGCTGATCACGCGGCTGCTGGAGCCGACCGCCGGGAAGATCACCTACGCGGGCCAGGACATCACGCACGCCTCGCGCCGGAAGCTGGCGCCGGTCCGGTCCGAGATCCAGATGATCTTCCAGGACCCGTACTCCTCGCTGAACCCCCGGCAGACCGTCGGCTCGATCATCAAGTCGCCGATGGAGGTCAACGGGATCGAGCCGGAGGGCGGCCGGGAGAAGAAGGTCCGTGAGCTCCTGGAGCTGGTCGGCCTCAACCCCGAGCACTACAACCGCTTCCCGCACGAGTTCTCCGGCGGCCAGCGCCAGCGCATCGGTGTCGCCCGCGCCCTGGCGCTGAACCCGAAGCTGATCGTCGCGGACGAGCCGGTCTCGGCGCTGGACGTGTCGATCCAGGCCCAGGTGGTGAACCTGCTGCAGAAGGTGCAGCAGGAGCTGGGCATCGCCTTCCTGTTCATCGCCCACGACCTCGCCATCGTCCGGCACTTCTCGCAGCGCGTGGCGGTGATGTACCTCGGCAAGGTCGTGGAGGTCGGCGACCGGGACTCGATCTACAACCGGCCCCGCCACCCGTACACGCACGCCCTGCTCTCCGCGGTCCCCGAGGTCGAGATCGCCGACGAGGGCCAGGACAAGGAGCGGATCCGGCTCTACGGCGACGTGCCCTCGCCGATCTCGCCGCCGTCCGGCTGCCGCTTCCGCACCCGTTGCTGGAAGGCACAGGACAAGTGCGCCGCCGAGGAGCCCCCGCTCCTCCAGATCTCCGGCAACCGCGAAGGCCACCTGACGGCCTGCCACTTCCCGGAGGACCCGACGACGGAGGCCCGCGGGGAGGACGTGGTGCTGGACCCGGCGCTGAAGGCGCTGGAGGGCGGCGCGGCCAAGACGTCCGTGGAGAAGACCTTGTAGGACCGACCGGCCGGTCTCCGGTTCATGGCTTCGCCCGGGCGCGGCTCATCCCAGGATGAGCCGCGCCCGTCTTTGTCGTCGGGGGGATATCGGGGGGATTCAGATGCGGTGGGCGCGGACGGTGGAGGACGGTACGGCGGCCGCCGTCCTCTTTGACGTGGACGGTGTGCTGATCGACACCGCCGACGCGCACGGCCGGGTCTGGCGGGCCTGGGCCCGGGCGCGGGGGCTGGACCCCGAGGCCGTGTGGGCGGCCACGCAGGGGCGGCGGCGGGCGGACATCCTGCGGCTGGTGGCACCCGAGCGCGATCCGGCGGAGGAACACCGGGCCCTGGACCGGCTGATGGCCGCCGAGGAACCCGGCTTCCGGGCCTTCGACGGGGCCGCCGGGCTGCTGCGGGCCCTGCCGCCGGGTCGCTGGGCCGTCGTCACCTCCAGCCGCGCGGAGCCGACCGCCCAGCGGCTCGCCCGTACGGGGCTGCCGGTGCCCGAGGTGCGTGTCTGCGCCGAGGACGTCTTCGAGGGCAAGCCGTCACCCGAGGGCTATCTGACCGCCGCCGCCCGGCTGGGCGTCGACCCGGCCCGGTGTCTGGTCGTCGAGGACGCACCGGCGGGCATCGCGGCGGGGCTCGCGGCCGGCTGCACGGTGTACGCGGTGGCGACCACGCACCGGCCCGAGGAACTCCGGGACGCGCAGGGGTGTTTCGGGTCGTTGGCGGAGGCGGCGAGGGCCGTACGGCGGCATGTGCGAGGCGCACGACACACTGGGCACGTACGACCCGACCGACCTCAGGGAGACACCAGTTGACCCACAGTCACCCCAGCATCCACAGCATCACCTTCGACTGCGCCGGCGACCCGTACGACGTCGCCCTGTTCTGGAGCGAACTGCTCGGCCGGCCGCTGGCCGACGACGACAAGCCGGGGGACCCGGAGGCGCTGATCGCGGATCCGGCGGGTGGGCCTCGGCTGCTGTTCGTGCGGGTGCCCGAGGGCAAGTCGGTGAAGAACCGGGTCCACTTCGACCTCAAGCCGCACGGCCGGACCCGCGCCGAGGAGGTCGAGCGGGCGCTCGCGCTGGGCGCCCGGGTGGTCGCGGACCACACCCGCCCCGACGGCGGCGGCTGGGTCCTCATGGCCGACCCGGAGGGGAACGAATTCTGCGTGGAACGGGGGGAGTCGGGCTGACCCCGGCCCAACCCGGCCCGGCTCAACTCGGCCTGGCCCAACTCCCGCCCGGCCCGGCCCGGCGGCCAAACCCGACTCAGCCCGGTCCCGCCCCGCCGCCTACGCCAGCCGCACCCGTCCTACGCCAGCCGCACCCGCGGATCGATCAGCGCGTACACCGCGTCCACCACGATGTTCGCGACCACGATGGCGGCCGCGGCGACCAGCACCACGCCCAGGAGCAGGGGCAGGTCGTTGTCGCGGACGGCCTTGATGGAGAGGGCGCCGATGCCGTGGAGGCCGAAGGTCTCCTCGGTGATGATGGCGCCGCCCAGGAGGTAGCCGATGTCGAGGCCGAGGATGGTGACGATGGGGCCCATGGCGCCGCGCCAGGCGTAGCGGAAGAAGACCGTGGGCCGGGACAGGCCCTTGGCGCGGGCCGTGCGGACGTAGTCCTCGGCGAGGGTCTCCACGAGCTGGGAGCGGGTCATCCGGGTGTAGTTGGCGGTGAAGATGATCGCGAGGACCAGCCAGGGGAGCAGCAGGCCCTTGAACCAGGCCAGCGGGTCCTGGGTGACGCCCACGGCGTCCGAGGGGCGGGGGAGCAGGCCCCACTGGTCGGAGAGGTAGTACATCGCCACCACGCCGACGATGTAGATCTGCAGGGACGAGCCGACCAGGGACGCCGAGGACGCGATCTTGTCCAGGGCGCGGCCCTGCGCCACCGCCGCGATCATTCCGGTGCCCACCCCGAACACGACGAAGACGGCCGTGCTGCCGAGGGCGAGCGCGAGCGTGGTCGGGAAGCGGTCGGTGATCAGGCCGAGGACCGGTTCGTGGTTGGTGAAGGAGTAGCCGAGACAGGGCGCCGGGCAGTGGCCGAGCCCGGCGTAGTCCCGGCCGGCGAACACCCCCGCCAGCCAGTGCCCGTACTGGACGGGGAGCGGATCGTCGATGCCGAGGTTGTGCCGGACCAGCGCGAGCGTCTGCGGGGTGCACAGCTTGCCGCAGGCGGCGCGGGCGGGGTCGCGCGGGGCGACGTAGAAGAGGAGGAACGTGATGGCGCTGATGATCAGCAGGATCAGCAGCGCGCTCAGCGTCCTGCGGGCGACGAAGCGGAGCATGGCGGTACGCGTCCCGGGCCGGCTCAGGCCTTGGCGTACAGCTTGTGGATGATGAACGCCGAGAACAGCGGGTCGAATTCGGCGCCGCCCACCTTGGAGCCGTACAGGTAGTAGCGCCGCTGGTAGGTCTCCGGGATGATCGGCGCCTCCTTGGCCATGATCTCCTTGTCCAGCGCCGCCCAGGCCGCGTTCTCCTTCGCGGTGTCCGTGATGGCCGCGTCCTTCTTGATCGCCGCGTTGACCCAGCCGACGTTCAGCTGCGAGACGTTGGGGGCGTTGTCGGCGATGGTGGTGCCGTCGAAGAGCGGCTGGAGGAGGGTGTAGGCGGCGGGCCAGTCCGGGGACCAGCCGTACCACATCACGTCGAACTGGTTGTCGATCTGGCCGACCTGGTCGTAGTAGCTCGTGGACTCCACCGGCTTGACCACCGGGTCGAAGCCGGCTTCCTTCAGGGCGTTGGCGATGACGACCTTGGTCTTCTCGTAGGCGTCGTTGCCGCCCTGCGGATAGGTGTAGACGATCTTCTGGCCGAGCTTGCCGGCCTCCTTCAGCAGGGACTTCGCCTTCGCCGTGTCGCCCCGCGGGTTCTTCAGCTTGCCGTAGACGTCGAACTTCTCCCGGCCCGCGATGTCCGGGCTGAGGATGGTGGTCGCGTAGTCGCCGGCCGACGGGCCGCCGTAGATGGAGCGGATCTGCTCCAGCGGCCAGGCGTGGTTGAGGGCCTGGCGGACCCGGACGTCCTTGATGCGGCGGCAGTTGATGGCGTAGTAGTACAGGCCCGTCAGCAGGCCGTCGATCGTGCGGGGCGTGAGGGTGCTGTCGCTGATCACCTTCTGGATGCGCTCGGCCGGCACCCCGCTGTAGGCCATGACGGCGTACTGGTCGGTCCCGGAGTCGGCGATCAGCCGGTCGGTGGCCTGGAGGGCCTCGGGGCCGAACTCGAAGACGACGGAGTCCGGGTAGGCGTTGCGGATCGGGTCCGACTTCGGGTCCCAGTGGGTGTTGCGCACCAGGGTCAGGGACTTGTCGACGGAGTGCTGCCTGATCCGGTACGGGCCGCAGGAGACGGGGTCCTTGTCGTACTTCTCCTTGCTGTCGTGCGCGACCGGCACGGCACCGTAGGAGTGCATCGCCAGCGCCCAGTCGAGGTCGGGGCGGGCCGTCTTCAGGTGGAAGGTGATGGTCTTCTTCGCGGTGTCCGTGACCACGGAGGAGAGGTGCTTGCCGCCGTAAGGGCCCTTGTAGACGGACCGGAAGTCGTTCGAGCCGGTCAGCCAGGTCTGGACGTAGGTGGCGCCCTCGGTGGTGAAGCTCGCGAAGCCGCGCTCGATGCCGTGGCGTACGTCGTCGACGGTCAGCTCGCTGCCGTCCTCCCACTTCAGCCCGTCCTTGAGGGTGAACGTCCAGGTCCTGCCCCCGTCGGACATGGTGCCGGTGTCGGTGGCGAGGTCGCCGACGAGCTTCATCGAGCCGTCGGAGGCGATCTTGTAGCCGGTGAGGCAGCGGACGTAGAGGTTCGCGACCGTGGAGTTCCAGGCGAAGTAGATTCGCTGCGGGTCCAGATGGGAGAAGTCGTCCGGGCCGATCGGGCGGATGGTGCCGCCCTTGCGCGCGCCCGGGACCTCCGGCGCGGGGCCGGTGGAGTCGGCCGCGGTGCCCACCGCGACCTTGGAGTACCTGGCGGCGGAGCCGGAGGCCGCGCCGCCCGCCGTACCGCCCCCGCCTCCGCTGCTGCACGCGCTGAGGACCAGGGAGCCGCCGGCCGTCGCGACGGAGCCTGCGATGACGAAGTTTCTGCGGGAGATCGACATGGGTGTCCTGCCTGAATCAGGGAGAAGGGGAGGGGCCCGCTTCGGGGGGAGGGGGAGCCCTTGGTGGGAAAGGGGCTCAGCGTCTGGTCTTCGGGTCCAGCGCGTCGCGGACCGAGTCGCCGAGGAGGTTGAAGGCGATCACGAAGACGACCATCGAGAGGCCGGGGAAGAGCATGTACGTGATGTCGCTCTGGTAGACCTGCGCGCCGCGCTGGATCATCACGCCCCAGTCGGGCGTGGGGTCGCTGAGGCCGACGCCGAGGAAGGCGAGGGCCGCCTCCGTGGTGACGTACATGGGCAGCGCGAGGGTCGCCTGGATGAGGACCGGCGTCCACAGGTTCGGCAGCAGCTCCCGGAACACGATCCGGGCGGGGGAGGCGCCGGTGACCTTGGCCGCCTCCACGAACTCCCGTTCCCGCAGGGCCAGTACCTCGCCGCGCAGCAGCCGGGCGATGGGCGCCCAGCCGAACGCCGTCATCACCGAGATCAGGCTCACCACCGTCAGCCAGGTCGGGGTGTTCTCGTCGGGCGGGACCAGGATCGAGATCATCACCGGCCACATGGCGATGAAGAAGAGCGTGGAGGGGAAGGCCAGCAGGATGTCGACGATCCGGCCCACGAGGCTGTCGATCCGGCCGCCGAGATAGCCCGCCGTCACGCCGACGACGATGCCGAGCGCCGTGACCAGCAGGGTCGTCACCGTGGCGATCAGCAGGGAGTTGCGGATGCCGTAGAGGAGGAGGGTGAAGACGTCCCGGCCGAGCTGCGGTTCGACGCCGAACCAGAAGTCGCCGCTCACGCCGCCGTTCGGCGCGACCGGGAAACCGAACTGGTTGAGCAGGCCCGGCTGGTTCTGGCCGTACGTCGTGTACGGGTCCTTGCCGTAGACCTTCGCGATCAGCGGGGCGGCGATCGCGGCGGCGAAGAACAGCAGCACGATGTACGCCGACACGGTGCCGGCGCGGTCCCTGCGGAAGCGGCGCCAGGCGATACGGCCGGGTGAGCTGGTGGCGCCGGTTCGGGGCGGGGTGGATGCCGTCTCGAAGGGGGCGGCGGTGAGTGTTGGCGTGGTCCCCATGACGTGACCCTTCAACCGGCTCCGGCGGTGGGTCAATGCGTTCGCGGGGGCTTTGACCAAGGGGAGGGGGATTGCCGACCCCGCCCTTACTGGGGCGAACCCTTCTCTTACCGGCTCTTCGGGATTTTGGGATGTGCGGAGGGTTCGGGTGGGTTCGGTGCGTCGGCGGGTGCGGGTCCGGTGGGGCTTCTCGCGCAGTTCCCCGCGCCCCTAAGGATTCAGGCCCCTGCGGGCCTGAAAAGCATGGGGCGCGGCCCCGGCTTTTCAGGGGCGCGGGGAACTGCGCGACCAGCCCCCACCGGACCCGCACCCGAACACGAACCCCATACGGCCCCCAAGATGCGCGCTACGAGCAATATGCCCCGATATTGTCCGATAACAAGCACAGCGCACACCCGCGCACGTACGAGGAGGCACCCCATGCGTGGAGCCACGCACGCCCGATGGATCGCCGGCGCGGCGGCGGTCGCTCTCGCCGCGACCGCCTGTGGGGGCGGGGACGACGACAACGGCGGCGGCAGCGGCAGCGCGAACGGCGGCGCGGTGCTCAGCTCCTCATGGGGAGATCCGCAGAACCCGCTGGAGCCGGCCAACACCAACGAGGTGCAGGGCGGCAAGGTGCTCGACATGATCTTCCGCGGGCTGAAGCGGTACGACCCCAAGACCGGTGAGGCGAAGGACATGCTCGCCGAGGAGATCGAGACGACCGACTCGCAGAACTTCACCATCACCATCAAGGACGACTGGACCTTCAGCAACGGCGAGAAGGTCACCGCCAAGTCCTTCGTGGACGCCTGGAACTACGGGGCGAGCCTGAAGAACAACCAGAAGAACGCGTACTTCTTCGAGTACATCGAGGGCTACGACAAGACGCACCCCGACGACGGAAGCAAGCAGACCGCCGACACCCTCTCCGGGCTGAAGGTCGTGGACACGGACACCTTCACCGTCAAGCTCACCCAGAAGTTCTCGACCTTCCCCGACACCCTCGGCTACAACGCGTTCGCCCCGCTGCCGCAGTCGTTCTTCACCGACCACGACGCCTGGCTGGCCAAGCCCGTCGGCAACGGCCCGTACGCCGTCGACTCGTACACCAAGGGCTCCCAGCTGTCGGTGCGGAAATGGGACGACTACCCGGGTGACGACAAGGCGCAGAACGGTGGCGTGGACCTCAAGGTCTACACCGACAACAACACCGCCTACACCGACCTGATGGCCGGCAACCTCGACCTCGTCGACGACGTCCCCGCCGCCCAGCTCAAGAACGTCGAGGCCGACCTCGGCGACCGGTACATCAACACCCCGGCCGGCATCATCCAGACCCTGTCCTTCCCGTTCTACGACGAGGAGTGGGGCAAGGACGGCATGGAGAAGGTCCGCGAGGGGCTGTCCCGGGCCATCGACCGCGACCAGATCACCGACACCATCTTCCAGAAGACCCGCACCCCCGCCACCGACTGGACCTCCCCCGTCCTCGGCGAGGACGGCGGCTACAAGGAGGGCCTGTGCGGTGACGCCTGCGAGTACGACGCGGACGCGGCCAAGCAGCTGATCAAGGAGGGCGGCGGCCTCCCCGGCGGCCAGGTCAAGATCACGTACAACGCGGACACCGGCTCCCACAAGCAGTGGGTCGACGCCGTCTGCAACTCCATCAACAACGCCCTCGACAACGACAAGGCGTGCGTCGGCAACCCGGTCGGCACCTTCGCCGACTACCGCAACCAGATCACCCAGCGGAAGATGAGCGGCCCGTTCCGTGCCGGCTGGCAGATGGACTACCCGCTCATCCAGAACTTCCTGCAGCCGCTGTACTACACCAACGCCTCCTCCAACGACGGCAAGTGGTCCAACGCCGAGTTCGACAAGCTCGTCGACGAGGCCAACGCGGAGGCCGACACGACGAAGGCCGTCCAGACGTTCCAGCAGGCCGAGGAGGTCGTCCGGGACAACATGGCCGCCATCCCGCTCTGGTACCAGAACGGCAGCGCGGGTTACTCGGAGCGCCTCTCCAATGTCTCCCTGAACCCGTTCAGCGTGCCGGTGTACGACCAGATCAAGGTCAGCTGAGCCGACCGGGCGGGCGCTCACGGCGCCCGCCCACTACCCCCGGAGTCCGTATGGGACGGTACGTCGTCCGGCGCCTGCTCCAGATGATCCCGGTCTTCGTGGGCGCCACCCTCCTGATCTTCCTGATGGTGAACGTGATGGGCGACCCCATCGCGGGCCTCTGCGGCGACCGGGAGTGCGATCCGGCGACGGCCGCCCAGCTGCGCCGGGAGTTCGGCCTCGACAAGCCCGTCTGGCAGCAATACCTGACCTACATGGGCAATGTCTTCACCGGCGACTTCGGCACCGCGTTCAACGGGCAGGAGGTCACCGAGCTGATGGCCTCCGCCTTCCCCGTCACCATCCGGCTGACGATCGTCGCGATCCTCTTCGAGATCGTCATCGGCATCACCCTCGGGGTCGTCACCGGGCTGCGGCGCGGGCGGCCCGTCGACACCGGGGCCCTGGTGGTCACCCTGGTCGTCATCTCCGTGCCCACCTTCGTCACCGGTCTGCTGCTCCAGCTGCTGCTGGGCGTCGAGTGGGGCTGGATCCGTCCGTCGGTCTCCTCCGAGGCCCCCTTCGACGAGCTGATCGTGCCGGGGCTGGTCCTCGCCTCCGTCTCCCTCGCCTACGTCACCCGGCTGACCCGGACGTCCATCGCGGAGAACGCCCGTGCCGACTACGTCCGCACCGCCGTCGCCAAGGGCCTGCCCCGGCACCGCGTCATCCGCAAGCACCTGCTGCGGAACTCGCTGATCCCCGTGGTCACCTTCATCGGCACCGACATCGGCGCCCTGATGGGCGGCGCGATCGTCACCGAGCGGATCTTCAACATCCACGGCGTCGGCTACCAGCTCTACCAGGGCATCCTCCGCCAGAACACCCAGACCGTCGTCGGCTTCGTGACCGTCCTCGTCCTGGTGTTCCTGGCCGCCAACCTGATCGTCGACCTCCTCTACGCCGTACTCGACCCGAGGATCCGCTATGCCTGAGCCGCAGCCCCCGGAGCCGCACGTCTCGGGCGGCCAGCGCGCTCCCGAGGACGGGGCGATCGCCGCGACGGGGCTGGACGGCACCATGGACCTGGCCACCACCGAGGGGGAGACCCTGGAGAAGCGCCTCGGCGACCCGGCGGGCGGCGACCCCGCCGACAAGGCCCGCAGCCTCTGGTCCGACGCCTGGCGCGACCTGCGCCGCAACCCCGTCTTCATCATCTCGTCGCTGGTGATCCTCTTCCTGGTCGTCATCTCCCTGTGGCCCTCGCTGATCGCCTCCGGGAACCCGCTCAAGTGCGACCTGTCCAAGGCCCAGGAGGGCGCGCAGCCCGGCCACCCGTTCGGGTACGACGGCCAGGGCTGTGACGTGTACACCCGGACCGTCTACGGGGCCCGTATCTCCATCGCGGTCGGTGTCTGCGCCACGCTCGGGGTCGCGCTCCTCGGGTCGGTGCTCGGCGGGCTCGCGGGGTTCTTCGGCGGGTTCTCGGACTCGATCCTGTCCCGGATCACCGATGTCTTCTTCGCGATCCCGGTGGTGCTCGGCGGCCTGGTGCTGCTGTCCGTGGTCACCAGCAACTCCATCTGGCCGGTGATCGGCTTCATGGTGCTGCTCGGCTGGCCGCAGATCTCCCGCATCGCCCGGGGCTCGGTCATCACCGCCAAACAGAACGACTACGTCCAGGCCGCCCGTGCCCTCGGCGCCTCCAACTCCCGCATGCTGCTGCGCCACATCACCCCGAACGCGGTCGCCCCGGTCATCGTCGTGGCCACCATCGCGCTCGGCACGTACATCGCCCTGGAGGCGACCCTGTCGTACCTGGGCGTCGGGCTGAAGCCCCCGAGCGTCTCCTGGGGCATCGACATCTCCGCCGCGTCCCCGTACATCCGCAACGCCCCGCACGCCCTCCTGTGGCCCTCCGGCGCCCTCGCGATCACCGTCCTGGCGTTCATCATGCTGGGCGACGCCGTGCGCGACGCCCTCGACCCGAAGCTGAGGTGAGGCGTCGTCATGCTGCTCGAAGTGCGTGATCTGCATGTGGAGTTCAAGACGCGGGACGGGGTCGCCAAGGCGGTCAACGGGGTCGACTACGGGGTGGACGAGGGACAGACCCTGGCCGTGCTCGGCGAGTCCGGCTCCGGGAAGTCGGTCACCGCCCAGGCGATCATGGGCATCCTCGACATGCCGCCCGGCAGGATCACCGGCGGCGAGATCCTCTTCAAGGGCCAGGACCTGCTGAAGCTCAAGGAGGAGGAGAGAAGGAGGATCCGGGGCGCCGAGATGGCGATGATCTTCCAGGACGCCCTGTCCTCCCTCAACCCCGTGCTGTCCGTCGGCGACCAGCTCGGCGAGATGTTCGTCGTGCACCGGGGCATGTCGCGCAAGGACGCCCGGACCAAGGCCGTCGAGCTGATGGACCGGGTCCGCATCCCGGCCGCCAAGGAGCGCGTACGGGACTATCCGCACCAGTTCTCCGGCGGTATGCGCCAGCGCATCATGATCGCCATGGCGCTGGCCCTGGAACCCGCGCTGATCATCGCCGACGAACCGACCACCGCGCTGGACGTCACCGTCCAGGCCCAGGTCATGGACCTCCTGGCCGAACTGCAGCGCGAACTGCGCATGGGCCTCGTCCTCATCACCCACGACCTCGGCGTCGTCGCCGACGTCGCCGACCGCATCGCCGTGATGTACGCGGGCCGCATCGTGGAGTCCGCCCCGGTCCACGACATCTACAAGGCCCCGGCCCACCCGTACACCCGGGGCCTCCTCGACTCGATCCCGCGTCTGGACCAGAAGGGCCAGGAGCTGTACGCGATCAAGGGCCTGCCACCCAACCTCCTGCACATCCCGCCCGGCTGCGCCTTCAACCCCCGCTGCCCGATGGCCCGCGACCTGTGCCGGACCGACGTACCCCCGCTGTACGACGTGGAGCCGTCGGACGGGATCCGGATGAGCGCCTGCCACTTCTGGAGGGAGTGCCTCGATGACCACGACGCCCGACTCGACCACGACGGCCCCACCGGCTGAGCCGATCCTGGAGGTCAGCGGCCTGGTCAAGCACTACCCGCTCACCCAGGGCATCCTCTTCAAGAAGCAGGTCGGCGCGGTGAAGGCCGTCGACGGCGTCGACTTCGCCCTGAGCCCCGGGGAGACCCTCGGCATCGTCGGTGAGTCCGGCTGCGGCAAGTCCACGGTCGCCAAGATGCTGGTCCATCTGGAACGGCCCACCGCCGGTTCGATCCGCTACAAGGGCGAGGACATCACCAAGCTCTCCGGCAAGGCCCTCAAGACCGTCCGCCGCAACATCCAGATGGTCTTCCAGGACCCGTACACCTCCCTCAACCCCCGGATGACCGTGGGCGACATCATCGGCGAGCCGTACGACATCCACCC
The DNA here is from genome assembly GCF_040297125.1 of Streptomyces sp. NPDC001868. NCBI lineage: Bacteria > Bacillati > Actinomycetota > Actinomycetes > Kitasatosporales > Streptomycetaceae > Streptomyces > Streptomyces sp. NPDC001868. The sequence continues at coordinate 189,037 of NZ_JBEOYO010000007.1, read as the reverse complement.
CGAGGTCGCGCCCAAGGGCGACCGCCGGCGCCGGGTGCAGGAACTCCTCGACGTGGTCGGCCTCAACCCCGAGTACATCAACCGCTACCCGCACCAGTTCTCCGGCGGCCAGCGCCAACGCATCGGCATCGCCCGGGGGTTGGCGCTCCGCCCCGAGATCATCGTCGCCGACGAACCCGTCTCCGCCCTCGACGTCTCCGTCCAGGCCCAGGTCATCAACCTGCTGGACCGCCTCCAGGGCGAGTTCGGACTGTCGTACGTCTTCATCGCGCACGACCTGTCGATCGTGCGGCACATCTCCGACCGGGTCGGCGTGATGTACCTCGGGCGGATCGTGGAGATCGGCCGCGACGCCGAGATCTACGACCATCCGACGCATCCCTACACCCAGGCGCTGCTCTCCGCCGTGCCCGTCCCGGACCCCGAGGCCCGTGAGCACCGGGAGCGGATCATCCTCTTCGGCGATGTGCCCTCCCCGACGAACATCCCGTCCGGGTGCCGTTTCCGCACGCGCTGCTGGAAGGCCCAGGAGCGCTGCGCGCTGGAGGTGCCGCTGCTCGCGGTCCCGGCGGAGTTCCGCCTCACGACCGGCCCGGCCGCGCACGACTCGGCCTGCCATTTCGCGGAGGAGAAGCGGGTGGTGCCGCCGGACGAGTCGGCGGACGGGTCGACGGACGATCATGCGGATGGGGTGGAATAGGCGTACAAATGCGCACCAACCGCGTTAACACGCAGGCAACTTCGCTGACGTCGTTCCGATATACGGACACGCGAATCTAAATCACGTACGGCCGTGCGGGTGCCGTAAACGGGCCGGAGCTTCGCCATGTAGCTCCGGCCCGTTGCCGTGCGCGTACCCCTCTAGCCCGGGCCCGGCCCCAGTGAACGCTTCAGGAAGTCCACCTGGAGCAGCAGCAGGTTCTCCGCGACCTGTTCCTGCGGGGTGATGTGGGTGACGCCCGAGAGCGGCAGGACCTCGTGCGGGCGGCCGGCCGCGAGGAGTGCGGAGGACAGGCGCAGGGCGTGGGCGAAGACCACGTTGTCGTCGGCGGTGCCGTGCACGATCATCAGCGGGCGGTGCGGCTCGGCGGGCGCGGACAGCCCCTCGGCCGTGATCAGCGAACTCTTCGCGTACGCCGCCGGAGCCGTCGCCGGATCGCCCAGATACCGCTCGGTGTAGTGCGTGTCGTACAGCCGCCAGTCGGTGACCGGGGCACCCGCGATACCGGCGTGGAAGACGTCCGGACGGCGCAGTACGGCCAGGGCCGCGAGCCAGCCGCCGTACGACCAGCCGCGGATCGCCACCCGGTTCAGGTCCAGCGGATGCGACGTCGCCAGGTCGTGCAGCGCCTCCACCTGGTCGTCCAGGGAGAGCGTGAAGTCGCCGTCGATCTCCTTCTCCCAAGCGGGGGACCGGCCCGGAGTGCCGCGCCCGTCGGCGACCACCACCGCGAACCCCTGATCGGCGAACCACTGCGAGGTGAGGTGCGCGTTGTGCGCGGCGAGCACCCGCGGGCCGTGCGGACCGCCGTAGGGGTCCATGAGAACCGGCAGGGGTGTGACCCCGTCGTAGTCCCTCGGCATAAGCAGGGCGCACGGTACGCGGCGTGCGCCCCCCTGTGTAAACCGCACGCGCGGTGACATACCGGGATCTTCCGCATGAGACGCCACGGTCGCCACTCGCTTGCCGTCCCGTAGCACCTGGACCTGGGCGCCCGCCCTCTCCGGGACCGCCGAGACGAGTACGGTCACGCCCCCGGCGCGTACCGCCGAGTGCACGCCGGGCTCCTGCGAGACGCGCTCCACGCCCAGCTCGTTCACTCGATAGACGTGGATCTCACCGATCTCCGGGGAGGCGGCCCGCTCACCGGCCGACGCGGAGACCAGGACGTCGTCGTCGGACACGTCGAGCACCGCGCGGACGTGCAACTGCGGTCCCGTCAGCGGACGTTCGCCGACCGCCAGTACCCGCGCGCCGCCCTCGTCCGCGACACGCACGAGCCGCCCCGACGGACTCCACGCGGGCACCCCAGGGAAAAGATCAAGCCAATGTGGATCTTCGTCGGCGTGCACCATCCGGGTCGCCCCCGAGTCCGGGTCCACGGCCAGGAACAGCTGGCTGCGCTGGTCCCGCGCCTGGACCAGGATCAGCGGCGCACCCGCCGCTGACCAGTGCACATGCGCCAGATACGGATAGCGCGCCCGGTCCCACACGACCTCCGTGGGGGTCCCGGAGAGGTCGATCACGAAGAGCCGTACGTCCGCGTTGGCGGTCCCCGCCGCCGGATACGCCACCCGCTGCGGGTCCCTTTCCGGCTGCGCGGGGTCCGAGATCCACCAGCGGCGCACCGGCGTGTCGTCCACGCGCGCCACCAGCAGGCGGTCCGAGTCGGGCGACCACCAGAAACCACGTGAACGGCCCATCTCCTCGGCCGCGATGAACTCCGCCAGACCGTGGGTGACGTTCTTCGGCCCCTCCTCGGTGAGCGCCAGATCCTCGCCGCCCTCCGCCTCGACGACCCGCAGTCCGCCCCGGGCCACGTACGCGATGTACCGGCCGTCGGGGGAGGGGCGGGGGTCGATCACCGGCCCGGGGACCGCCAGTTCACGTGCCGTGCCGGCCCGCAGCTCGGCCATGAACAGCCGCCCTGACAAGGCGAAAGAGGCCAGTTCCACGGCCGCGTCGGTGGCGTAGCCGACGATCCCGGCGCCGCCCTCGCGCAGGCGTTCACGGCGCGCGCGCTCCTCGGCCGACAACTCCTCCACGGAACCGGCGAGCAGTTCGCCCGGATCGGCCGCCAGCCGCTCGTCACCGTCCCGGAGGTCCAGGACCCACAGCTTGCCGGCCCGCTCGGAGCCGGACGAAGACCGCAGAAACACCACACGCGAACCGTCCGGGGCGACGGAGAACGCCCGCGGCGCGCCGAGGGTGAAACGTTGCGTCCGGGCGTGTCGTCGGGGAAAGGACTCGGGCTGGGTCGTCATGGTCCGACCATATTGGCCATGCGCCCCCTTGTGCGGCCGTGCGCCGATCGATGCGCGCGTATGGATAGTTATGATCACTACCGCTGGGTGGGTATGAACCTGCTGGCCGCTGTATGGATTTACAACTGCGTCACCCACGTCACCGGTTGACGACGGTCCCGCCGTCAGCCTTCGACAACTGCTTCGCTCCCCAGGTCCCAGGGAACTTTTGGAGGTGAGCCGCCGTGGCACTCTCGATTTCGGCGGTGGTGCTGCTGGCGATCATCGTCTTCATCCTGATCAAGAAGTCAGGGTTGAAGGCACCACACGCGATCATCTGCATCCTGCTCGGCTTCTACCTCGCCTCCTCGACCATCGCGCCGACGATCAGCGAGCTGACGACCAACATCGCGGGCATGATCGGCAGTATCAAGTTCTGACGCCTCCGGCCGCCGGGGTCCGCTCGTAGGGCCCGTCCCACGGGTCCCCGACCCCCGCGGCCCGACCGTTCCTGTGAATGCCCGCGCCCGGCGCGGGCGCGGGCCGGGCGCCTCGTAGGGTGGGCCCCATGACGGATCTGCCCACCCGCCGACTGCTCCTGGTGCACGCGCACCCGGACGACGAGTCGATCAACAACGGCGCGACCATGGCCAGGTACGCGGCCGAGGGAGCGCGGGTGACCCTGGTGACCTGCACCCTCGGTGAGGAGGGCGAGGTCATCCCGCCCCGCCTGGCGCACCTCGCGCCCGACCGTGACGACACGCTGGGCCCGTACCGGGTGGACGAACTGGCCGAGGCCATGAAGGAACTCGGCGTCACCGACCACCGCTTCCTCGGCGGCCCCGGCCGCTACCGCGACTCCGGGATGATGGGCGTCGAGCAGAACGAGCGCCCCGGCGCCTTCTGGTCCGCCGACGTCGACGAGGCCGCCGCCCACCTGGTCGAGGTGATCCGCGAGGTACGCCCCCAGGTCCTCGTCACCTACGACCCCAACGGCGGCTACGGCCACCCCGACCACATCCAGGCCCACCGCGTCGCCATGCGCGCCGCCGGCCTGACCGCCGACCCGGACTTCCGCCCCGACCTGGGCGCCCCCTGGGAGATCGACAAGGTTTACTGGAACCGGGTGCCGCGCGGGGTGCTCCTGGAGGGCTTCGGCCGGCTCCGCCGCGATCTCGCCGAGCCCGGACGGCTGCCGTTCAAGCAGGCCGCGAGCGTCACCGATGTGCCCGGAGTGGTGGACGACCACATCGTCACGACCGAGATCGACGGCACCGGCTTCGCGGCAGCGAAGGCCGCCGCCATGCGCGCGCACGCCACCCAGATCGAGGTCGCCGAGCCGTACTTCGCCCTCTCCAACAAACTCGCACAGCCCCTGCTGACCACCGAGTACTACGAATTGGTACGTGGCAGACGTGAAGGAGGGGGCCGGGAGGACGACTTGTTCGAGGGGATTCCCGGTGTTTCTTTCGAGGAACGGCAGACTTTCGAGGAACGGCAGAACGGAACGGCCCTGTGATGCGTACGCATGTGTATGACAAACGAGTGGTGCGCTCGTCCGGCCGCCGAGAGGCGGGCCGGCGATGAACCAGGCGGACCGTCCCTCGGGCGGGCAAGGCGGCGCGCTCGCCCAGCCGTTGACGTTCCCCCCGGTGGCGCGCGCAGCCGCCCACCTGGGGCTCTTCCTGCTGGGAGCGGTGGTCGGCGTGGCCGGCGGGCTGCTCCAAGCGGCCTGGTTCCCCGGCGGATTGCTGCTCGCGCTGCTGGGCGCGACCGGGCTCTTCCTGGGCGGCGCCCGGGCGACGGGGGGCCGGGCGGGGGCCGTTGCGCCGGCCGCCGGCTGGATGATCTCCGTCGTCCTGTTGACGTCCACCCGGCCGGAGGGAGACTTCCTGTTCGGCGCGGGAGCGGGCTCGTATCTCTTCCTGCTCGGTGGCATGGCTGTGGCTGTGATGTGCGCCACCCTTGGGTGGGGGAGGCAACCGGCCGGGTCCGACGCCCGACTTGGGAAGTGACGTACCACTTCGCCGCGGTACCCAGGTGCGGGTCCCGTGATGGTTTCCCACGCGGTCGTGGGATACGCGCCGGAAGTGGCCAGTATGGTGGTGCGCGCCGCCGAGCCGCCCGCTGAGTTGAGGTAGTGACGGGCGGCGGAGCAAACCGGGAGAACCTGCCTTGAGTCGTGAAACTGACACTTCGTCCTCCGGGGCCAATGGGCGCGGCAGCACCGCGTACCCGTCGGGGACACCGCCGTACGGCACGCCCATGGCCACCGAGGCCGGCGCCGACGCGGCCCGGTCGGGCGCGGGCGAGCGACCGGACGGACCCAAGACCGAGACCACGCTGACGACGCGCGTCCGGATCAACATCCCCGGGTCGCGTCCGATCCCGCCGGTCGTCGTCCGCAAGCCGGTCGGCGACGGCGAGGGCGCCGCGGACGACACCGGGTCGGTGTCGGAGACCACCGGCACCACGGCCATGCCCGTGTTCACGGAGCCCCCGGCTCCCGCGCCGGAGCCCGCCGGGCCCGCCGACGACAAGCCCACCAGCGACTGGTTCGCGCCCCGCCGCGGTTCCACCCCGCCCCCGAAGGGCGCGGGCGGCGGCCCGAGCAACGGCGCCGGGTTCTCCACCGGCACGATGGGCGGCCCGGGCTCCGGCGCGCCGGGCGGCCCCGGTGCGGGCGGCACGGGCGGTCAGGGGGGCTCCGGCGGCCCCGGCGGCGCGCAGCCCGGTGGTCCGCGCCCCGGCGTCGGCGCCAGGCCCGGCGGGACGAACGGCGCCGGACTGCCCGGCGCGACCGGCGGCCAGCCGGTCGCCCCCGGCCACGGCGGCGGCACCGGCTCCTTCGACGTCTCCGCCGCGCTGGCCGGCACCAAGCCCGAGCGCGACGACCTGCCGTACTTCTCCGACAACGGCGGCCACCCCGGCGGCCCGAACGGCCGCTCCGGTCCGGCGGGCCCCACCGGCGGCCCCGTCACCGGCGACAGCCCGCTCGGCCCGCCGCCCGGCCAGGGCGGTTCCGGCAACCCCGGCTACCAGGGCAACCCCTTCGGCCCCGACGCCGACTTCTCCGCCCCGCCCGCCGCCTCCGGTGGCTACGCCCGCCCCGGCGGCGGTCTCAGCGACGACACCGCGGTCCTCACCCCGCAGCGGCCCGCCCCCGAGCCGGGCACCCCGGGCTACGGCGGCCCCGGCCCCCTCGTCGACAACCCCTCCGGGCACACCCTGACCAGCGGTATCCCGGTCGTGCCCCCCGGCACCCAGGGCACACCGTTCGGCGCGGACGGCCCCGACGGCGCGGTACGCCACACCCCGCCGAAGCTGCCCGACCCCGGCCCGCAGCAGCAGAAGTCCGGCCCGGCGAAGAACACGAAGTCCGCCAAGCCGGCCAAGAAGAAGGGCCGCGGCAAGCTCGGCCTGCTCGTCGGCGGTGTGGTGGTCCTCGGCGGCGGTGTCTACGGCGCCGGGCTGCTGATGAACCACTCCGACGTCCCCAAGGGCACCACCGTCCTCGGCGTCGACATCGGCGGCGGCACCCGTGACGAGGCCGTCAACAAGCTCGACCAGGCCTTCGGCAAGAGCACGAACGAGGCGCTGAAGCTCACCGTCGACGGCGAGACCGTCTCCCTCAAGCCCGACCAGGCCGGACTCCAGTTCGACAAGCAGGCCACGGTCAGCGCCGCCGCCGTCAGCGACTACAACCCGGTCTCCGTGATCGGCTCGCTCTTCGGCCAGGAGCGCGTGGTCGAGCCCGTCATGCCCGTCGACGAGGAGAAGCTGGAGGCCGCCCTGCGGCGCGCGGCCGGCGGCGCCGGCACGGCGAGCGACGGCACCGTCAAGTACGAGGCCGGCAAGGCCGTCGCCGTCTACGGCAAGGCGGGCAAGGGCATCGCCGTCGACCAGTCCACCGACGCGGTCGAGAAGGCCTACCGCACCCAGGTCGAGACCGGCGAGGTCGCGGCGGTCGAGCTCCCGACCACCACGAAGGAGCCGTCGGTCGGGAAGGCCGAGGTCGACCGGTTCATGAAGGAGTTCGCGGAGCCGGCGATGTCCGCCAACGTCGTCGTGCAGACGAACCCCGCGAGCAGCGTCCCGCTCCCCATGAGCCCCGAGAACTCCCTGTGGAAGTTCCTGACCGTCAAGGCCGTCGACGGCAAACTCGTCGACTCCTACGACGAGAAGGCCCTCAAGGACCTCTACGGCAGCACCTTCGACGACGTCCGCATCACCCGGGGCAACGGCGAGAAGACCCCGGTCACCGTCCAGGACGTCTACGGCGCCCTCCGCCAGGCCCTCAAGAGCAAGACGGACCGCACAGCGGTAATCGAAACAAACCCGAACTAAACACCGCCAGACCACCACCGGTGCGGACCGCCGCCCGTTGCCCGGGTTGCGGGTTGCGGGGCGGTGGGGGTGTCGGGCAGCCGTCCGTAGTCAGCTGCCGGCGGTCGCGTGGCGGGGGTGCTGAGGCGCCGTACGTACTCGGCCGCGGGCAGCCGCTCGGCCGGGGTGCCGCTCAGCTGTCCCCGCTCCGCCGCGCGGCACTCGCGCGGCTGAAGTGTCGCGCTGCCCCGCCCGCCCCGACCCCACCGCGGGCAGTCGTGCCGCTGGGGCGGCACGGGTGGGTGCGGCGGCACCCTGCGAGCGCCGGTGAGCGAAACCCGCCTCCGTCCGGCACGGCAAGGGGCACCAGCCGCACGGCCGGGTGCCCCCTCGCCGTAGGCGAAGGTGTCACCGTCCCGGGTATGACTTCTGTCATCCCGGGTTCAGGACCCCCGACACTGCCGAGGGCACCCCCGGCCCGCCGACGATGGTGCGTATGACGACCACGACGACGGCCACCCACACCACGGTGGCGGGATTCGACAACGTGACGAAGGCGTACGGCGACGTCCGGGCCGTGGACGGCCTGACGCTCGCCCTCCACCCCGGCGAGACCGTGGCCCTGCTGGGCCCGAACGGCGCGGGCAAGTCCACCGCCCTGGACCTGCTGCTGGGCCTCAAGAACGCCGACAGCGGCACGGTCACCGTCTTCGGCACCACCCCGCGCGAGGCGATCGTCGCCGGCCGCGTGGGCGCGATGTTGCAGAGCGGCGGCCTGATGGACGAGGTCACGGTCACCGAACTGGTCCGCCTCGCCTGCGACCTGCACCCGAGGCCGTACCCGGTCTCCGACGTCCTCGCCCGCGCCGGCATCACCCAGATCGCCGGCCGCAAGGTCGACAAGCTCTCCGGCGGCCAGGCCCAGCGCGTCCGCTTCGCCCTCGCCACCGCGGGTGACAGCGACCTGATCGTCCTGGACGAGCCCACCACCGGCATGGACGTCACCACCCGCCAGGCGTTCTGGGCCACCATGCGCGAACAGGCCGACCGGGGCCGCACCGTCCTCTTCGCCACCCACTACCTCGAAGAGGCCGACGCCATCGCCGACCGCGTGCTCGTCCTGCACCGGGGCCGCCTGCTGGCCGACGGCACGGCGGCCGAGATCAAGGCCAAGGCGGGCGCCCGCAGGATCTCCTTCGACCTGCCCGACGGCCCGGCCGACGAGGCTCGCCTGCGCGGCCTCCCCTTCCTCGCCACACTCGACGTGTCCGGCCGTACCGTCCGCATCCGGTCCACCGATGCCGACGCGACCGTCCACGCCCTGTACGGCCTCGGCTTCCACCCCCGCAATCTCGAAGTCACCGGCCTCGGCCTGGAGCAGGCCTTCGTCGCGATCACGGCCGCCGAGGAGGCGAAGCAGAAGTCATGAACAGCCTGATCAAGCTGGAGCTGGTCCGAGCCCTGCGCAACCGCAAGGCCATGTTCTTCTCAGTGCTCTACCCTTCGCTGCTGTTCCTGCTGATCGCGGGCAACGCGAGCAGCACCGAGAAGCTCGGCGACACCGGTCTGACCCTGCCGACCTACATGATGGTCTCCATGGCTTCCTTCGGCGCCCTGACGGCCGTCCTGATGGGCAACAGCGAACGCATCGCCAGGGAGCGCGAGGGCGGCTGGGTACGGCAGTTGCGGCTCACCACGCTGCCGGGGCGCGGCTATGTCCTCGCGAAGACCGCGAGCGCGGCCGTGGTCAGCCTGCCGTCCATCGTGATCGTCTTCGTGGTGGCCGCCGCCGTGAAGGACGTACGCCTGGACGCCTGGCAGTGGCTCGCCCTGACCGGCGGGATCTGGGCCGGCAGCCTCGTCTTCGCCGCGCTCGGCGTCGCCCTCGGCTATCTCGCCACCGGCGACGCGGTCCGACCGATCACGATGATCGTCTACTTCGGCCTGTCGATGCTCGGCGGCCTGTGGATGCCGACGACGACGTTCCCCGGATGGCTGCAGGACATCTCCCGGTGGGTGCCCACCCACGCGTACGCCTCCCTCGGCCAGGCCATCGAGCAGAGCCGGACCCCGCACACCCAGGACCTCGTCATCCTGGCCGTCTCCTTCGCCGTGTTCGCGGGCGGCGCGGCCTGGCTCTACCGGAAGGACACGCTGAAGGCGTGAGCGGCGTCGGCATCGGGCAGCGCCCGGAGAACCGCAGACAGAGGGCGATCAAGTTCCTCTGGACCGGGATCTGGCTCGCCTATCTGAGCGCCCCCGTCAGCGACCTGCTGGAGGGGGGCCACAGCGACGGCGTCGTCGTCCTCGGCTGGATCGGCCTGGTCGCCTTCGTCACCTGGTACTTCGTCCTGATCTTCCGCACCGGCCGCCGCGACACCACCCCGATGGTGCTCGGCGCGCTCGCCGTCCTCGCCGCCCAGTCCTCGCTCCTCGCCCTCAGCCTCGGCCGTGAGTGGCTCGTCCTCTTCGTCTACGTGTCGGTCGCGTCCGGCGCGGCCCTCCCGCCACGGCTCGCCCGCCTCACGATCCCGGCGGTGTCGGCCCTGCTCACCGGCATCGCCCTCGCCGTACCGGGCGGCGAGGCCTACCTCGCCTCCCTGCTCCTCCCGGCCCTCCTCGGCGGCTTCGCCATGACCGGCGTACGCGAACTCGTGCGGACGACGCGGGAACTGCGCGAGGCCAGGGCGACGGTCGCCCAGCTGGCCGCGAACGAGGAGCGCCTGCGCCTCGCCCGCGATCTGCACGACCTCCTCGGCCACTCCCTCTCCCTGATCACGCTCAAGAGCGAACTGGCGGGCCGCATGCTCCCCGGCCACCCGGACAAGGCGGCCCAGCAGATCGCCGACATCGAACAGGTCAGCCGTCAGGCCCTGGTGGACGTCCGCGAGGCCGTCACCGGCTACCGGCGCCCCCGCCTCGGCGCGGAACTCGCGGGCGCCCGCGACGCGTTGACGGCGGCCGGCATCGCCGCCGAACTGCCCGCCGACCCCGGCTCCGCCCTCACCGACGTGTCCGAGGACATCGAGTCCGCCCTCGCCTGGGCCCTGCGCGAGGCCGTCACCAACGTCGTACGGCACAGCGGCGCCCGCCGCTGCACGGTGGACCTGGTCCGCCGCCAGACCCTCGACGGCCCGATGCTCGAACTGACCGTGGACGACGACGGAACGGGCACCCCGGCCGTCGCCCCCGGCGAGGCCGGCGGCAGCGGTCTGGCGGGCCTCACCGAACGGCTGGAGCAGGTGGGCGGAACCCTTGTGGCGGGCCGCTCCCGGCACGGTTTCCGCCTGCTGGCCAGGGCCCCCGCCACGCCCCCGGACCCGGACGTAGGATCCGGCGCATGACCCGCACGATCAAGGTCCTGCTCGCCGAGGACCAGTCCATGGTCCGCGAGGCCCTGGCCGCCCTGCTCGGCCTGGAGGACGACATCGAGGTCGTGGCCCAGGTGGCACGCGGCGACGAGGTCCTGGCCGCCGCCCGCGCCCACGACGTCGACGTGGCCCTCCTCGACATCGAGATGCCGGGCGCGACGGGCATCGAAGCCGCCGCCGAGGTCCACCGGGCCCTCCCGGCCGTGAAACTGGTCGTCCTCACCACCTTCGGCCGCCCCGGCTACCTCCGCGGCGCCATGGAGGCCGGCGCCGACGCCTTCCTGGTCAAGGACGCCCCCGCCGCCCAACTCGCGGACGCGGTACGGAGAGTCCTGGCGGGCGAGCGTGTCATCGACCCCACCCTCGCGGCAGCGGCCCTGGCCGAGGGCGCGAACCCCCTGACGGACCGGGAACGCGAGGTCCTCCGAGCGGCGGCCGACGGCTCGACGAACGCCGAACTGGCCAAGGCCCTCCACCTCTCCCAGGGCACGGTCCGCAACTACCTGTCGACGGCGATCCACAAGTTGGCCGTCCGCAACAGAACGGAAGCAGTCCGCACAGCAAGGGAAAAGGGCTGGCTGTAACCGCCGGGGCAGGGCGGCAGGCTCAAGGGGCGCGGGGAACTGCGCGACCAGCCACGAACCACCCGTACCCGCCCGACAACAGGCCCCCCACGGCGATCAGGCGCCCTGCCCTCAATTCAGCAGAGCCCGCGCAGCAGAAGCCTGCCGCCGCACCTTCTCCGCCGCCCCCGCGTCCACCCCACCCACCACCTCGGCATACTCCTCCAACGCGGCGGCGCCCCGCACATACTCCCCCCGCTGCACCAGCAACCGCGCCCACTCGTACCGCAACCGCGCCGGATGCGAAGGCATCGCCAGCGACAACTCCAGCGCCCACAACGCGACATCCGTCCGCTCGGGCCGGGCGGCGGCCCACGCCCGCACGTTGTTGAGAACCCGCACCACCACGTCCATCGGATCCGCGGGAGTCAGCATCCCGGGATCCAGCGGAGCCCCCGTCGCCCCCGCGACCAACAGCTCCGCATCACTCCCGGTCAACACCCGCCCCCCGTCGAACGGATCGGCGAGCACCTGCTCCTCGGGCGGCCCGAACCCCACCACGAAGTGCCCCGGCAGCGCGACCCCGTACACGGGAGCCCCCGCCCGCCGGGCCACCTCCATCCACACCACGGACAGCAGGATCGGCAGCCCCCGCCGCCGTACGAGCACCTGATGCAGCAGTGACGACTCCAGGCGCTGATAGTCGCCGGGGGAGCCGCGGAACCCGTGCCGCTCACCGAGGAGTTCGGCCGTCGCGACCGCCCAGGCGCGGGGCCCGCCGGGCCGGTACGGCATCAGCCCGGCCAGCCGGTCGAGTTCGATCTCGGCGGCGTCGAGACCCGCGTCGTCGAGCGAAGCGTCGCCCGCCGCCCCCACCAGCAGACACAGCAGGGCCAGGTCGGGCCGCTCGGCCCGTGCCGCCTCCGCGAACCGCCGCCGCACCTCGGCGGCCCGCTCCGGCTCGGGAGGACAGGGACCCGGCAGGGCGGACTGGTGCCCGCTCATGACGCCCCACGCGGCCGCGAGCCGCCGCCGAAGCCCTCGACCGCACGCTCGGGCTCCGGACCGCCGTGACCCCGCTCCGCCTGCCGACCGCCGTGACCACCCGCCGGCTCCCGGCCGTCGTGACCCCGCTCCGGCTCCCGGTAGTGGTGATACGAGTGATGCGCCGCGAACCCCATGCCCTCGTACAACGCCCGCGCCCCCGAGTTGTCCGTCTCCACCTGCAGCCAGCCGGCCGAGGCGCCCTCGTCCAGCGCCCGCCGCCCCAGCGCGGCCATCACGGTCGTGGCGAGCCCCCGCCGCCGCTGGGCGGGATCGACCTCGACGGCCGAGAACCCGGCCCACCGCCCGTCCACGACGCACCGCCCGATCGCGGCGGGACCCTCGCCCTCGGCCCCCGGCACGGTCGCGAACCACACCGACGGCCCGCTCCCGAGCACCTTCAGCGCGACCTCGCCGAGCCCCTTGCGCTGATAGCGGCCGAGCCACGCCTCGTCCGCCGTCCGGGACAGCCCGACCCCGGCCGTCTCCCGGTCCGCGACCGGCGCGAGCGCCCCGATCCACAGCTCGGCGGTGACGTCACGGACCCAGCCGCGGTCCTCGACCTCGGCGCACAGCAACTCCTGGGTGCCCTCGGCGCCCGTGGCCAGCTGGAGGAACGCGGGCAGCCCCCGGGCCGCGTACCAGCCGCGTACGGCCGTCAGCGCCTCGTCCAGGGGCATCCCGGGATCGCCCAGCGGCAGCACCGAGTTGGCGCGGCGGGTGAACCCGGCGGCGGCCCGCAGCTCCCACTCGCCGAGCCGTTCCCGCTCGACCGGCTGCCAGCCCCGCGCGGAGACGTGCGCCAGTTCCGCGTACGAGGCGGCGGGGCCGCGTCGGCGGGCGGGGGCGGCGGGCACGGTCTTCCCCGCCACCAGCGACGACTCCTCGATCCGTACCCGCTCCCCGTTCCGCCGGGTGATCAGCAGGACACCGTCGTCCCATGATGTGAGAACACCAACCGTGTCGGTGAATTTCCCACCCCCGGCGGCATCCTCGTCCACCCGCCGCACCGACACACGTTTGCCCACGTCAGCGGCGGAGACACGGATCTCCAGACGTCCACCGGCAGAGATTTCCACAGGTCCGTCCACCCCTCCTGTTCGGATCATGCCCCGGAACGGAGATACTAGGTGCGGGCATCGACGACGCCGCGCTCCCGCGCGCCAGGCGGCGGAGCCTGAGGAGGCCCGCCAGCGCCCTATCGAGGAGGAACGACAGCGTGACCTACGTCATCGCGCAGCCTTGTGTCGACGTCAAGGACAAGGCGTGCATCGAGGAGTGCCCGGTCGACTGCATCTACGAGGGGCAGCGATCCCTCTACATCCACCCGGATGAATGCGTCGACTGCGGTGCCTGCGAGCCGGTGTGCCCGGTCGAGGCGATCTTCTACGAGGACGACACTCCGGAGGAGTGGAAGGACTACTACAAGGCGAACGTCGAGTTCTTCGACGAGCTCGGCTCGCCCGGTGGTGCCAGCAAGCTCGGTCTGATCGAGCGTGACCACCCCTTCGTCGCCGGACTGCCGCCGCAGGCCTGAGAGCGACGCCGCGGGCCCGGGGCACGGCCCCTGCGGCCAGCATCCGCGCCGCCTCGGTCCCGTACGGCCCGATCATCTTGATCGCCGTACGGGGCCGAGGCGTTCGCCGTACGAGCCGAGAAAGTGAGCCAGATCCCGTGTCCGCAGTCAGCGACCGCCTCCCCACCTTCCCCTGGGACAAGCTGGAGCCGTACAAGGCGACGGCCGCCGCTCACCCCGGTGGCATCGTCGACCTCTCCGTCGGCACCCCGGTCGACCCGGTGCCCGACCTGATCCAGAAAGCGCTGGTCGCGGCGGCGGACTCACCGGGCTACCCGACCGTCTGGGGCACCGTCGAGCTGCGCGACGCGATCACGGGCTGGCTGGAGCGCCGCCTCGGCGCCCGTGACGTCACCCACCACCACGTCCTGCCGATCGTCGGCTCCAAGGAACTGGTCGCCTGGCTCCCCACCCAGCTGGGCCTGGGCCCCGGCGACCGGGTCGCGTACCCGCGCCTGGCCTACCCGACGTACGAGGTGGGCGCCCGCCTCGCCCGCGCCGACCACGAGGTCTACGACGACCCGACGGCCCTGGACCCGGCCGGCCTCAAGCTCCTCTGGCTGAACTCACCCTCGAACCCCACCGGCAAGGTCCTCTCCAAGGCCGAGCTGACCCGGACCGTCGCCTGGGCCCGCGAGCACGGCGTCCTGCTCTTCTCCGACGAGTGCTACCTGGAGCTCGGCTGGGAAGCTGACCCGGTCTCGGTCCTCCACCCGGACGTGAACGGCGGCTCGTACGAGGGCATCGTCGCCGTCCACTCCCTCTCGAAGCGGTCCAACCTGGCGGGCTACCGCGCGGCCTTCCTCGCCGGCGACCCGGCCGTCCTCGGCCCCCTCCTGCAGATCCGCAAGCACGGCGGCATGATGACCTCGGCCCCCACCCAGGCCGCCGTCGTCGCCGCCCTCGGGGACGACGCCCACGTGCAGGAACAGCGCGCCCGCTACACGGCCCGCCGCACGGCCCTGCGCGAAGCCCTGGTCTCCCACGGCTTCCGCATCGAACACAGCGAAGCCAGCCTCTACCTCTGGGCCACCCGAGGCGAATCCTGCTGGACCACCGTCGCCCACCTCGCCAACCTCGGCATCCTCGTAGCCCCCGGCGACTTCTACGGCCCCGCAGGCGCCCACCACGTACGCGTGGCCCTCACAGCGACGGACGAACGGGTGGCGGCAGCGGCAGCCCGCCTCCAGCAGGCGTAGCGAGGCCTGCTCGTATCCCTACCCCTGTGGGCAATCGTTCCGCAGGGCGATGGGGGCACCTCCCGCTCGAGCGAAGCCGAGAGTGGGGGAGGGTGGGCACAGCCGACAGCGCCGGGCGCCGAACGAAGCAAGAGCCCAGCTGCACGAAACCCGAAGGGGCCCGGGGAAAACCCCGGACCCCTTCGATCGGCTGGACCAGGCGTCAGCCGAGCGGGCTCTGCGCCGGCAGCTGCCCCGTGGGAAGCCCACCCTTCGTCGCCGTCTTGGACGTGTCACCCAACACGGTCCCGGCAGACCCCGCGGCCTCCCCGGCGGCCTTCTGCGCGACGGGCGTCGTCGTCTTGACGGCCTTCCCGCCGGTCTTGCTCACGGTCGGCAGCGTCTGCTTGGCCGCCTTGGTGCCGGCGTCACTCGCGACCCCGGTGACGTTCTGCGTCGCGCCGTCCACGGTGGTGCCGGCGTTCGCCCCGTCCACGGCGGACAGGCCGCTGAGGTTCGGGGTGGCCGGAAGTTCGGGCGCCGCACTCGCGGAGCCGGCCGCACCGACCACGGAGGCCGCTCCCGCTGCGGTCAGCAGCGCGGCACGGGCGATCCGGCGGGTCAGGGGGAGGGACATGGTGCTCCTTAGACGGAAGAGAACGTTGAAGTGTCCGACCGTGCCCGGGAGTTGATCGTTCCGGGCTCGGACGCAGTGACTACCGCTCGAAGCCCTCGAAGGTTGCGGCGACCGAATGTAAAGAGTTCGCAATGCGTCGCATTATCAAATCCGGATTCAGTCGGACAAACGCCGCCCGGTCCGAAAGTCTGCAGAATCCTTACGGCCCGGTGCGCCCAAGGGATCCCGTGAGGTGGGGGTGAGCAGGTGAAAACCTGCGCACCCCGTCCACCCGACGCGCCGCGCATACCCCGCACGGGTGAGCCGCGCGGTCTACTGTCCAGTGACGATTCGGACCTCGGTGGTGGAATCCGCGGGAGCGCCCGCCGTGCCCTTGGCCTTGCGCCACGCACCGGCCCGGCCCTCGGCGACCCACTCCCGGCCCGCGTACGTGACGCGCTCGACGCCCAGCCGGGAGGAGTTGGCCACGGCCCAGTGCGCCAGCTCCCAGCCGCGCTGCCGGACCTGGCCGGCGTCCCCGGCGCCCTTGAGGGGGACGGTGACGGTGCCGGCGACGGGGGAGACGCTCGGGCTCGGCGTCGGGCTCGCCTGGGCGGGGGCGCCGTTCTCGGTGCTGACGACCGCCCCGGCGGCCTCGAACGCGTCGTCCCCGAAGTCCCGCGCGAGCGCGCTGCGCACCGCGCTCGGGCCGCCCGCGTAGGCGGTCCCGGTGCCGGTCGTGTCCCGGCGGCCCTCGCAGGTCAGCGTGGCCGCCGACCGCCCGGTCAGCGCGGCGGCGAGCAGGGTGGCGTCGGGCTCGTGCTTGGCGTACGCCTCCGGGTAGCCGCTGCGCTGCACCCGCTGGGCGGCCACCGTCAGCGGCAGCTGCTCGTAGTCGTCGACCTTCACGAGATGCTCGTAGAACTCGCCCGCCGAGTACACCGGATCCTGGATCTGCTGCTCGGTGCCCCAGCCCTGCGACGGCCGCTGCTGGAAGAGTCCGAGGGAGTCCCGGTCGCCGTGCGCGATGTTGCGCAGGCCCGACTCCTGGAGCGCGGTCGCCAGCGCGATCGTCACGGCCCGCTCGGGCAGCTCACGCGAGGTGCCGACCGCCGAGATCGTCGCCGCGTTCGCCGCCTGCTCGGGCGTGAACTCGTACGACGTCTTGTCGTCCGTCCCGGACACGACCACACAGCGCGGTGTGCCGTTCCCTCCGGTCAGATACTGCACGGTGAGATACGCCCCGATCGCGGCGAGCACGACGAAAGCCGCCATGAACTGCAGCACACGACGGCCGCGACGGCGGGGACGGGGACCTGGGGGGAAGGGGTACGGCTCTGACACGCGGTCCAAGGTACTGGAGAGTAATGGCCGTCGTGCAGGAGTTGTGAACATGGGTGCGGGAGGGACCGGATCCGCCGGCCGGGCGGCCCCGCCCCGTCGGCGCGTTAGGGTCGGGGACATGGCCGAGACCCCCATTGACCTCACGCTGGACGCCGCGCGGCTGACCGCGCAGCTCGTCGACTTCCCCTCCGAGAGCGGCACCGAGAAGCCCCTCGCGGACGCGATCGAGAGCGCCCTGCGCGCCCTGCCGCACCTCACGGTCGACCGGTTCGGCAACAACATCGTCGCCCGTACGAACCTGGGCCGGGCGGAGCGCGTGATCCTGGCCGGCCACATCGACACGGTTCCCATCGCGGAGAACGTCCCCTCCCGCCTCGACGAGGACGGCGTGCTGTGGGGCTGCGGCACCTGCGACATGAAGTCCGGCGTCGCGGTCCAGCTGCGCATCGCGGCCACGGTCCCGGCCCCCAACCGCGACCTGACCTTCGTCTTCTACGACAACGAGGAGGTCGCCGCGGACCTGAACGGCCTGAAGCACGTCTCCGAGGCCCACCCCGAGTGGCTGGAGGGGGACTTCGCGGTCCTCCTGGAGCCCACGAACGGCGAGGTCGAGGGCGGCTGCCAGGGCACCCTGCGGGTCCTGCTGACGACCAAGGGCGAGCGCGCCCACTCGGCCCGGGGCTGGATGGGCTCCAACGCCATCCACACGGCGGCCCCGATCCTGGCGAAGCTGGCGGCCTACGAGCCCCGCTACCCGGTGATCGACGGCCTGGAGTACCGCGAGGGCCTGAACGCGGTCGGTATCTCGGGCGGTGTCGCCGGCAATGTCATCCCCGACGCCTGCGTGGTCACGGTCAACTTCCGCTACGCGCCCGACCGTACGGAGGAGGAGGCCATCGCCCACGTCCGCGAGGTCTTCGCCGACTGCGGGGTCGAGGAGTTCGTCGTCGACGACCACAGCCCCGGCGCACTGCCCGGTCTGTCGCACCCGGCGGCCGAGGCCTTCATCGAGGCGGTCGGCGGCACCGCCCAGCCCAAGTACGGCTGGACGGACGTCTCCCGCTTCAGCGCACTCGGCGTCCCGGCCGTCAACTACGGCCCCGGCAACCCGCATCTGGCGCACCGGCGCGACGAGCGGGTCGACCCGGCGAAGATCCTGACGGGCGAGGAGCGCCTGAGGTCCTGGCTGACGGCCTGAAGCGCCGCCGGCGGGGGATCGCGTGGCGGACACGCTCACGTCCCCCGTCCGTAACCCGTATGGATCTACGCTGAGGTGAACCACCAGCACGGCGGAGGGAGCGGACATGGCGACCGGCAACCCCGAGGGCAAGAAGCAGCCACCGGACGAGCAGCGGCTGGGGCCGGTGCTGCGCAGACGTGGCCAGGTTCAGGCGAGCACGACGGACCAGCGGCTGCTGGACGCGGGCGGTCCCTCGGACTGGGTCCACACGGATCCCTGGCGGGTCCTGCGCATCCAGTCGGAGTTCATCGAGGGCTTCGGCACCCTCGCCGAACTCCCGCCCGCGATCAGCGTCTTCGGCTCCGCCCGCACACCGGCCGGCTCACCGGAGTACGAGGCGGGCGTCCGCCTCGGCCGGGGGCTGGTGGAGGCAGGCTTCGCCGTCATCACCGGCGGCGGCCCGGGCGCGATGGAGGCGGCCAACAAGGGCGCCCTCGAAGCGGGCGGCATGTCCGTCGGCCTCGGCATCGAGCTCCCCTTCGAACAGGGCCTCAACCCGTACGTCGACATCGGCCTCAACTTCCGCTACTTCTTCGTCCGGAAGATGATGTTCGTCAAGTACGCCCAGGGCTTCGTGGTCCTCCCCGGCGGCCTCGGCACCCTCGACGAACTTTTCGAGGCCCTCACCCTCGTCCAGACCCAGAAGGTCACCCGCTTCCCCATCGTCCTCTTCGGCGAGTCCTACTGGGGCGGCCTCGTCGACTGGCTCTCCAACACCCTCATCGCCCAGGGCAAGGCATCGGAAAAGGACCTGACCCTCTTCCACGTGACGGACGACGTGGACGAGGCGGTCGCCCTGGTCTCGAAGGAGGCGGGCAGGTAACCATCGGGCTGACCCCCGCGCCCCCGTTTTTCGGGGGGCGCGGGGAACTGCGCGATCGACCCCCACGAACCCGCACCCGTCCACCCACCCGAAGTCCCGAGTCGGCAGGCGGGGGGTCAAAGGGGCACAGCACAGCCCCTTGAGGACGGGACGGGTAGGGGCGGCGGGGTCGAAAAAATCTAGGCCAGCCCCCGCCGGGCCACGGCCGGCCCCCGCCACCCCGCGATGGCCCCCACCATCTCCACCACCTGCCGAGTCTCCGCGACCTCATGCACCCGATACACCTGAGCCCCCAGCCAGGCCGAGACAGCGGTGGTCGCCAACGTCCCCACCACCCGCTCCTTCACCGGCCTGTCCAGCGTCTCGCCCACGAAGTCCTTGTTGGACAACGACACCAACACCGGCCACCCCGTGGCGACCATCTCCCCCAGTCGCCGAGTCGCCTCAAGACCGTGCCGCGTGTTCTTCCCGAAGTCGTGCCCCGGATCGATCATCACCGACTCCCGAGGCACCCCCAGCGAGACCGCCCGCTCGGCCAGCCCCACGGTCACCCGCAGAATGTCGGCCATCACATCGTCGTACGCGACCCGATGCGGCCGCGTACGAGGCTCCGCCCCACCCGCGTGCGTACACACCAGCCCCACCCGATACCGCGCGGCGACCTCCGCGAGCCGGGGATCGACCCCGCCCCACGCGTCGTTCAGCAGATCCGCCCCGGCCTCGCACACGGCCTCACCGACCTCGTGCCGCCAGGTGTCGACGCTGATGACCACATCGGGAAACCGCCGCCGCACCTCCGCGACGAACCCCACGGTCCGCCGCGCCTCCTCCGCCGCGGTCACCTCCTCGCCGGGCCCGGCCTTCACCCCGCCGATGTCGATGACGGCCGCGCCGTCGGCTACCGCCTGCTCCACACGCGCGAGCGCCGGCTCGTCCCGGAAAGTGGCCCCCTGGTCGTAGAACGAGTCCGGGGTCCGGTTCACGATCGCCATGATCACCGGCTCGTGCGGGCCGAATTCCCGCTTGCCCAGCCTGAGCATCCGCTGTGACCTCTCCCAGTACGTCCCGTCGACCGACGGCCTTGCGCAACCGCCTGCGACCCTAACTGTCAGACTCGCATGGCACGATCGGAGCCGAACACAGTCGAGGGGACCCAGCGATGCTCATGTTCTTGTTCCTGGTCGTCGCGCTCGCCGTGGTGGTCGCCGCGGTGACGCTCGCCGTCGTGGGCGGCGGCGACAACGCGGTGCTGCCGGAGGCCGAGGGCGAGCGGCTCCAGGACCCGCTGCCGGCGGACCGCCCGGTCAACCGCGCCGACGTCGAGGCACTGCGCTTCCCGGTCGCCGTCCGCGGCTACCGCATGGTGGACGTGGACGACGTCCTCGGCCGCCTCAGCGCCGAGATCGCCGAGCGGGACGCCCGGATCGCCGACCTGGAGTCCGCGCTCGCGGGCGCCCGCACGGCCGGCGTGACCTCGCTGCGCAAGCCCGAGGAGGGCGACCACCAGTGAGCGACGGCACCGCTCTGCCCGGCCCCGACGGCGCGCCGCGCTGCCCCTGGGCCCTGTCCACCGAGGACTACGTGGC
Organism: Streptomyces sp. NPDC001868; assembly: GCF_040297125.1. Lineage (NCBI taxonomy): Bacteria > Bacillati > Actinomycetota > Actinomycetes > Kitasatosporales > Streptomycetaceae > Streptomyces > Streptomyces sp. NPDC001868. The sequence continues at coordinate 168,406 of NZ_JBEOYO010000007.1, read as the reverse complement.
GTACCACGACGAGGAGTGGGGCCGCCCGGTCCACGGCGACGACGCGCTGTACGAGCGGCTCTGTCTGGAGGCCTTCCAGTCCGGCCTCTCCTGGATCACCATCCTGCGCCGCCGCGAGGGCTTCCGCTCCGCCTTCGCCGACTTCAAGATCGCCTCGGTCGCCGTCTTCACGGAGGCCGACCAGGAGCGTCTCCTCGGCGACCCCGGCATCATCCGCAATCGCGCCAAGATCGAGGCGACGATCGCCAACGCGCGCGAGCTGTCCGCCTGGGCCCCCGGTGAGCTGGACGAACTGATCTGGTCCCACGCCCCGGACCCGACGACCCGCCCGGCCCCGAGAACCCTCGCGGACGTCCCGGCGGTCACCCCCGAGTCCACTGCCCTCTCCAAGGCCCTCAAGAAGCGAGGCATCCGCTTCGTCGGCCCCACCACGGCCTACGCCCTTATGCAGGCGTGCGGCCTGGTCAACGACCACTTGGAGACATGCGCGGCGAGAAGCGCGCCCCTCTAGGAGGCTCCGCCTCCCAAGGGGCGCGGGGAACCGCGCGATCGACCACATCGGACCCGCAGTTCCCCAGGCACCGTCACCGCCCCAAATACTTGGGCGTCTCCTTGTTGACGAAGGCCCGCACAGCGATCCCGTGATCCTCCGACGCCCCCGCCCGGGTCTGCAGCTCGTCCTCCTTCTCCAGCGTCTCCGCCAGCGTGTGGGAGAACCCGTACGCCACCGCCTCCTTGATCGCCGCGTACGCCACCGTCGGCCCCTCGGCCAGCGCGCGAGCGACCTTCGCCGCCTCCGACGCGAGCGCGGCCGCCGGCACGATCCGGTTCGCGATCCCCAGCTCGTACGCGTCCTGCGCGCTGATACTGCGCGGGAAGAGCAGCAGATCGGCGGCCCGGCCGGGACCGACCACCCGCGGCAGGGTCCACGAGATCCCCGAGTCGGCGGTCAGCGCGACGCCGGCGAACGACGTGTTGAAGGAGGCCGTGTCGGCGACGACACGGAAGTCCGCCGCGAGCGCGAACCCCAGGCCGGCGCCGGCGGCGACACCGTTCACCCCGGCCACCACGGGCTTCGCCATCCCGGTGAGGGCCTTCACCACCGGGTTGTAGTGCTCCTTGACCGTGCTCATGACCTGCCCCGAGCCCTCGGCCAGCAGCCCGATGTGCTCCTTCAGGTCCTGGCCCACACAGAACGCCCGCTCCCCGGCCGCGGTCAGCAGCACCGCCCGTACGGCGTCGTCCCCGGCGGCGGCCTCCACGGCCTCCCGCAGTGCCACCTTGGTCGCGATGTTCAGCGCGTTCATCGCCTCGGGGCGGTTCAGCGTGATCGTCGCGAGTCCGTCGTGCACCTCGTAGAGCACGGTGTCGGCCATGGGGGTTCCCCTCCGATGTCGCGGCTGGTGACGTACTGGTCAGTACGCCCTCGTCACAGCACAGCATGGCGGAGTTCACAGGTGACGGCGGGGGCCGGACGTGTGACCTGTGTCAAAGAATCACCAATGGCCGAGCGCCGCCCCGGGACCATGCGGTGGCGCAGTATCGCAGTCACACCGCCGAATTGGGTGGTTTTGCTCGCGCGCGTTGCCCAAGCGATGCCGACCGATGTTGGTCATCGGGTCATGAGATGCGGGATAATGGCCTGGAAGCAATGTGTTCGATGCCGGTGTCGCGTGTCCCCAGGTGGGCCCGCGCCTGCCCTCCCGGGCCGTCGGCTTGGCGATGAGCTGGTTTCAGGAAGGGGTACGAGCATGGCGGCCATGAAGCCGCGGACGGGCGATGGCCCGCTCGAGGTGACCAAGGAGGGGCGGGGCATCGTCATGCGCGTTCCGCTCGAAGGCGGCGGTCGGCTCGTCGTCGAGCTGACTCCTGACGAGGCAGAGGCCCTCGGCGACGCCCTCAAGAAGGTCGTCGGCTGACGCGCGTAGCGACGCGACCATACCCTTTCAGTCGCCCCGGCACCGCCGCACTCGGCGGTGCCGGGGCGCTGTTGTGCCAGGGGGCGTGACCGAGGGATGCGACCGGGGGCGGTCAGGTCGGGGAAGGCGCCTCAGCGTTTGACCGCGCACAGCAGGCCGTCGCCCACCGGGAGCAGGGACGGCACGAGCTCGGAGCTCTCTCGGACCGTGCGCAGCAGCTCCCGCAGACGTATGACCTCGGTCGGCTGGGGGTTGGAGTCCACCGTGCGGCCACTGGCGAAGACACCCTCGAAGGCGACGAGTCCACCGGGCCTGAGCAGGCGCAACGATTCAGCGAGGTAGTCGAGGCACTCCAGCCGGTCGCCGTCGCAGAAGACCAGGTCGTAGCCCGCGTCCGCGAGTCGGGGCAGGACGTCCAGGGCGTGGCCCGGGATGAAGCGCGCGCGGTTGCTGGCGAAGCCGGCCGCGCGGAACGCCTGCCGGGCGAACTGCTGGTGGTCCGGCTCCGGATCCACGGTGGTCAGCACCCCGTCCGGCCGCATACCGTGCAGGAGATGGATCCCGGAGACACCGGTACCGGTCCCGATCTCCGCCACCGCCTTCGCGTCCACGGTGGCGGCGAGCACCCGCAGCGCGGCGCCCGTGCCGGGCGACACCGAGCGCAGCCCTGCATCCCGGGCCCGGTCACGGGCCCAGCGCAGCGCCTCGTCCTCGGCGACAAAGGCGTCGGCGAACGCCCAGCTCGTCAGCCGGTTGCCGGTAATGGCCCTCTCCTTATGTCCCCGTGGGTTGCCTGGGCGTGACTGTATCCGTTGCCGTCGGGAACCTGCTGATGGGACCGGTCGTTTAAAGGGATGAGTGAGTGACGGGGGCCGCGACGGGGGGCACGGGATGGACCGGTCAGAGGAACAGGTGCGGGCATCGACGCAGGTGCTGACCAAGCCATATGAGCCGCATCAGCCATATGAGCCACATCAGCGCACATCAATTTCTTATAAAACCGCTTATCCGGAGCTAACGGGCGAGGTGGCTATGGTAGGGGCTCCACTGGACACCACCAGAGCCGACAGGGGAGGTGCGGCTGCGCCTGTGGATCGGGGAGGAGTGCTTCGGCGCTTTCTCGGATCGGCGGGCAGGCCGAAATCCGTGAACGACACCGCTGACCACAGCCACGCCGCCGTCGCACAGACCGCGACCTTCACCACGGACGCGCACGCGCAGGCGTGGACTCCGCCCACCTGGGAGGAGATCGTCAGCACCCACAGCGGCCGCGTCTACCGGCTCGCCTACCGTCTGACCGGCAACCAGCACGACGCCGAGGACCTCACCCAAGAGGTCTTCGTCCGCGTCTTCCGCTCTCTGTCGACCTACACGCCCGGCACCTTCGAGGGCTGGCTGCACCGCATCACCACCAACCTCTTCCTGGACATGGTCCGGCGCAAGCAGCGCATCCGCTTCGACGCCCTCGGCGACGACGCGGCCGAGCGTCTGCCCAGCCGCGAGCCCACCCCCCAGCAGATCTTCAACGACGCGCACTTCGACGCCGACGTCCAGCAGGCCCTCGACACCCTCGCGCCCGAGTTCCGCGCGGCCGTCGTCCTCTGCGACATCGAAGGACTGTCGTACGAGGAGATCGCCGCGACCCTGGGCGTCAAGCTCGGCACGGTCCGCTCCCGGATCCACCGAGGCCGCTCCCAGCTCCGCAAGGCCCTGGCTCACCGCTCCCCGGAGGCCCGGGCCGAGCAGCGCCGCGGGTTCACGGTGCCGCGGGTGCCCGTGCTGGGAGGAGGGGGCGCGACCGCGTGAGTGGATCCCGTCCTACGCCTGCCGAGCAGCACCTGGGAGACCGTCTCTCCGCCCTGGTCGACGGAGAGCTCGGTCATGAGGCGCGTGACCGCGTCCTGGCACATCTCGCCACCTGCGCGAAGTGCAAGACGGAAGCGGACGAACAGCGCCGCCTGAAGAACGTCTTCGCGGAGGCCGCCCCGCCGCCTCCCTCCGAGAGCTTCCTGGCCCGGCTCCAGATGCTCCCGGCGGGCGGCGACGGCGACGGCGGCTCACCGCTGTCCGGTGGCTTCGGAGGAAGACTCGGGGGAGCGGCCGGTGGACCGGGCCTGCCCGGGGACCCTTCCGACTCACGGGACTTCGCCGACTTCGGCGTCTTCGCACCCGGCGACTCCTTCGGATACATCCCGTCGGGACCACACGGCGGCGCGCTGACGCCGTCGGGGGGCCGCGGACTGCTGGGCGGCCGAGGCCTGTCCGGCGGCCGTGGGTTCCTCGGTGACCGTGGCTTCCTGGGCGGGCGCGGCTTCCTCGGCGACCGGGGCGCGCTGGGCGACCGGGGCTTCCTGGGCGGCGGACGCGACCTCTCCGGGGACGCGGGCGACCGTGCGGACCGGGCGGAGAGAGCCTCCGACGACAGAGGCGGCATGGGCAGAGGGGTCACGGGCGACCGTGGCTTTCGGATCCATGACGTGAGCCGGCAGGAGGCCGAGCGTTCGGCCTCGCGCGGTATGCGCTTCGCCTTCGTGGCGGCCGGAGCGGTCTCCCTGGCCGCGATCGCCCTCGGTGGCGTGACCAGCGGGATGCCCGCCGAGACGGCGGACGCCCGGGGCGCCGGCTCCGGCAGCAATGTCACACCGCTGCGGACGCAGGCCTCGGGCACGGTTCCGTCCCCCGAATCGCAGCGCCGCCGGGGAGCCGTCGGCCCGCTGCTCGGGCAGGGCCAGCAGTCCCTGGGCGAGGTGCCCGTCGCTCCGACGGCGATCTCCGCGCCCCTGCTGCCCGGGGTCCCCGCCCCGGCAGGCCAGGACCGTCAGGCCGTACACCCGCTGACCGCGCCCGTGTTGGCCGGCGCGGCCATCATGTCCCCGCTCATACGCCCGCTCACCGCCGCACCGCCGCTGCAGCTCACCGACTGGTCCCCGGCACCCGAGCTCGTGGGACCGGGCCTGCTGACGGCTCCCGACGCCACCTCGTCTCCCACACCCACCTCGCCCGTCCTCCGCTGACTCCGACTTCTGCGCACCGGCCCGCGAACCTGGTTGAATCCAGAGTGGGCCGTGTCCGCTCGGGCCGGTTCCGGCCCGCGGCAGTCGGCGAACGGTGGGCGACGTGCCGGTCCTTGGGGCAGGCACAGGGTGTGGGGAGAGCATGAACGAGGGGAAGCCCACGAAGGCGAAGTGGTGGAGCCGACCCCGGGCGCACGGCGCGGGGGGCGGTACGACGGGGGACCACATCGGGCCTACGGGGACCGCCGGTTCCGGGGCACCGGCGGACGCGGTCCGCGAGGAACCCTTTGAGGGCGGTACCGAGGGCGATTTCGAGCTGGAACGCCCGGCGACGTCACCTGCCCCCGGCGGGGTCGGGGCCGGGGCCGCCAGCGACTCCGACTTCGGCTCCGGCGTCGACTCTGACTCCGGCTCCCGCGTCGACTCCGACTTCGAACTGGCCCGCCCGGCCGCCGGAGTTCCGCTCGGATCCGACTCCGTGCCGGCTCTCGACGCGGGCGGTGACCCGGACGGCGACTTCGAGTTGGAGCTGCCGGCTGCGACGGCTGCTGCGACGGGTGCGGCGGGTGGGGGAGGGGATGCCTCGGCCGGGGCGAGTGTGCCGGGCGAGCCCGGGGTGCCCGATTCCGGTGGTTCCACCGGTGTCGCGGTCACCGCCGTGGCCGCCACCGTTGTCGTCGATGCCCGGCCGTCGGACGAGCAAGGCACCCTGAGCGCCCCTGGAGCGCCCTCTGAGCGCCGCAAGCCGCTGCACGACCCGGATCCCTACAGCACCCCGCCGTACGGCGAGCCCGGCCCCTGGGCGCCCGCACCACCGGTCCAGCACCCGGCGACGACTCCCGCCCCCGGCACGAACGTTCAGACGGAGACACACGGGGTGCCCGCAGCGGTGGGTGCGCCGACACACGGCGTGCCCGCAGCAGTTGGGGCGCCGACAGACGAGGGTGCGGCTCCGGCAGTCACCCCTGTCCAGACCGGGACGACCTCGGCCGCCACCACTCCGCCGCACCCCGTGGCGACTTCGGCGACACCCGCGCCCGCTTCGGGGGTTCCGGCGCACGGCACGGCCGCACCGCCGACCACTCCTCAGACCGCGCCGACGGGACCGTACCCGGACGCACCCCAGCCCGATGCGGCTCGGCACCCGGAGGCGGCCCGGTCGGCGGCGGTTCCTGACGAGGAGGTGGCCCGGCCTGCGGCGGCTCCGTATCCGGACGCGTCCCGGCCTGAGGCGGCCCCGTATCCGGAAGCACCCCAGCCTGCGGCGGCTCCGTACGCGGAGGCGCCCCCGGCCGCGGCCGATCCGTTCTCGGGAGCGCCCCAGGCCGCGGCGAAGCCCTTCCCCGAGGTGGCCCAGCCCGCCGCAGCGGCGTACCCGGACGCGTCTCAGTCTTCGCCCCCGGGGGCCTCCTACGCGTATCCGGCTCAGCCGGGGCCGCCGCCCTTCGGTGACTCGGCGCAGGCCGTGCCCCCTCCGTACGCGGGCGGGGCGCAGCCCACACCGCTCTCGCAGCCGGGTGGGGCGCAGGCCGTGCCGCCCCCATATGCGGGCGGGGCTCAGTCCGCACCCCTTCCACACCTGGGTGGAGGGCCGGCCGTGCCGCCTCCGTACGCGGGCGGGGCTCAGCCCGTGCCGCCCCCATATGCGGGCGGGGCGCAGCCCGAGTCGCTTTCTCACGCGGGTGGGGCACAGCCCGCACCCCATCCGCACCCGGCCGGCGGCCTGCCCGCACCGCATCCGCACCCGGTCGGCCCCCAGCCCGCGCCCTCCGCCTTCGTCGACCCCGCCCAGCCGCTCCAAGCCATGCCTCAGGGCGCGCAGGGGCCCTGGCAGCGGTATGACCCGTGGGCCGGGGCCGGGGTGTCGCAGCAGAGTGGGGGGCGGCGTCGGGGGCGGGGGCGGGTGTTGTTGGTCGGGGCTCTGGTGATCGCCGTCGTGGCCGGTGGTGTCGGTGGGGCCGTGGGCGCGTATCTGGAGCGGAACGGCGGGGTCGGGGCGGTCGAGTTGCCGCAGGCCAGTGACGGCGTGACGGGGCGGGCCGCCGACAGCGTCGCCGGGATCGCCGCCGGCGCGCTGCCGAGCGTGGTGACCCTGCATGTGAGCGGGGCGAGCGCGCAGGGCACCGGCACCGGCTTCGTGCTCGACGAGCGCGGCCACATCCTCACGAACAACCACGTCGTCGACCCCGCCGGCACGAACGGCGACATATCGGTGACGTTCAGCGGCGGCGAGACCGCCGAGGCCACCATCGTCGGCCGGGACACCGGCTACGACCTGGCCGTCGTCAAGGTGACCGGCGTCAGCGGACTCAAGCCGCTGCCCCTGGGCAACTCGGAGGAGGTCCGCGTCGGCGACCCGGTCGTCGCCATCGGCGCCCCCTTCGACCTGGCCAACACCGTCACCTCCGGCATCATCAGCGCCAAGGAGCGGCCCATCACGGCCGGCGGCGAGGGCGGTGACGTGAGCGACGTGTCGTACGTGGACGCGCTTCAGACCGACGCGCCGATAAACCCCGGCAACTCCGGCGGCCCGCTCCTCGACGGCAAGGGCCGGGTGATCGGCATCAACAGCGCCATCCGCTCGGCCGGCGGCGGCTCCGAGTCGGACGGCGGCCAGGCCGGGTCGATCGGGCTGGGCTTCGCGATACCCATCAACCAGGGCAAGCGCGTCGCCGAGGAGCTGATCAACACCGGCAAGGCGACCCACCCGGTGATCGGGGTCACCCTGGACACGGACTACGCGGGTGACGGCGCCCGCATCGGTGACGAGGGCGGGTCCGGGGTGACCGCGGGCGGTCCCGCCGACCGGGCGGGCATCCGCTCGGGTGATGTCGTCACCGAGGTCGACGGGCAGCGCGTGCACTCCAACGACGAGCTGATCGTCAAGGTCCGCGCCCACCGGCCCGGCGACCGGCTGGAGCTCACCCTCCTGCGGAACGGCGACGAGCGGACGGTCACCCTCACCCTCGGCTCGTCCGGCGACTGACCGCCGGACGGGGGCGGCGACGGCGGGGCGTACCGACAGCAACTTCACAGGCGGGGCCCCGCACCCCCTCCCGTCAGGCAAACAGCTGGGAAAACCCGTCGCCCGGGCGTGGACGGAAGCGGCCCGACGGTACCGGTTCGGCGGGATCGCCGGGTACCGTGGAGCCGGGCCGGACCACGGAAGACCTGCCGAGGCCCGTGGATCGGGACCGAGGACATCGCAAGGAGCTTCAGGTGTTCAATGACATAGGTGCGCTCGAGGTGGTGACGCTCGTCGTCCTCGCCGTGCTCGTCTTCGGTCCGGACAAGCTCCCGAAGGTGATCCAGGACATCTCGCGGACCATCCGCAAGATCCGCGAGTTCTCGGACAGCGCCAAGGCGGACATCCGCAGCGAACTCGGCCCGGAGTTCAAGGACTTCGACTTCGAGGACCTCAACCCCAAGACGTTCATCCGCAAGCAGCTGGACAACGACGAACTGGGGCTGAAGGAGATCCGCAGCGGCTTCGACCTGAAGAAGGAGGTGTCCGACCTCACGGACGCGGTCCACGGCCGCGACTCCGAGTCGTCGTCCACCTCGTCCTCGTCCGCCGCCGCCATCGGCTCCGGCTCCGGCGGTTCCGCCTCGGGCTCGTCCGGCACCACGGTCGACATGACGAAGAAGCCCGAGGCCGCCGAGCGTCCGCCGTACGACATGGACGCCACCTGAGCCGTAGGCCCGCCCGCCGTACGCCCGCACACCACCCGTACCGGCTCCGGCCTGCCCTTCCGCGCCGTACACCCGTGTGCCGCCGCGCCCCCGTACGTGATGCGATTCATACCGTCACGCACCCTCGTACGGCCTGAAGCCGCCCGTACGCCGTCCCACGCGCCGGGCGCTTTCCCTGCTGCTCGGAGAGCTGTGGCTATGCTGCCCAGTTGTTGTGCGGACCGTAAGGAGAGCGAGCGACGTCGCCCGAGGGGGGCGGGCCGCTCCTCCGGTCCGTCTAGAGCGAGGAGGCGTCCGGGCACATGGAGACGACGAGTCGGGTAGGCGCGCAGGCGTCGGCCGCGGAGGGCGGACAGCAGGTCCCCTCCGCCCGACGCACGGTCGACGGCTACCTGCTGGCGCCCTTCCCGTGGTACGGCCTCGACGAGGCCTTCACGGGGCCGCGCTGGTTGATGCAGGTCGGTACGTCGGCGGAAGGAGCCGTCGAGCACGGTTCGATCGGACACGGCGACGAGCCCTCGGTGCGCAACGAGTACACCGCCGGGTCGGACGACGAGGTCAAGGAGCGGTTCGCGGTCGTGGTGACCGTCGCGGCGAACGACGTACGGCGCAGCGCGGACGGTACGGGTGTGCTGGAGGCCACGTCGGTCTCCTCGGCGGCGTGGCTGGCCGGCGTCGGGCTGCTGTCCTTCACCTGGCCCGGGCAGCTGGACCACACCCGGCGGGACGACTGGCTGGACCAGCAGACCGAGACGGCCTGGGTCCTGGCGGACGACCTCGGCGGGGAGGACTGGTCGACGCTGTCCCTGCCGGTGGACGGGGTGCCCACCCCGTTCCACTACCGGGAGTCCGAGTTCGGTTGGGTGCTCGCCGGGTCGACCTCGGAGGGGGTGCATGTGGGGGCGTACGGGAGAGGGATGAGCGCGTACGGGCTTGGCTTCGCCGTGATCAAGGACATCGAGGGGTACGCGTAGCGCTTTGAAGGGCACCGCCGGGTTGTGCTGCGGTGCCCTTCAACGCCGTGGGGGCTTCTGTGGGTTGGGGGCCGCGGGTGCGTCGTGGTTGCTCGCGCGGTTCCCCGCGCCCCTTAAAAGCAGAGAGGCGGCCCCAGGCTTCGACAGGTGCCCTAGAACTTGTTCCTCGGGGTGATTCCCAGGCTCATGCCCGACAGGCCGCGCTGGCGGCCGCCCAGCTTGCCCGCGATGGCGCGGAGGGCGGCGCCGGCGGGGGAGTCGGGGTCGGAGAGGACGACGGGGCGGCCGTCGTCGCCGCCCTCGCGGAGGCGGACGTCGATGGGGATGGAGCCGAGGACCGGGACGGTGGCGCCGGTGGTGCGGGTGAGGCCGTCGGCGACGGACTGGCCGCCGCCGCTGCCGAAGACGTCGACCATCTCGTCGCAGTGCGGGCAGGGCAGGCCCGCCATGTTCTCGACGACGCCGACGATCTTCTGATGGGTCTGTACGGCGATGGAACCGGCGCGCTCGGCGACCTCCGCCGCCGCCTGCTGAGGGGTCGTCACGACGAGGATCTCGGCGTTCGGGACCAGCTGGGCCACCGAGATGGCGATGTCGCCGGTGCCCGGCGGGAGGTCGAGGAGCAGCACGTCCAGGTCGCCCCAGTAGACGTCCGAGAGGAACTGCTGCAACGCCCTGTGCAGCATCGGGCCGCGCCAGACGACCGGGGTGTTGCCCGGGGTGAACATACCGATCGAGATGACCTTCACACCGTTCGCGGACGGCGGCATGATCATGTTCTCGACCTGGGTGGGCAGGCCTTCGGCGCCCAGCATGCGGGGCACGGAGTGGCCGTAGATGTCGGCGTCGACGACGCCCACCTTGAGGCCGTCGGCGGCCATCGCCGCCGCCAGGTTCACCGTCACCGAGGACTTGCCGACGCCGCCCTTGCCGGAGGCGACGGCGTACACGCGCGTGAGGGAGCCCGGCTTGGCGAACGGGACCTCGCGCTCGGCCTGGCCGCCGCGCAGGGCACCCGCCAGCTCCTTGCGCTGCTCGTCGCTCATGACGTCGAGTTCGACGTCGACGCGGGTGACGCCCTCGACGCGCGCGACCGCCTCCGTCACGCGCTGGGTGATCGTGTCCCGCATGGGGCAGCCGGAGACCGTCAGGTACACGGCGACCGCGACCGCTCCGTCCGCACCGATCTCCACCGACTTGACCATCCCGAGTTCGGTGATGGGACGGTTGATCTCGGGGTCGTTCACCGTCGACAGTGCTTCACGCACCGCGTCTTCCGTAGCCATAGGACGATGGTACGGCGACCCGCGGGGCCCCTGGGAGCCCCGTCAGCGGTCGCCCATGTCACGTCCGCGCGAGTGGTCCGGCGGGAATACGCTCCGCGTCCCGCGCGCGCCGTCGCCTTCGCGCTCGTGCAGTTCCCTGACCAGGTCCTGGAGCTCGGAGCGCAGCCAGTCGCGGGTGGCCACCTCGCCGAGGCCGATGCGCAGCGCGGCGATCTCCCGCGTCAGGTATTCGGTGTCGGCGATCGAGCGTTCGTTCTGCTTGCGGTCCTGTTCGAGGTTGACCCGGTCGCGGTCGTCCTGCCGGTTCTGCGCGAGCAGGATCAGCGGGGCGGCGTACGAGGCCTGCAGGGAGAGCATCAGGGTCAGGAAGATGAAGGGGTAGTTGTCGAAGCGCAGCTCGCGCGGGGCGGAGACGTTCCACACCACCCACAGGATGATGACGACGGTCATCCAGACGAGGAACGTCCCGGTGCCCAGGAACCGTGCGATCCGCTCCGAGAGCCGCCCGAAGGCCTCCGGGTCCCACTCGGGCAGGAACCTGGTCCGGCGCGGCAGCGGCTGATCGAGACGCGTACGCGGGCGGGCGGTGGCCCCGGAGAGCGTGCGATGCCCCGGAGGCGCCCCGGAGGGTGAGGTGCGCTCCCGGGCGCCCACGCCCGCGTGCGCCCGCTCACGCCGCGCACTCCGCCCGTCCCGCCCCCCGGGGCGTCCCTCACGCCCTTCGCGCCCTTCCCGCTCAGGAACCATCGCGGGCCCCCTCGTCGTCGGCGGCGGCGTTGTCGACGTCGTCCTCGTGCAGATGGAACTCCGTCTCCCGCCAGTCCTCGGGCAGCATGTGGTCCAGTACGTCGTCCACGGTCACCGCGCCAAGGAGCGAGCCGCTCTCGTCGACCACCGGCGCCGCGACCATGTCGTACGTCGCGAAGAACCCGGCGACGGCGCGCAGCGCGGCCTCCGGGTCCAGCGGCTGGAGATCGTCGTCCAGGATCGAGCCGACCAGGGTGTACGGCGGGTCCCGCAGCAGCCGCTGGAAGTGGACCGTGCCGAGGTACTTGCCGGTCGGGGTCTCGTCCGGCGGCCGGCACACGTACACCTGGGCGGCGAGCGCGGGGGACAGATCAGCGTTGCGGACCCGGGCCAGCGCGTCGGCGACGGTCGCGTCCGGGCGCAGCACGATCGGCTCGGTGGTCATCAGACCGCCGGCGGTCTTCTCCTCGTACGCCATGAGCCGCCGTACGTCCGCCGCGTCGTCCGGCTGCATCAGCGTCAGCAGCCGCTCCTGGTCGTCCTCCGGGAGTTCGGCGAGGAGGTCGGCGGCGTCGTCCGGGTCCATGGCCTCCAGGACGTCGGCGGCCCGCTCCTCCTTGAGCTTGCCGAGGATCTCGATCTGGTCGTCCTCGGGCAGCTCCTCCAGGACGTCGGCGAGCCGGTCGTCGTCGAGGGCGGCGGCGACCTCGGCCCGGCGCTTGGGGGAGAGATGGTGCAGCACATTGGCGAGGTCGGCCGGGCGGAGCTGTTCGAAGGTGGCGAGGAGGTTCTCGGCGCCCTGCCCGTTCTCCTCCAGCGAGAACCCGGTGACCGCCGACCACTCCACGGTCAGCGTCTCGCCCTTGTGCCGCCGGAACGCCCCGCCCTTGCCCTTGCGGACGAACACCCGGTCGATCTCCCAGTCCCGGCGGGCCGGCAGCTGCTGGACCGAGATGTCGCGGACGGACACCTCCTCGCCGGTCTCGACGAGGGTCACACGCCGGTCCAGCAGCTCCCCGAAGACGAGGCGCTCGGTGGGCCGCTGTTCGAACCGGCGCACGTTCAGCACCCCGGTGGTGATGACCTGGCCGGACTCGATGCCGGTGACCCGGGTCATGGGCAGGAAGATCCGCCGCCGGGTGGACAGTTCGACGACCAGACCGAGCAGTCGCGGCGGCTTCCGGCCCACCCGCAGGATGGCGACGAGATCGCGGACGCGGCCCACCTGGTCGCCGTTCGGATCGAACACGGCGACACCGGAGAGGTGGGAGACGAAGATCCGGGGCGCCACCGCCGCCATGGGCCGTCCCTTTCCTTCCCGTCGCGAGGGGATTGTCCGCCGAGGAGGGCTTCAGGCTAGCCCGTCCCGATCGGATATGCCCTGGTGAGCGGTGCGGACGGACTGGCTCCGTGGTGGGCCGGGAGCCCCGGTACTCTGCGGTACGCCTGGACTCCCCACGAAGAGGTGCATCGCCTGTGACTGTGATTCCCCGTACCCGAAGGGCCGCACTGGTGAGCGCCGTCTGCACCCTCGTGGTCAGCGGGCTCGGGCTCACCGGATGCGGTGGTGAGGATCCCGACGAGGGCACCAACGGGGTCGGCAAGCTGGAGCCGGCGAAGATCCAGAGCACGACCAAGGCGGCGGCCACGGCGGCGGACACGGTCCGGCTGTCCGGGGCCGTGGTGAGCAACGGCAAGACCTACAAGCTGGACATGCGCCTGAAGGAGGACGGCGGCACGGGTTCGGTGACGTCCGGGGACTCCACCTTCCGGCTGCTGAAGGTCGGCGAGCACCTCTTCCTCAAGGCCGACGCGGACTTCTGGGACCACGAGGACCCCGGGAAGAAGGGCGGCGAGGACCACGGCGACTCGGAGACGGCCGCCGCGGACAAACTGGACGGCATGTACGTGAAGGTGCCGACCGGGGACCCCGCCTACAAGCGTTTCAGCGGCTTCACCGACAAGGACGTCCTCCTCAACAGCCTGCTCACCCTGCACGGCACGCTGTCCAGGGAGGGCCACCACGAGCAGTCCGGCACCCGCACCATCCGCATCACCGGCGACAAGGGCTCCGGCGGCACCCTCGACGTCTCCCTCGAAGGCACCCCCTACCCCCTGCGCCTCGTCCGCGCGGGCGACGCCGGCACGATCCTCCTCACCGACTGGGGCCAGGACTTCACGCTGGAGGAACCGGACGAGAAGTCGGTCGTGGACTACGGCAAGCAGCTGCCGACGTCGTAATGCGCCGGCCCGCGCTTCTCCGGCGGCTCGCCTTTCCCAGCCGCGTCGCTCTTCTCCGCAGCTTCGCCTGTCTCTGCCGCTGCACCCTTCTCCGCCGCAACGGCGATCAGCCACGACGTCGGATTCCGGCGGTGCCGAACAAGGCTCGGCGCTGCCGCTCACCCTTTCTCCGCCGCAACGGCGATCAGCCACGACGTCGGATACCGGCGGCGCAGAACAAGGCTCGGCCGACGAACGGGAACCCGCCCCTGATCACTTCCGCTTGCGGCGCCCGAAGAGCAGCCGGGGTACGCCCGCCGGGATCGGCTGACGGGTCGTCGCGGGCGTCGCGACCGGTGCCTGCGCCAGGTCGCCGTCGGGCAGCGGCAGGGTCGACCCCGTCGGCTCCAGCCTGAGCACCCGGCACTCGCGGGCCCAGCGCGCCGGCATCTCCTCGCCGTCGGGGGCGTTGAGACGCTTGCCCTTGAGCTCGCCCACGGCGGCCTCCCACGCGGGGGAGCCGGGGGCCAGCTCGACGACGTTCGCGGCCCAGCTGACCAGCCGGCCGCCCTTGTCCTTGCTGCGGACGGTCACGACCGCCGGGCCCCCGTCGGCCAGCCCCGGCAACGGCTGCTCCCCGGGCCCGTCACCGACCACACACGCCGCACCCTCGTGCCAGACGTGCCACAGCGCGCACGAGGGCACATCCTGCCCCCGCACCCAGACGAGCCCGGACTTCTTGGTGGCCTCCTCGACCAGGGCCCGGTCGAGCAGCGTGTCGGCGGTCGGCGAGCCGGAGGCCGGCGAGTCGGCGGTCATGGGGGCAGCCTAACCGTGCCCCCACGAAGGCCCCCGGCCCCGCCGGGCTACAGCCACCCGTTGCGCTTCAGCGTGCGGTGGATGCCGAGGCAGAGCGCGACCGTGACGCCGAGGACGACCGGGTAGCCGTACTTCCAGTGCGTCTCCGGCATGTAGTCGAAGTTCATGCCGTAGACCCCGCACACCATCGTCGGTACGGCGATGATGGCCGCCCACGAGGTGATCTTGCGCATGTCCTCGTTCTGGGCGACGGAGGCCTGCGCCAGGTTCGCCTGGAGGATCGAGTTGAGGAGTTCGTCGAAGCCGACGACCTGCTCCTGGACCCGGGCGAGGTGGTCGGCCACGTCACGGAAGTACTTCTGGATGTCCGGGTCGATCAGCCGCATCGGCCGCTCGCTCAGCAGCTGCATGGGCCGCACCAGCGGCAGCACCGCGCGCTTGAACTCCATGACCTCGCGCTTGAGTTGGTAGATCCGGCCGGCGTCGGTGCCCCGGGGCGTGCCCTTGCGCCCGGGGGAGAACACCTCCGTCTCCACCTCGTCGATGTCGTCCTGCACGGCGTCCGCGACCGCCACATAGCCGTCGACGACATGGTCGGCGATGGCGTGCAGCACGGCCGAGGGGCCCTTGGACAGCAACTCCGGGTCGTCCTGCAGCCGGTGACGCAGCGCCCTGAGCGAGCCCTGCCCGCCGTGCCGGACGGTGATGAAGAAGTCCCGCCCGGTGAAGCACATGACCTCGCCGGACTCCACGACCTCGCTGGTGGCGGTGAGTTCGTCGTGCTCGACGTAGTGGATCGTCTTGAAGACGGTGAAGAGGGTGTCGTCGTAGCGCTCCAGCTTCGGCCGCTGGTGCGCGTGCACCGCGTCCTCCACGGCCAGCGGGTGCAGCCCGAACTCGGCGGCGATACCGGCGAATTCGGCTTCCGACGGCTCGTGCAGACCGATCCAGACGAAGCCGCCGTCACGGCGGACCTGACGGATCGCCTCGTGCGGGGTCAGATTGCGTTCGAACGTGACGCGCGCGCCGTCGCGGTAGACGGCGCAGTCCACGACGGCCGTCGCCGCCTCCGCCGGACGCGTGGCGTCGTACACGCCGCCGTCCTTGCGCAGCGACAGACGCGAGGGGCGGGACGGGCGGACCGCGGCACGCAGGTTGTGGATCATCGACATGAGCAGGCTCCTTCGCAACGAAAGGCCGCCGACGACGGTTGGAACTACCCGGAATGGGGACGTTTTGACTGCGGATGTTTGGCACGTCCACAAAGCGGGGAGCACCGCACCGTCGCGGTGACAGCTTCGCTTGATTCAGATCAGGCGACGTCCGACCGGTGAGAGCCGGTGACGTCTGATCGGCGATTCAGATCAAGACGGGAAAGAAGTGCTCTTCCGATGCGCGACGACCGGCAAGCGGCACGAAGCGAGTGAGGGTGGTAGCCAGCGGAGCGCGAACTACGGCTACGACAAGAGCTACGGAACTCGGCGAGCGGAAGAGCGGGTGGTACTGCCAGGTCGACTTCGGTCCATCGCAGCCCCACCTCCTCCGGCCGGTCCCCCGTAAGGGACGTTCCATACCCCGTTCGGGGTTCCCCGTAGGGGAGTCAGTCTTCTCGGTCCGGGACGCGAAGGCGTGAGAAGCCTTGAGTGCGAGGCTTCTGCGTGCTGCCCGCGTGCTGTCCCGACCGGCGCCCCAGAGTAACAGTCGGCTGAAGTGTCAAGGCGCCCGTTTGCCGGTTCCTGACGAGTTCTATGCTCGGCTCATGGCTGATGTTCTTCCGTTGGTGGAGGCCCGTTTGCGCACCGCGCTGGGCGAACCGGACGCGCGCGCCGCGGTCACCTTCCTCGGCACGGACCGCATCGAGGTGCTGCGTTTCACCGACGGCGACGTCGTCCGCTACGCCACGCTCGGCATGTCCGCCCAGCCGATGGCCGACCCCACCGCGGTCCTCGCCGACCCCGTCAAGGGGCCCCGCGCCGAGCTCGTCCTGTCCGTGCGGCACGGCCTCGCCGACACCGACAAGGTGCTCCGCCCGCTCGCTGTGCTCGCCGCGTCACCGCAGGTCGAGGGCGTGATCGTGGCCCCTGGTGCTTCCCTCGACGTGGGTGGCCCGCTCTGGCCCGGCGCCCCCTTCACCTCCGTCCTCGTCGCCGAGTCCGGCGGCCTGGTCGAGGACCTCGAACTCGACGCCCCCGCCGACCCCGTACGGTTCCTGCCGCTCCTCCCGATGACCGCCAACGAGGCCGCCTGGAAGCGGGTGCACGGCGCCCAGGCCCTCCAGGAGCGCTGGCTCACCCACGGGACGGATCTCCGCGACCCGGTCCGCAAGTCGGTTCCCCTGGACTGACCGGACGGCCCGGCACGGCTTCCCCGTGTGACGGACGGCACCCCATGCGTGACCGGAGGGCGCTCGGCGGCTGGCCGAAAACCACCGCTTCCCTTGGCCGTGTGGGTAGTTGATTCCGTTGGTCGGTCCGACGGGCCGTCCGTCGCCCGGAGACCGGCGTGCGTGCGCGGAATGTGACGCGCACACGCCGGACGGGTGATCGTCCTTGACGCGACGAAGCACGGGGAGGACCGTTGGGCCCTATGAGGGGCGAACCCAGTTGCCCGAAGTGTGGTGGCCGGGTCAGGGCTCCCGGCCTCTTTGCCGACTCCTGGCAGTGCGCCGTGCACGGGACGGTGCACCCGCTGCAGCCCGTGATCCCGCCCAGCGTCGAGGCCCTCAGCGTGGTGGTGCACCGTGCCAAGGTGCCGGTCTGGATGCCGTGGCCGCTGCCCGTGGGCTGGCTGTTCACGGGCGCCGCCTTCGCCGGGGACGACCGCAGCGGCGGACGCGCCACCGCCGTGGCCTGTTCCGGGCCCGGCCCGCTCGGGGGCGTGGGCGAACTCGTCCTGATCGCGGAGGAACTCGGCGTCGGCCTCGGCTCCCGGTACGCCGGCATCGACGGACCCGACCCCGGGCCGTATCTGAGCGTCGAGAAGCCGCCCCAGGCGAAGGTGCTCGCCGCCGGACGGCCGACACCGCTGTGGCATGTCACCGGCACGCCGGACGACCGCGCGGTCTTCGCGGGGGAGGCGCTCGGGCTGTGGCTGTGGGCGATCGTGTGGCCCGAACAGACGGGGCTGCTGATGTACGACGAGCTGGTGCTGACGGATCTGCGGGACGCGGGGGCGGAGGTGGAGCTGCTGCCGTGCGGTGCGCTTTCGCCACGGATCCTGGAGCCGTAGGGCGCCTCTGGTGCCAGGGGGCAAGCCCTCCAGGGGCGCGGGGAACTGCGCGACCAACCCCCACCGGCCGGAAGCCGCCGATCCGACCGAACCTCCCGACCTGTGGGGCGCGGCCTTGCACCCCCCCGTGTAGGGGGCGCCCCCAGGTTTCGGGTGTGACAGAAGCGGTTCGGAATCGCGCTACCCTTGAGCGTCCGCTTCCGTTTCCTTCGCGCCTGGAGTCCGAGTCGTGCGTATCGATCTGCACTGCCACTCCACCGCCTCCGACGGTACGGACACCCCGGCCGAGCTGGTGCGGAAGGCGCGGGCGACCGGGCTGGACGTCGTCGCCCTGACCGACCACGACACGACACGCGGGCACGCCGAGGCGATCGCCGCGCTGCCGGAGGGGCTCACGCTGGTCACCGGCGCCGAGCTGTCGTGCCGCCTCGACGGCGTCAGCCTGCATATGCTCGCCTACCTGTTCGACCCCGAGGAGCCCGAGCTGCTCGCCGAGCGCGAGCTGGTCCGGGACGACCGGGTGCCGAGGGCCCGGGGGATGATCGCCAAGCTGAACGAGCTGGGTGTGCCGGTGACCTGGGACCAGGTCGCGCGGATCGCCGCCGGCGGTTCCGTGGGGCGCCCGCACGTGGCCACCGCCCTCGTCGAACTCGGCGTCGTCCCGACCGTGAGCGACGCCTTCACCGAGCAGTGGCTCGCCGACGGCGGCCGCGCCTATGTCGCGAAGCACGAGACCGACCCCTTCGAGGCCATCCGGCTGATCAAGGGCGCCGGCGGCGTTGCCGTCTTCGCCCACCCCGCCGCCGTCAAGCGCGGCCGGACCGTACCGGAGTCCGCCCTCGCCGAGCTGGCCACCGCCGGGCTCGACGGCATCGAGGTCGACCACATGGAGCACGACCCGGCGACCCGGGCCCGGTTGCGCGGCCTGGCGAAGGAGCTGGGGCTGCTCACCACCGGGTCCTCGGACTACCACGGCAGCCGCAAGACCTGCGTGCTCGGCGAGTACACGACCGACCCCGAGGTGTACGGGGAGATCACGCGGCGGGCCACGGGGGCGTTTCCCGTCCCGGGGACCGGCGGGATCGTCTAGCTGTCCCTTGGCTTTGTTCGGCACCCGGCGTCTGCCGGCTGTGCCCACATGTTCCGCCCTGCGGAACGCATATGTTCCGTCCTGCGGAACGACTGCCCACAGTGGTTCTCGACCGTGGGCTGCCCTCTTTCTGTAGCTCTCCACTCTCGCAAGGCACCCCCGTGTTCGATCTCGCCGTCTTCGGTTCCCTCTTCCTCACCCTCTTCGTGATCATGGATCCTCCCGGGATCACGCCGATCTTTCTCGGTCTCACCGCCGGGCGACCCGCACGCACCCAGAAGCGGATGGCCTTTCAGGCCGTATGCGTGGCCGGTGGCGTGATCACCGTCTTCGGGCTGCTGGGGCACCAGATCCTGGACTACCTGCATGTGTCGGTCCCCGCGCTGATGATCGCGGGCGGACTGCTCCTGCTGCTGATCGCGCTCGATCTGCTGACCGGCAAGACGGACGAGCCGAAGCAGACGAAGGACGTGAACGTCGCGCTCGTGCCGCTGGGGATGCCGTTGCTGGCCGGGCCCGGTGCGATCGTGTCGGTGATCCTGGCGGTGCAGAAGGCGGACGGGGTGGCCGGTCAGGTGTCCGTGTGGGCCGCGATCCTGGCGATCCACGTGGTGCTGTGGCTGACGATGCGGTACTCGCTGCTGATCATCCGGGTCATCAAGGACGGCGGTGTGGTGCTGGTGACCCGGCTCGCGGGCATGATGCTCTCCGCGATCGCCGTGCAGCAGATCATCAACGGCGTCACCCAAGTCGTACAGGGCGCCTAGCCCGGGATCGGGCCGTTCGGCCCGGGACGTAGCGGAGCCCCGTACGGCGTCGTGCCGTACGGGGCTCCGAAGCGTGAACGGATCCGCGTACTACGAGGCGGTCACGTCGGCCGGGCGGATCCAGAGGCGCTGCCCGATGGCGGCGGCCTGCTGCACGATCCGGTTGACGGAGGCGGCTTCCACGACGGTGCTGTCCACGGGCGTGCCGCTGACATCGTCGAGTCGCAGGATTTCGAAGCGCAAGGGCTTCTCCCTTCGTCTGGTCATCCTCCTGAGGAGAACTACTGGTGCTGGTTCGCGGGTCATCGGTGCCCGTGTTCCATATGGAGTCAACGGTATGCATGTTACAAACATTCCTTACGCTAAGGAAAATTTTCGAGAAGCTAATTACTAGCCGGTAAGTGGTGTGGGGGGTATGTCTACCGGCAGGCAGGAAGACTGATTGGGACCGGTTGTGTTCGCAGCGTGACCGCCGGGACAATGGAAGCGATGAACGACGACCTCACGGCGCTCGGCGCCCGCATCGACCGTACGAACGAGCTGCTGCACCGCATGCTCGCCGAGGTGGCGAAGACACCCTCGACCCACGCGATCTTCGTCGATGCGGGATATCTGTACGCGGCCGTGGGACGGCTGGCTGCGGGGACGGAGGACCGGCGGTCCTTCGACCTCGACGCCGAGGGGCTGATCGACGCGCTGATCGACAAGGCGCGCACGATCTTCGCGGACAGCCGGCTGCTGAGGGTCTACTGGTACGACGGGGCGCGCCGCCGCATCCATACGGCGGAACAGCAGTCGATCGCCGAACTGCCGGACGTGAAGGTACGGCTCGGCAACCTCAACGCCAACAACCAGCAGAAGGGCGTCGACTCCCTCATCCGCACCGACCTGGAGTCACTGGCCCGGCATCGCGCGATCAGCGACGCGGCTCTGATCGGCGGCGACGAGGACCTGGTCTCGGCGGTCGAGGCCGCGCAGGGCTACGGGGCCCGGGTCCATCTCTGGGGCATCGAGGCGCCCGAGGGCCGCAACCAGGCCGAACCGCTGCTCTGGGAGGTCGACAGCCAGCGGACCTTCGACCTCGACTTCTTCAAGCCGTACGTGTCACGGCGGGCCGCCGCCACCTACGACGCCCCGAGCGGTGCCCGTCCCACCCGTGAGGACGTCCGCTTCGTCGGCGCCCAGATCGCCGCGAAGTGGCTCGCAGCCCGGGGCCGGGAGACCCTGCAGGAGCTGCTCCACGGCCACCCGTACCTCCCCGGCTCCGTCGACCAGGACCTGCTCATCGAGGCGGAGGGGCTGCTCCAGTACTCGCTGCGGGGGCAGGCGGACCTGAGACGGGCCCTGCGGGACGGGTTCTGGGAGCACCTGCGGGCGCAGTACTAGGGGCTTTGGCGGCTCATCCTGCCGCTGATCGGCGGGCGGTCCCGTCCCAGAAGCCGATGAGGGCGTCCGCCGTCGCCTTCGGCTGGTCGGTGTTGGGGGAGTGCTCGGCGTCGCGGATGACGGTGCGGTGGGCGTTCAGCCGTACGGCCATGTCGTCGAGGACCGGGATCGGCCAGGTGTCGTCGCGTTCGCCGGACAGGACGTGCTTGGGCAGGTCCACGGCGGCGAGTTCGGCGACGCGGTCGGGTTCCGCGCAGAGCTGGCGGCCGGTGGCGATGAGCTGGGCGGGGCTGGTGGCGAGCCAGCGGCGGCGCAGGTCGGCGCGGTCGTCGAGACCCTCGTCGAGGGCGCCCGTCTCGGTCTCCTCCGGCTCCGGCGCGTCCATCGCCTGGATGGCGTCCCACACCTGCTCCATGGTCATCACGGCCAGGGCGTCCCGCAACAGCTTCACGCGCTCCTGCTGGCCGGCCGAGATCTGGGCGGGCCCCGAGGCCATCAGGGTGAGCGAGGCGAAGGGGGACGCGTCCAGCAGCAGGGCGGCGCGGGAGATCTGGCCGCCGAGGGAGTGGCCGACGAGGTGCAGGGGGGTGCCGTCGCGCACGGCCTCCGCCTGGGCGAGCAGATCCTTCGCCAACTCCGCCTGCGCGTACGGCGCTTCGTCGTCCTCGGCCCCCGGGCTCTCGAACTGCCCACGCCCGTCCACCGCCACCGACCGGTACCCTGCCTCGGCCAACGGCGCGTGCAACGCGATGAAGTCCTCTTTGCTCCCCGTGAACCCCGGCACGAGCAGCACGGTCCCCTTCACCGCCGTCCCTGCCTCGATCACGGCGAACTCCCCACGAGGGGTACGCAACAGACGCGCCGTGGCACCGGCGGGCGGGGCGAAGGTAGGAGGACGACTCATGACCCGAGAGTAACCGCCCCACAACTCCCCCGAACGCCCCGGTAGCCCCCTCAGGCGACCCTCGCAGGCGGCCCCCCGCAGGGGCGCGAGGAACGGCGCGAGCAACCACTCACGACCCGCACCCGCCCGATCACACTCATCCCCGAGCTATGAGGCG